>JAZUJY010000283.1:0-34594 GCA_045643005.1 Oscillospiraceae bacterium | reverse complement strand
ATGCCTCTGCAGGCGGCGGGTTCTATCTTCCCGCTCAGTCGGAGTACAATCTCCGACTGAGCGGGAACCGATTCGGCGGATCGCCTCTGCTTGTTAAAAGCAGAGCTTTGAAAAACACAGAGCTTTGAATAAAATATATCTAATCATTATGATTTACACAAAAAAAGTCTTCGCTGTTGTGAAAATCAGCGAAGACTTGATGCCAAACGTAATAAGTATGAAACATTATTTTGGTGAATTGTCTATTGTTTTTTGTTATGCGATGTGATATAATAAACGATAGGCTATTCGGTAATTAACCCTCAACGAGTGCAAGTGTGTCACGTGCGATGAGAAGTTCTTCGTTTGTAGGAACGACCCAGACCTGAACCTTTGAATTCTCTGTTGAGATCTTCTTGAGCTGACCGCGAACCTTGTTAGCTTCGCTGTCGATTTCGATTCCGAAGTATGACATGTTCTGACAAACTTCTGCACGAACTTCAGGAGCGTTTTCACCGATACCGCCTGTGAAGATAACAGCGTCGATACCGTTCATTGCTGCAGTAAATGCACCGATGTATTTCTGGATTTGATATGCGAGCATTTCAGATGTGATGGTAGCTCTGAGGTCACCCTTTGCAACAGCGTCTGTGATGTCACGGTTGTCGCTTGAAAGACCTGATACACCGAGGAAGCCTGACTTCTTGTTAAGATAGTCGCTCATCTGTGAAGGTGTGAGGTTTAATTTGTCCATGAGGTATGTAACAGCAGAAGCGTCGATAGCACCGCATCTTGTTCCCATGATAAGACCGTCAAGAGGAGTAAATCCCATTGTTGTATCGATTGATTTTCCGCCTTCAACAGCTGTTATTGATGAGCCGTTTCCAAGATGACATGAAACGATCTTAAGATCTTCGATGTTCTTTCCGAGTGCTTCAGCGAGAGCTGCGGTAACAAAACGATGTGATGTACCATGGAAGCCGTATTTACGAACATGGTAATCGGTGTAGCATTCGTAAGGAACACCAAACATATATGCTTTTCTCGGCATTGTCTGATGGAATCCGGTATCAAATACAACGACTTGTTTAACACCTTCAGGAATAACCTTCTTGCATGCTCTGAGAGCAAGTGCATGAGCGTGGTTGTGAACAGGAGCAAGTTCAGCAAGGCTGTCGATCTTGTCGATTACTTCGTCAGTTGCGATGCAGGTCTTGGAGAATACTTCAGCACCCTGTACTATTCTGTGACCAACTGCTGAGATCTCAGCCATTGATGAAATAACTGCAGTTTCGCCTGTTGTAAGAACTTCAACGAGCTTTTCGAAAGCTTCTGTGTGAGTAGGAAATGCACAGTCAAATTCAAATTTGCTGCCGTCCTGTTTTTTATGGGACATATGTCCGTCGATTCCTATTCTGTCACAGTTTCCTTTTGCGATAACGGATTCATCTGTCATATCGATAAGCTGATATTTAAGTGATGAACTTCCGGCATTGATTACGAGAATTTTCATTCTTATCAATTTCCTTTCACTTTTGAGATTTGTTAATTTTGCCGAAATATAATATTGATTTTTTTCGGTCAAAGTTTACTAATTAATTATATACCATTATAGAGAAATTGCAAGACCTTTTTATAAAAATCTGCTTTTTAAACAAAAAATAAACAATCAATAACCAAAAATAGGGGGTATCACTTTAATGAAGATATCAGGCATTATTTGTGAATACAATCCGTTCCACAACGGTCATATGTATCACATACAGAAAACACGTGAGAACGGTGCCACTCATATTGTTGCAGTAATGAGCGGAAACTTTGTTCAGCGCGGAGATGTTGCGATAATTGACAAGTTCGAAAGAGCAAGGGCTGCAGTCAGGTGCGGTGCTGACCTCGTTATCGAGCTTCCTGTTGCATATGCTCTGTCAGGTGCTGAAGGTTTTGCGAGAGGCGCAATGTACATACTCAATTCAATGGGCTGTATAGACGAGGTTTCGTTCGGAAGCGAGAGCGGAGATATGAACAAAATTCTTTCAGCTGTTCAGGCAAGTCTTTCTTTTGAAAACACAACAGAGCTCAGAACTCTTATGGAGAGCGGAATGACATATCCTGCAGCGATTCAGCAGCTTGCTACGCAGAAATACGGCAGACAGGTAGGCGATATTTTTGAAGGAGCCAACAATCTTCTTGCAATTGAATACATCAAGGCTACTTCATACCTGAATTCAAAGATCACACCTTTTACAATAGCAAGAAAAAATGCAGGACATGATCAGCCTGACATTATCTGTAATTTTGCGAGTGCATCATTTATCAGACAGAATGTTAAGGAAAATGCTTATTCGGATCTTATGCCGGAGCCTATGTATGAGGCTTTGTCACTTGCAGTAAAGGAAGGCAGAACTGCAAATGTTGCAAATCTTGAAAAGGCTATTCTCTACAAGATGAGAATGATGACTCCGATAGAGCTCAGAAATGTACCTGATGTAGCGCAGGGTCTTGAACACAGGATCTATGAAGCAAGAACGGCATCTACGGTAAATGAAATGATGAATGCCATCAAGACAAAGAGATACACGATGTCAAGAATAAGAAGAATTCTTATGAACTGTCTTCTCGGAATTACAAAGGATGATACAACTACACCGCCTCTGTACGGAAGAATTCTTGCGATAAACGAAAGAGGTACTGATATCCTCAATATTGCAAAGGGAAAATCAAGGATACCGCTTGCAACATCACTTGCAAAATTAAGCGAAATAAATGCTGTTACAAGAAGATGTGCTGAGCTTGAAGCTCTGTCTACGGATATTTACGGAGTGGCAATGGATAAAGTACAGCCTGTGGAACTTGATTACAGAACAAAAGTCGGAATTACAAAATCGCTTTAAGGAAAGTACAATATGATAAAAGGAATAATATTCGATCTTGACGGAACACTTATCGACTCCATGGGAGTATGGGAGGATGCAGACAGGCAGCTTCTTCTGAACAACGGAGTGGATCCTTTATCGGATCCTGAATTGTCCGATAAAATGAAAAAGTACAGTGTTATGGAAGCAGCTGAGCATTTTAGAAAAATGGGTGTAAAGAAATCGGCTGAGGATATTATTGCTGAGATAGAAAAAACTGTATCATCAAAATATGAATCGGAGATACCTCTGAAGCCGTATGTGATCGAGGTGCTTGATATTCTTGATAAAAAAGGTATCAGATACTGTATTGCAACTGCTAATTACAGAGCGCTTACGGAAGCTGTACTGAAGAGATTCGGGATACTTGAGAGGTTTGAGTTTATTGTTTCCTGTGCGGAAACCGGAGTTAAAAAGGATGAGAAGGGGTTCTTTGAGAAGGCTTGTGCGCTTCTCGGAACTGACCCTTGTGAGACTGCGGTTGTTGATGATTCTGCACACTGCATTGAAAATGCTGCGGATGCCGGATTTTATACGGCGTTTGTGTACGATGAGCTTTTCAGTGAGGACTGGGAGAGAAATAAAGGGATCGCGGATGCTGCAGTTAAGGATCTGATGGAGTTTGTTAGTTTGATTGTTTAAAGTTTTATTTTGTTTTTTGTTATGGATTTTAGATTTTAGATAAGGTGCAGGGTGATGGAAAGCAGGGTTTTGCGGTCACCCTGCACCTTCGCATGTATATGCATGTGGTTTGCCGGGTGAGCATAAAAAAGGATCAGAAAGGAAAATTTTATAATGGCTAAGGTTTTGACAGGAATGAGCGGGGGAGTGGACAGTTCGGCTGCGGCTCGGATTTTGATGGATGAGGGGTATGAGGTCGCAGGGGCGACTGTTATTATGTTCAGTGATGATGAGATATCGTGTGATGAAATGAAGAAGGGCGGAACTGAGAAAAATATCGCTGATGCTGCGAGTGTGGCTGAGAAGCTTGGAATAGAGCATTTTGTTCTTGATTTCAGGGAAGATTTTAAAAAGCATGTTACGGATGATTTTGTTGAATGTTATCTGGAGGGAAGAACTCCGAATCCGTGTATCGAGTGCAATAAGTATATAAAATTCGGGAAAATGCTGGATGAGGCTCTTGAAAGAGGGTTTGACTATATAGCTACAGGACACTATGCATTAAAGGAATATGATGAAAAAACCGGACGCTATCTTCTGAAAAGACCTCAGGACAGGTCAAAGGATCAGACGTATGTTCTGTACAACATGACACAGCATCAGCTGAAGCATACGCTGTTTCCGCTGTTTTCGTATACCAAGCAGGAAATAAGAAAAATAGCTGAAGAGTCGGGACTTGTTACAGCAGGAAAGGCAGACAGTCAGGATATCTGTTTTGTACCGGACGGAAAATATGCTGAGTTTATTAAAAGCAGGACTGAAAAAACGATATCCGAAGGAGATTTCACCAATACGGACGGAAAGATCCTGGGAAAACATAAGGGGATCATTTACTATACTCCGGGTCAGAGAAAAGGACTTGGGATAGCACTTGGAAAAACGGCGTTTGTTGTCAGCAAGGATCCTTCTTCAAATATAGTCGTTCTCGGAGATGAAAGTGATCTGTATACTTCAGAACTGACAGCATATGATGTAAATCTTATTTCAGTGGAAAAGCTTACAGAGAAGATGCGTGTTACGGCGAAAGTCAGATATAATCAGAAGGATGTTCCGGCTTTTATTTCTCCTCTTGATGACGGAAGAGTGAAAGTTGAGTTCGATGAACCTCAGCGTGCGGTCTCTCCGGGACAGTCCGTAGTTTTTTACGATGGTGATATTGTAGTCGGCGGAGGAAAAATCGGATAAAAATAGTAGTTATATCAAAAAAAGAAGCTTTGAAGATGCCTTTTTTTATTCAGTCTTTTTTCAAAAAAGGCTTGAATATATTTTCATTATGTGGTATGATTATAAAGCATTTAAAACCGTCAGGTATTTCTGACGAGATTTAATGCCATAAAATGACATTAAAAAGAATAGTCCGCTGCATAGAAAGTTTTGCCTGCTATGTAAGAATATTCAAAAACCAGGAGGAATTTTAATCATGAATGCACTTGAATTAATCAGCAAAGACAGCATGAAGGCAGATGTACCTTCATTTGCAGTAGGTGATACTGTAAAGGTACACGTAAGAATCAAAGAAGGCGACAAATATCGTATCCAGATATTTGAAGGCACAGTTATCGCTAAGAAAAACGGCGGTATCAGTGAAACATTTACTGTAAGACGTGTTGCACACGGCTGCGGAATCGAAAGAGTTTTCCCACTTCATGCACCGGTAGTTGACAAGGTTGAAATTGTCAGAAAAGGTAAAGTACGCAGAGCTAAGCTCTACTACCTCCGTGACAGAGTCGGCAAGGCAGCTAAGGTTAAAGAATCTGTCAGATAATTTTTATTGTCTGATACCTGATAGTAAAAGGGGACGCTTAAGTCCCTTTTTTGCTATTAGTCCGATGAAAAGACCGTATGATCCGTTTTGAACGGAGAATAATGGAGAATGATTATGAAAGAAGACAGACTGGATCAGAATGAAGATTTTTCAGTCAGAAAATTTTTTTCTGACTTGCTTGATATGATAGAATCTGTTATTTTTTCTATTTTTTTGGTTTTGCTGATATTCACATATATTTTCAGAATATCAGATGTTTCCGGACCGTCAATGCTGCCTACACTCAAAAATAACGACAGGGTGATAGTCGTTCCGTTTGTATCTGAGATAAAACAGAATGATATAGTGATCGTTGATACTCCGAAACTGAAAAATGAAAAAACAGGAAAGCCCGGAAAGCTGATCGTAAAACGAGTAATTGCGACTGAAGGGCAGACAGTGGATATCGATTTTGAAAAAGGAATCGTCACAGTTGACGGAGTTGAACTTAATGAACAGCTCTATGTTCCCGGTCCCGACGGAAGTGAGCCGGAGCTGAAGGCTGATCATTTTGTAAATACACTTACCACTATAGATATGGGTGCTTTTGAAAGCTATCCTGTTACGGTTGAAAAGGGCAAAATATTTGTTCTCGGCGACAACAGAAATGAATCAAAAGACAGCAAGCATTCCGCACTCGGATTTATTCCCGAGGAAGAGGTAGTCGGAAAAGTTGTGTTCAGAGTATATCCGTTCAACAAGTTTGGATTTATAAATTAAACAAAGCAGGTGAACAAAATGAATGAAGAAATAATGGAAGAAAAAACAGCATCAGCTGAGACAGAAAATGCAGATAAAACCGAAATTTCCGAAGATGCTGCAATAGCTTCAGTTCAGGAAAAATCCGAAGAGACAAAGCCGGAAAAGAAGGGCAGCCTTATCAATGATGTCTGCGAAATGATTGAGACAGTGCTGCTGTGCATGCTGGTTTTTCTTTGCTTCAGAGAATATGTAGTTGATCAGGCAAGAGTCGATGGTCCTTCGATGCAGCCTAATTTTTATACAGATGACAGAGTGCTTTACAATCATCTGTATACTCCTAAAAAAGGTGATATCGTTATAGTTGATGCCTCAGACAAGCTTAATGAAGCTCTGATAAAGAGAGTTATTGCAGTTGAGGGCGATCTTCTTGATATCAGAGATGACGGATTTGTTTACGTAAACGGTGAACAGGTCAATGAACAGATAAAAACAAGTCCTGATGACAAGCTCACAAAGGATTATTTTATTTCTTCTTCTACGACCAACAAGGATTATCCTTCACATACCGATTATCCGATCACTATTCCTGAAGGATATGTATTTGTCATGGGTGACAACAGGATAAATTCCATGGACAGCAGAAGTGCATTTGTAGACTGGATCCCTGAAGAGGATGTTGTCGGAAAGGTATTCTGCAGATTTTACAGAACAAAGGAAAATGTCGACCTTTACGGCGACAAATTTGCATGGTTCTGGTAATTTGAATTTTTAATTGGAACAGGATTTTTTATATGTCAGAAACAGAGATCAAATCAATACAGTGGTTTCCGGGACATATGGCAAGAACAAGAAGAAGTATCAAAGCAAATCTTTCACTTGTTGATGCCGTTGTCGAAATATTAGATGCAAGGATCCCGATGTCAAGCCGCAATCCTGAAATGGGATATATGACAAAGGGAAAGCCGAGGCTTATCGTGCTGAATAAACGTGATATGGCCGACAATTCCGTTACGGACAAGTGGATATCCTATTTTAAAAATCAGGGTATTGTGGCTGTATCCATGGACTGCAAAACAGGAAAGGGCGTGAAAAATTTCAGCTCTGCTCTTAAGGATCAGCTTTTAAAGGATCTTATAGAATCCAGAAAGAGCAAGGGAATGGTAGGACGTCCGATAAGAGTTATGGTCGTAGGTATTCCGAACGTCGGAAAATCATCATTTATAAATAAAATGGCCGGAGGCAAAAAGGCAAAGGTCGAGGACAGACCGGGTGTTACCCGTGAAAAACAGTGGGTGAAATTCGGAAATGAGATCGAGATGCTTGATATGCCGGGCGTTCTGTGGCCTAAGTTTGATGACCAGACTGTTGCAAGAAAGCTTGCTTTTACAGGTGCCATCAAGGATGATATTCTTGACATCGAGTCATTGGCATCGATGCTTCTCGAATATCTGAATGAAAATTATCCCGAGCTTCTTTTAAACAGATACAAGATGGAACGTTCTGATTCTTCAGGCAGAGAGCTTCTCGAAATGCTTGGAAGAAAGCGCGGAATGCTTCTTTCAGGCGGGATAGTAAATACCGAAAGGGCTGCCATAACTCTTCTTGATGAATTCAGAGCAGGAAAAATCGGTGCTATATCTCTTGAAGCACCGGAAAACTGAGGTGAAAACATGACTCAGAAGACAAATTCAGATGATCTATATGTTTATGATGAGGCTGTGAGAAATGAACTTTCTGACGGCCTCCTGTGCGGAGTTGACGAAGCCGGAAGAGGACCTCTTGCCGGCGATGTTTTTGCCGCCGCAGTAATACTTGATCCCGGGGTAAAGATCGACGGGATAAACGACAGCAAAAAGCTTTCAGAAAAGAAAAGAGAACTTTTGTTTGACGAAATTACACAGAAAGCCAGAGCGTACTGCGTTGCACGTGCATCTGTAGATGAAATTGAAGAAATAAATATTTTGAATGCAGCCATGCTCGCAATGAAAAGAGCAGTTGAGGGACTGAATGCAACGCCGGAGCTTGTTATCGCTGACGGAAACAAATGTCCTGATACAGGAAGCATTGAGGTCAGATCGGTTGTAAAGGGCGATGCGCTTTCAGCAAGCATTGCAGCGGCATCTGTTCTTGCAAAGGTCTCAAGAGACCGATATATGCTCGAAATGGCTGAGAAGTATCCTGAGTACTGCTTTGAAAAGCACAAAGGATACGGAACAAAGCTTCATTATCAGATGCTCGATGAACATGGTCCAAGCGAGATCCACCGCATGAGCTTTTTGAAAAAGTACTATGAACAAAAGGGAAGTAGGGAGTAAGGGCGAGGATGCAGTATGCCGTTATCTTGAAAAGAAAGGCTACCGCATCATAGTAAGAAATTATTTCTGCCCTAAGGGTGAAATAGACATTATCGCTGAAAACAGCGATACGACAGCTTTTGTTGAAGTGAAGGCAAGAAAGGAAAACTGTGTCGTCACCGGAGCAGAGGCTGTGGATTTCAGAAAGAAGCAGCGCATCTTCAGAACGGCTGCATGGTATACATACGGCAAACCGCTTGAAAAACAGCCACGCTTTGATATTGCCGAGATCGTTCTGAGAAATGATATACCGTATGCCCTGAGATATTATGAGGGTGCTTTTGATATGTCAGGCTGTGAAATAATGCTTTCATTTAAATGATCAGAATATTTTTTTGTTTTTTGCTTAATGTTAAAAGCGCAGAAAACAAATTTTATGTCCGGATATTATTCTGCCGGATGATAAACAGGCATTTTTATTGCTGCAGAGTATGATGTCTGAAAACTATATTTCTTTTATCTGCGGAGAAACGGAGAGTATCTTATGTTTTACAAAAGTACAAGAAACAGTAATTTAAAAGTTCAGAGTGCACAGGCTATTTCACAGGGAATTTCTGAAGACGGCGGTCTTTTTGTTCCTGAATCGATCCCGGAGCTCACTCTTGATGAAGTTAAATATATTTCCGACCTGAGCTATTCATGCAGAGCAGCTTATGTATTTAAAAAATATCTTACTGATTTTACAGATGCTGAGATCCAGTACTGTACTGACAATGCCTACAGCACAAAGAATTTTGAAACTGAAAATATAGACGAACTTTCACATCTTTTTGACGGAACATATATGCTTGAACTCTGGCATGGTCCGACATGTGCTTTCAAGGATATGGCTCTTCAGATCCTTCCGTATTTCCTCACAACTTCTGCAAAGAAGCTCAACATAGACAAGAAGATCGTAATTCTTGTTGCTACATCAGGCGATACAGGAAAGGCTGCTCTTGAAGGCTTCAAGGATGTTGAAGGAACACAGATCATGGTATTCTATCCTGAGACAGGCGTAAGCTCAATGCAGAAGAGACAGATGACCACACAGGAAGGCTCAAACGTAAACGTATGTGCAGTTAAAGGCAATTTTGATGACTGCCAGAGCGGTGTAAAGAAGATATTTACTTCTCCTGAAGTTAAGAAAGCACTTGATGACAACAAGCTTATGTTCTCAAGTGCAAACTCAATAAACTGGGGCAGACTTGTTCCTCAGATCGTTTACTACATCTCAGCATATGCATCACTTGCTGCTGACGGAGAGATCAAGCTCGGCGATACAATAAACGTAGTTGTTCCTACAGGAAACTTCGGAAACATTCTCGCTGCTTACTATGCAAAGAAAATGGGACTTCCGCTTGGAAAACTCATCTGTGCTTCAAATATAAACAATGTTCTGACTGATTTTATCAATACAGGTGTATATGACAGAAACAGAAAGTTCTATGCAACAACATCACCTTCAATGGATATCCTTATCTCGAGCAACCTCGAAAGACTTCTCTACATGCTCACTGACGGAAACGACGAGCAGATAAAGGAATGGTTCGGCAAGCTTGCATCGGACGGAAAATATGAAGTATCAGATGATGTAAAGAAGAAGATAAGTGCAGAATTCTATGCAGGCTTCTGCGATGACAACGATACTAAAGCTACGATCAAGGCAATATATAACAAGTATTCATATGTCTGCGATACACACACAGCAGTTGCCGTAAAGGTTTATGAGGACTACAGAAAAGCAACCGGTGACGAGACAAGAACAGTCATCGCTTCAACAGCAAGTCCTTACAAGTTCAGTGCAAGCGTTCTTGATGCAGTTTGTCCTGAAGGAAAATCAGATGATGAATATGCAATGGTCGACAAGATCAATGAACTTTCAAAGATCAGCATCCCTGAATCACTTGCAAGTCTTAAGAACAAGCCGGTTCGTTTCAGCGGTGCGATCGAAGCTGACAGCATGCCTGAATACGTTCTTAAAACTCTCGGCATCAACTGATAAAGGATCGTTTCAATGTCATTGTTTGCAATAGGTGATCTTCATCTTTCGCTTGATTCAGACAAGCCGATGAATATTTTCAACGGCTGGGATGACTATACAGAAAGAATTGAAAAAAACTGGAAAAGTGTAGTTAAGGACGATGATACCGTAGTTCTTGCAGGAGATATCTCATGGGCTGTGGGACTTGAAAATTCGTTTAAGGATTTTCAGTTTATCGACTCGCTTCCCGGAAAAAAGATTATTCTGAAGGGAAATCATGACTACTGGTGGGCGACAAAGACGAAGATCGAGAAGTATTTTTCCGCAAACAGCTTTGATACCCTGAATATACTGTTCAATAATCATTTCAGATACGAGAACATCGGAATATGCGGAACCAGAGGATGGGTCAGCATAAACGGTGATACCGAAAATGAGAAGGTTATGGCAAGAGAAGTACAGAGACTTGAAACTTCTGTAAAGGGTGCTGTTGAAGATGGACTTTTGCCTGTAGTATTCATGCATTATCCGCCGGTTTACGGAAGCACATGCAATTATGACATTCTGGATGTTCTTTTCAGATATAACATAAAAGACTGTTATTACGGTCATATTCATGGATACAGTCAGAAAAATGCAGTTACAGGGATACAAGACGGAATAAATTACAGGATGATTTCTAGTGATTATCTACAATTTATGCCGCTTAAAGTGTTATAAAACAAGAAAAACATAGAACAGCATGTGTTGCTATAGCAATGAATAAAAAATTGTGATATAATTAATCAGATGTTGTTTAAAAAAATGGAGGACGTTTAAAATGAGTTTGAAATCATCAACAAATGTATCAGTTAATACACATGAATTAATATTAGAGATCAGTGCTGCAGACTTCAACGCTGCAATCACAAAGGCTTATCAGAAGGAAAAAGGACAGATCCAGATCAAGGGCTTCAGAAAGGGTAAAGCACCGCTTGCTCTTATCGAAAAATACTATGGCGAAGAAGTATTCTTTGATTCAGCAGTAAATGCACTTGTAGGTCCGGAACTTTCACAGGCTCTTGAAGAAACAAAGCTTGATCTCGTTGACAGACCTGACGTGGAAGTAGTTTCATGTTCAAAGGCTGACGGTGTTGTATTAAAGGCTACATGTACAACAAAACCTGAAGTAAATGTTCCTGAATATAAGGGACTCAAAGCTCCTAAGGTTATAGATGCAGTTACTGACGAAGTTATCAACGAACAGATCGAAGCAACAAGAAAGCGTCAGGCAAGAATCATCACAGTTGAAGACAGAGCAGCTGAGATGAACGATGAAGTTGTTATCGACTTTGAAGGATTCAAAGACGGTGAAGCTTTTGAAGGCGGCAAGGGTGAAGATTTCCCTCTTACACTTGGCAGCCAGCAGTTTATTCCTGGATTTGAAGATCAGGTCGTAGGTCATAAGACAGGCGAAGAATTTGAGATCAACGTAACATTCCCTGAAGACTATCAGATGAAATCACTTGCAGGACAGGCTGTTGTATTCAAAATAAAGATCAAAGAAATCAAGACACAGGAACTCCCTGAATTTGATGATGAATTTGTAAAGGATGTATCAGAATTCGATACAGTTGACGAATACAAGGCTGATCTTAAGAAGAAGCTTGAAGAAAGCGCTTCAAACAAGGCTGATGCACAGTTTGAAAACTATCTCTTCGAATCTATCATCAAGAACCTTGAAGGTGAAATTCCGGAATGCATGTACGATCAGAAGATCGAAAGAGAGATCCAGGAATTTGAAGCTCGCTTAAAGCAGAACCAGATGACTCTTGACCTCTATTTCCAGTACACAGGTATGGATATGGATGACCTCAAGGCTACATATAAGGACAGAGCAGTAAGCGAAGTTAAGTTAAGACTTGCTCTTGAAAACATCGTTGCTAAGGAAAATATCGAAGTAACTGATGAAGAAGTTGAAAATGGTCTTAAGGAACTTGCTGCAAACAACAATCTTAAGGTTGAAGATGTAAAACGTCTTATCAGCGTTGAAGACTATAAGATGGATCTTAAGGTAGGCAAGGCTGCTGATATCGTTAAGGAATCAGCTGTTGTTGACAATTCTCTTGCTGAAGCTGAAAAGAAGGAAGAAGCAAAAGACGCTGAATAATCAGCATATTTATAAATGATTTTATATGATAAATATTTCTCCTGCTGTGATTTTCATGGTGGGAGGATGTTTATTATTATGACAATTATTAAATTTTAATTTTTTGAAAAATGAAAGGAAGATGGAAAATGAGTTTAGTACCTGTAGTTGTTGAACAGACCAGCAGAGGCGAACGTTCATACGATATTTATTCAAGACTTTTAAATGACAGAATTATAATGCTTTCTGAAGAAGTAAATGATACTACTGCAAGCCTTGTAGTAGCACAGCTTCTCTACCTGGAAAGTCAGGATCCTGAAAAGGATATCAGCCTTTATATAAACAGTCCCGGCGGATCAGTTACAGCCGGTATGGCAATTGTTGATACCATGAATTATGTAAAATGCGATGTAGCTACAATATGCATGGGCATGGCTGCTTCCATGGGTGCTTTTATTCTTTCATGTGGTGCAAAGGGCAAGAGATCTGCTCTTCCAAATGCAGAAGTTATGATCCATCAGCCTCTTGGCGGAATGCAGGGTCAGGCAACAGATATCAAGATCCATGCAGACAGGATCATCCGTATGAAGAAGAAACTCAACGAAATGCTTGCTGCAAATACAGGTCAGCCTCTTGAGGTAATTGAAAAAGATACAGAACGTGATAATTTCATGAGTGCTGAAGAAGCATGTGAATACGGTCTTATCGACAAGGTAGTTGAAAAGAAATAAGAGGTTGGTGAAACATGATAGATAACGGGTTCAAAACATGCAGCTTTTGCGGCAAAGGTGAAAACCGCGTTCAGAGTATGTTTTCGTCAGGAAACACAAATATCTGTGACGAATGCGTTATGTACTGCTATGACATTATAGCAGGTCCCAGTGATAAGGAACGTGAAAAAGCCAAACCAAAGACACCAAAGAAAAATTCAGGTTTTTCAATAAAATTAAAAAAACCTGCAGAAATAAAAAAAGTTCTTGATCAGTATGTTATTGGTCAGGACAGTGCCAAGATAGCATTATCTGTTTCGGTTTACAATCATTACAAACGACTCCTTAACAATGAAGCAAATGAAGGAAATGACGGAAATGATGTTGAGATCCAGAAGAGCAACGTGCTTCTTCTCGGACCTACAGGTGTAGGTAAAACACTTCTTGCACAGACTCTTGCAAGAACTCTTGATGTTCCGTTTGCTATCGCTGATGCTACAACGATCACAGAAGCAGGTTATGTTGGTGATGACGTTGAAAATGTATTGTTAAGACTTATTCAGGCTGCAAATTTTGATATAAAGGCAGCTGAACGAGGAATCATTTATATTGATGAGATCGACAAGATCGCAAGAAAGTCCGAAAATACATCCATCACAAGAGATGTTAGCGGTGAAGGCGTACAGCAGGCACTTCTTAAAATTATAGAAGGAACTGTTTCAAACGTTCCTCCTCAGGGCGGAAGAAAACATCCAAATCAGGAATTTATCCACATAGATACCAAAAATATTCTCTTTATCTGCGGCGGTGCATTTGACGGACTTGAACAGGCGATCATCAAGCGTACAAAGAAGACAGCCATCGGATTTGGAGCAGATGTAGTATCAGACAAGGCTGAAATGAACAATATTTTCAAAAAGGTCATTCCTCAGGATCTTGTAAAGTACGGTATCGTTCCTGAGCTTGTCGGCAGACTTCCTCTTATCACTGTTCTTGATGAGCTTGATGAAAAGGCACTCGTAAAGATCCTTACAGAACCTAAAAATGCTCTTGTAAAGCAGTATGAGAAGCTTTTTGATTATGATAACATTGAGTTTGAGATTGAACCTGATGCACTCGTTGAAATTGCCAAGAAAGCTATTTCACAGAAGACAGGAGCACGAGGACTCAGAGCTATTGTTGAGGGCATTCTGATGGAAACAATGTTTGAAGCACCTTCCGCAGGAGATGTTCAGAGAGTTATTGTTACTAAGGAATGCGTTACTGACAATGCAAAACCAATACTTAAATCAGACAATGCAAAGCTGAAAAAAGTAATCAAAAAATAATTTTTTAGTCCCTTTTGACGTTCGTTGAGAGGGGCTTTTTATTTTTTTAAAATAATGTACTTTTTCATCTTATATATGATATAATATAATCAGATTTATATTCATCTTAAAAGAGTGCTGTTTTCAAATAAAAAGACAACACATAGAATATTTTAGAATTTAAAGAAAAGACAACGTATATGAAAGGAGAAGTAAAATGAAAAATTTTTTATCAGCCTTGTTTGTGAATATTTTATTGGTGGCTTTATCCGGATTTTTATTTTACTGGGGCGGTTCTCTTTTAAAAGAGCATATGGAATTTAATAAAAAAAGTGAGCAGATTACTGCAACTGTATTCAAGGTAGAAAAGGTATTAAATGAAAACCGCTTTGATGATGATGATCCGAAGTACAAGAGAATAGTATATATAACTTATGAATATGGAGGAGAGCGATATCAGGATACAATAGATGGCGGTTTATTTGTCAAAAGAGGACAAAAAGTTAAAATACATGTAGATCCGGAAAAACCGTCATCAATGATGGAGGATTCATATTCGGAGATAGTAATTCTGGCTACCGGAGTTTTATTTGCTTTTATACCGCTTATAATGTTCGGGATGTATATATACAGAATAATTATTTTTTTTAAAAATCGCACAAGAAATCATTACTGATACATAATTAATAAGATAGATGAATATAACGACAAAGAGGACAGAACCCGTATCAAAATGCAGGGGGTTCTGCCCTTTTGTTAAGTTGTATTAAAAACCTCTGTTAGATTAAAGCAAAGCTTTGAACTATGTAAAAAAACGCTGCACATAAAATGCAGCGTTTTTATTTAAATTATTTTTAAACTGAGTATTATTTTTTTACAGGTCCGAGTTCTTTTACTTTCGAATCCTTTGATACATACTGTTTGAAACGTGCGAGGTCTGCGATATCTACGGTTCCGCTTCCGTCAACATCAGCGGCTTTGACGTTTATATTATACCCGGTTTTATCTTTTGTCATAAGGTATACACTAAGAATAGTCAGGTCTGTAAGATCGGCAGAGTTGTCACCGTTTAAGTCGCCATAAACAATTGAATATGGTTTTACTCCTTTTTTCAAAAGATCAAGAAGAGGTTTATTACTGTTTTTGATTCCTTTTATCAGTGTATCAAGCTGTTCTGAAGTGCCGTTGTAGTATGCTGTTTCAAGATTAGTACATTTTTCGAAAGAGTCATTGTCTACAGATGTCAGAGATACAGGAAGATAAATCGTCTTAAGAGCCGGTACTCCTTTGTCGGATTCTGTATCAAATATATGATCATCTATTGTTTCAAGTGTATCGGGAAGTACAATATCTGTAAGGCTTATACAGTTGTAAAAAGCATAGCTTCCGATATAAGTGATCTTTGATTCTGATAAGCCATCAATAGATTTAAGTTTTGTGCAGTTATTAAAAGCATAATTATTTATTTTAGAAGTATTATCAGGAATAATTATTGTTTCAAGTTTGCCAAAGCCATCGCAGAACTTTACCGGTATTTCTGTCTGATCAGTTTTTGATATGATCAGCGTTTGTAAGTTGCATTCAGACACTGCTGTAGGTCTTCCTTCACTTTTGTACCAAAGACTTATCATAGAATCAGCAGCATTATTCCATCTAAAGTCTATATACGGAGTTGTAAGTGTTTTCAGTTCTTTACATCCTGCAAAAGTACCCTGACCGATCTGATATTCTCCACCCTTATCAGCATCTCCGTAATGACTGTATTTAATGCTGTTACTGATTCTGGCTTCTGAAAGTTCAGCACAGTCTGCAAACGCAAAAGAACCTATTTCAGTTACAGAATCAGGAATATATAAGTTTGTCAGACCGCAGTTCATATATGCCTTTTTGCCTATTGATACTAATGAATCAGGAAAATCAACAGAGGTGATGTTTGTACAATCCTGAAAAGCATAATCTCCGATTTTAGTTATTTTTGTATCTGATATATTTATGTTCTTTAATGATTTACAATTGAAGAATGCATATTGGTCAATTGCAGATGTATTATCCGGGAGAGTAACTTCTTCAAGTTTATCAAGACCATAGCAGAAACAAGCCGGTATTTCAGTTTTATCGGTTTTAGATACGATCAATGTGGTTAAGTTGCATCCTCTTGCTTTTGAATAGATACCTTCATTGGTATACCATAGTTTTTTTAATCCCTCTGTACTGTTATCCCATTTAAAGCTGATATACGGAACAGTCAGTTTTGTAAGTTTTTCACAGCCTGTAAAGACGGATTTTCCGATATGATTGTCCTCGCCCTTATCAGCAGTTCCCAAATGACTGTAATTAATACTGTTGCTGATTTTTGCTTCTGAAAGGTCATAACAATAAGAAAATGCATCTTTTTCGATTTCTTTTACTGAATCCGGAAGAATAGCTTTTGTTAAACCACTGTGCTCAAATGCATATTCACCTATTGAAGTCAGTGTATCAGGAAAATTAATTGAAGTCAGGCTGTTACAGTAACGAAATGCCTCATTACCGATTTCCCTTACCTGTGAATCTTCAAATCCGCCTGTTTTGTATATTATTTCATCAGCATTTTTTATGGTGGCTTCCTCATCAACTGTCTGTACAGTAACAGTATTGAAATTACTCAGTACACCTGTACAGATTGTTTTATCATCTTCAGTTACTGACTGAGAACATATTATTCCGCCAAAAGCATTTTTGCCTATGGTTTGAATTGTATTCGGAATGATTATTTCTTCAAGTTCAGGATATTCCTTCTTTACACATGTCAAAAAGCTGTCACCTATGGAAGTAATAGGATTTTCCTGCACATACAGCTGTCCGTTTTCATCTTTATTAAGAATTACATCATTTTCTATTACAACTTTTTTTAATTCGACATCCTTTAAATATTGATAGTATTTTTTGCTTTTTAAGATTTTTGAAGAACCTTTTCCGATATTTTCATCGTAAAGATCTCCGGACATTTCACCCATTCCTTTGATGTGTAATTCGGCATAATGCTTTCCTTCTTTTCCGGGTATTTCTCCAAGATCTAAAAATGAATAATAAATTCCTTTTTCATCAAGATTGCCTGCCAGCTGTCCGCATCCCAAATAAACAGGTGAATTATCATCTTTTGCTGTAAAGGCGATATCAGGATCGGTTAAAAGCTTTTCTATAAATTTTCTGGTTTCCGGACCATATTTTTCGGCAGTCTCTTTAATTACTTGCTGGTGATATTCCTGTGTTTTTTTCTCTCTTTCCTGTATTTCATTTTTATCAGGTATAACGATACTGTCGTCATCAACCGGTTCATCTTTCATTTCAGGCTGAGTATCAGCCATAACGATTTTATGATCAGGATCATCGGTAGAATTGAACGCAAAGTAAAGAGTTGATGCATGTTTATCCATAAATACTTTTCTTGAGCCTATTGTTTTTCCATCTACTGAAACAGATACAGTTTTTTGTACAGGTGTTCCGGTTTTTATATCCGGACGACAGAAGTATTCTGCTTCTCCGTTTTCATCAGTATACTGTGATACTTCATCAAGTGATATTTTAGCATCCGGCAGCGGTTTCCCGTCCTTTGTTACTACAATAGTTTTTTTATATCCGTAATTCTGACATATATTAAACGGACCTATACCTGTTTTATTAAAATATAAATCCAGTGAACCTTCACCGGGAGGCATTATATTATATACTTCCTTACCTTTATAAAATAATTGTTCATTATAGGAATAATCAAAATGTCCTTTCATGCAATAGGACTGACACAAATGTGTTTTATTATCGACTATTTTTTTGTCAAATACAACTATATTATTATTGGTGTTCTTCGCAACTATTTTATTATAATGCAGACAGTTTGTAGTATAGTCTGTCAGAAATGTCGGTTCTATCCAGAGGCTGTCATCGATATATCCTATTGCCTGTACTTTATCTTCAGATCCGATAGTTTTAATTATCGGAAAGGCTCTGGCTACAGATAAATGAAATACTTCAGTATCTCCGCTTTTTCCTCGAAATGTTCCTTTTGTACTGTCTGTTTCATAATATAACACGTCTTTATCTATATTCTTCATATTGGATTTATATCCGAGATATTCTTTATGGTTTATATACACTTCGCCGTAGTGTTTAACTATTCTGCAACCGTAAATCTTATCGTATGATATTCTGAACTTTCCATCACACATTACACTGAATTCAGGGCAGAATCCAAAAAACATCTTGCCGTCAGGTATTACATAACATGGATTTTGATTTTCATAGGAAAACGCAAAATAATCATTTGTAGAGAGCAGGATCTTTTCAGTATCCCTGCAGGCAAAATTTATATGAAAATTTGCCGTGATCAATATATTGGCAAGTTCATACTTGCTTGATGAGCTGAATAAGTATAATATATCACTTTCATACTTTGCTTTTATTCCGAGCATAGCTTTTGCGGTATCAGCATTATTGGTTTGATTGACAGTGACCTGTTTTTTATCATCTGAATATTCACCATGTATAAGCTGATGTTTGGTATTAAAATAAGCGCTGCCTGCTTTCAAAAACCTATTGTCATTTCTATCAATACCAATTGTAAATTCCATTGTTGGAGTGATTGAATCCAGACCGTCATTGATTGTATCCAGTGTACTTAATTCTTTGATTTTGCTTATGTCTGAATCAGATAATTCATGCGGTATATCCATTTTTTTTATGTCTGAATCAGATAATTCATACGCTGCATTCGGCTGTCCGCCCAGATGTGTATTGATCTTGATCAAAGAAAACATATCACTGATATCTTTTCCTGAGTCTTTTACTGTTGTTTTTCCGTCTTTTGTTTTTACTGATCCGACTGTTATTGCTATTATATCCTCTTTGGTCGGATTTATACAGAAATAATCTCCTTTTTTAAGTCCGGTAATATCCTCGTCTGCATTTTCAAATATAAATTCGCCGTTTTCATAATCTGCAGATACCAGAATATTGCTTGTTTCTGTTGTTTTTGCAAATACTGTTTCATCACTCAATACTATAAAGTTTGATTTGCTGTCATCATCAAGATTAAGTACTCTATCATCCTCAAAGTCACTTGCAGTCATTCCGGCGATTTCCAGAGATTCTTTCTGATGCGATGTATCTGTAAAAACATTGCTTATTTCCCTGTCAAACATACCGGTAAGAACAGCTTCTGTAATATAGCTTTCCGGCAGTGTTTCCTTATTTATATTTATTACTGTATCAATTTGTTTTCCAGCTGACAGATCTGTCGAATATTCTGCTGCAGGAATATTTTTCCCGTCATCAGGACAGATTCTGATCCTGAGAGTACAGTCAGATACTTGACTTGTAGTTGCCGTTACTGATGATCCGTCATCTGATACTGTCAGCATATCCACTGAGTACATTTCGTTTTTCTCATCAGCCTCATCATCATCTGAATTCTGGTGCTCAAATATGTACTTTCCAAGTGAATTGGTTGCAGTATAACTGATTTCATCGAGGACCTGAGCATCCTGATCTTTTTCCGATTCTTTTTCATTCTCTTCTGCGTATACCGGAGCCAGCGTTGTCACACACAGTGCAGCCGCCATTATCCCGGCAAAAAGTTTTTTTAAACTTTTCATAAAAAAATGCCTCCTGTTTTAATTTTTTTGTGACTATAGTGCTATACTTAACACAAGTCTGTTATTATTATACCAAACCTATATTTTGTATTCAATACTATAATATAGGTTAATCAAAAAACAGATATTTGATGTACATTTTTCACTGTTTTGCCATGTTTTTGTGCATAACAGACAATTATTTTAAATGATATGACAAAAAGTTAAATAAATATTCATAGATTGCTGCTGAGTATTTTCATATATGAACAGCAAAGAAAGTATCCTCAGGCAGTGTGTCCTTTTTTATAACAACACAGAGGATATCCCCCGCCTCAAAAGGCTCTGGGTTCTATTCTTTCGCTGAAGTCGGAGTACGATCTCCGACTTCAGCGGGAACCGATTCTACGAATCGCCTCTGCTTGTTAAAAGCAGAGCTTTGAATAAATGTTTGAACACTGTTTATTAATGTGTGTTGAAACTGCTTTTAGACGGGGTTGAAAAATTAGTTGTTTTCATGTATAATATAAGTATGATACGTGGAGCTTTTGATTCAAAGTTTTGCTTTTTAACAAGCGAGAGGGCAGGGAATATTCCCTGTGCTTCAATGACCGGCTCACAACAGAAAAGAAGGTGTACTGTATGAACAAAGAAAAAGAAGTTGAAAATAACAGCATGATAAATGAAGAAATTGAAAAAATAATAAAAGAAGCAGAAATGGCAGAATCACCAGAAATATATCCGGTAATTCCTATGAGAGGCGTAGTTGCTTTTCCTAAGCTGGTGATACATTTTGATGTGGTAAGGGAAACATCAGTAAATGCAATACACGAAGCTTTGAAAAAAGACAGAAAGATATATGTGGTTGCCCAGAAGGATATTTTTGCAGAGGAACCCGAAAAAAGCGGTTTGTATAAAACAGGTGTCATAGCTGAAATAAGACAGGTGCTTAAAACACCTGATGATATACTAAGAGTAGTAATTGAAGGTATAAGCAAGGCAAAGATCGTTGATTTTCATAAAGTTGACGAAAATAACAAGCCTTATTTTGAAGCACAGGTAAAGCAGATAAAGGACAGTAAGCGGGCTAAGGCTACAAACGCTGAGATAGAGGCACTTGCAAGATCTGTAAAGGATGCATTTGAAAGATATTCATCTCTTGTGCCGCGTATGCCGTCAGAACTTGCTGCATCCGTAATGTGCGAAAATAATCCTGAGGAAATTTTTGAAAATATAACATTCAACGCAAGTTTCCAGTTTGCTGACAAGCAGGAGCTGCTTGAGCAGAACAATATTTTTGACAAGCTTTCAGTTCTGTTTGCAATTATGACAAGAGAAATTGAAGTTCTTGAAATTGAGCAGCAGATACATGATCAGGTCAAGGAAAGCGTAAATCAGAACCAGCGTGATTTCATTCTCAGAGAGCAGATGAAGGTTATTTCAAATCAGCTCGGAGAAGATGATGAAAAGGAAGAAATCAACGAATATTATAAAAAGATAACAGAGCTGGAGCTTGATGACAAGATCGAGGAAAAGCTCTTGAAGGAAGCAGACAGACTTTCAAGACTCCCATCAGCTTCACAGGAAGCTTTTGTCATCAAAAATTATCTTGATACAGTTCTTGATCTTCCATGGAAAAACAAGACAAAGACAAAAATTGACATAAAAAAAGCTGAGTCAATACTTGACAAGGATCACTACGGACTTAAGAAAGTCAAGGAAAGAATTCTTGAAAGCATTGCCGTTCATGCGATGAATCCGGAAGTTTCAGGTCAGATAATCTGTCTCGTGGGACCTCCCGGTGTTGGTAAAACATCAGTTGGACGTTCAATAGCAAGAGCACTCGGCAGAAAGTATGTAAGAATTTCACTTGGCGGCGTCAGAGATGAATCTGATATCAGAGGTCACAGAAAGACTTATGTAGGTGCTATGCCGGGTAGAATTATAAACGCAATGATCCAGGCAGGCGTTAAAAATCCTCTTATTTTGTTTGATGAACTTGACAAGATGAGCAATGACTTCAGAGGCGACCCTTCTGCTGCGATGCTTGAAGTTCTTGACAGCGAACAGAATAAAGAATTCAGAGATCATTTTGTTGAACTTCCGTTTGATTTAAGCCAGGTAATGTTTATTACTACTGCAAATACAACAGATACCATTCCTGCGCCTCTTCTTGACCGTATGGAAGTAATAGATATTACAAGCTATACCAGAAACGAGAAATTCAATATTGCCAAAAAGCATCTTGTTCCGAAGCAGATAAAGCAGAACGGACTTAAGAACACTCAGATGAAGGTTACTGACGAAGGTATATACAAGCTTATTGATTCATATACCAAAGAAGCCGGAGTGCGAAATCTTGAAAGAAACATAGGTTCTCTCTGCAGAAAGACCGCAAAGGAAATAGTATACGGAAATGCAAAGAAGCTTGTATTTAACGAAAATAATATAAAGGAATATCTCGGTCCTGAAAAGTATCTGGATGATTCAAAGGCAGAAGAAAATGAGGTAGGTCTCGTAAACGGACTTGCATGGACTTCTGTAGGCGGTGTGCTTATGCCTCTTGAAGTAATGATACTTGAAGGAAAAGGAAGTACTGTACTTACAGGTTCCTTAGGAGATGTAATGAAGGAAAGTGCAGGAATTGCTGTAAGCTATGCAAGAAAGCATGCTGCAGAGTATTCTATTCCGGCTGATTTCCATGAAAACAAGGATATTCATATTCATGCACCGGAAGGAGCTGTGCCCAAGGACGGTCCTTCAGCAGGTGTAACGATGATAACAGCCATTATTTCAGCACTGTCAGGAAGAAAGGTAAGAAGCGATGTTGCCATGACAGGCGAGATCACACTTCACGGAAAAGTTCTTCCTATAGGAGGTCTGAGAGAAAAGACCATGGCTGCGTTCAAGGAAGGTATGAAGACAGTAATTATTCCTGAAAAGAACAAGCCTGATCTTGAAGAAGTAGATGACGAAGTAAAGAACAATATCGAATTCGTTTTTGCAAAAACAATAGAGGATGTTCTCAGTGTTGCGCTGCTTCCCGAAGAAAAAACAGTTAAAAAGCAAAGGAAAAAGTAATGAATTATAATAAAGCCGAATTTTTCGCAAGTTATGGTCTTTTCAGCCAGATACCGAAATGCGACAGAACCGAAATAGTATTTGCCGGACATTCAAATGTCGGAAAATCCACGCTTATTAATAAAATATTTAATCGAAAGTCTCTCGCAAGAGTAAGCTCAGTACCCGGAAAAACAGCAACCATAAATTTTTTCAGTCTTGAAAATGTTTATTTTGTCGACCTTCCCGGATATGGTTTTGCAAAGGTTTCACAGTCAGAAAAGAAGCGCTGGGCAGGACTTATTGAAGGCTACCTTAAGAGCGACAGACAGATAGAGATCGTATTTCTTCTCATTGATATGAGACACGCACCTTCAGCCGATGATATTGACATGGTAAATTTCCTTATTGACACCGAAATGCCTTTTGTTATCATCCTTACAAAAGCTGATAAGCTAAACAAAACCAAACGTGCCGAAATGATGGAGGACTTCACCAGAACGATCCCCTGCTTCGACCAGATCCACGTCATCCCGTTCTCATCCCAGACCGCCGAAGGCGTAGAAGAGATCCGCTCCATCATAGAAGAGATCGCCTCCGAAAGCACCCCCGACTCACCTTCAGAGGAATAATAGCATTTGTGTATGTGATTCCCATGCGACTGTGCATGTGCATGCGAATGTGTATGTACACGCGAAGGTGCAGGGCGATCGCAAAGCCCTGCAAACCACCTAAGCCATTCCGGCAACAAAACCAAATATCGCAATAAATACGCAAATGTACACGCGAAGGTGCAGGGCGATCGCAAAGCCCTGCAAACCACCTAAGCCATTCCGGCAACAAAACCAAATATCGCAATAAATACGCAAATGTACACGCGAAGGTGCAGGGCGACCGCAAAGCCCTGCAAACCACCTAAGTCCACCCAACAACAAAAAATTATTCTCATACAAACAAAAAAAGCACAGCTGAAGCTGTGCTTTTTTTGTTTTATTAAATTTAAATTTTACTTCTAACTTTATCAACCATATGCCCAACTGTCTCAATAAGTCCGCAATACTTGTCAACAAGTACAATAACCACCGTTTCCTTGTATTTCGGCGGAGTAATGGTCAAAGGAAACATATGTTTCAAAATTATATCCTTCTCACATGCGTTAAGTTCAAAGTATTTGTCAGCGTTTTTCAGCGCTGCCTTTGGATGAGTGATCCCGTGAAGAAGATTATAATCATCATGCCAGTCATACAGAAAGAAATCATGCAGAAGTCCCGCTCTTGCACATGAAACCGCATCCCATCCTAACAGTCTGCAGAGCTTGTAATTGTAGTACGATACATTTACGCAGTGCTGAAATGTTGTGGTGTCACCATGCTGAATAAATTCCTTCATCTGTAATACAAGTTCGTTGTTTATAAGATCACTGACAGCGGAGTAATAACCATCGCTGGAATCATTGTCAAGCAGTTCTTTCTTGGAAAAAATAGCATTCATAAAAAATATTGCCTTTCCGAAATATCTTGAATATAAATAAAAAAATAGAATTCTGAATTATTGCTATAACATTATTATAGCATAAATTTTCATTTTTTTCAATATAAAATCGGGATAATTACTATATTAGTATTTTTTGAAATGTACAGAAAGGAGAAATTTTTAACACCAATGTTCAAAGCTCTGCTTTTAACAAGCAGAGGCGATTCGTAGAATCGGTTCCCGCTCAGTCGGAGATTGTACTCCGACTGTTTGGTCAGATAGAACCCGCCGCCTGCAGAGGCGGGGGATATCCTCTGTGTTGTTATAAATTGTTAAAACAACACAGACTCCGTTCTATAACAGAGCCTGTTTTGTTTTTTAAAATATCCGGGAATTATTTGAAAAGACTTTTGATCAGGTTTTTGAGTATATTAAATGCGCTCTTTGCAATTTCTTTTATTGCAGACATAACAGATGATGATCCGTTTGAGCTGTCTGATGTTTTTGTTGAAGCTGTTGTGATCACAGTTGTTTCAGTTGAAGTAGCTGCCGAAATCGTTGAGTTTTCTGTAACGGAAGAAGCAGCTGTTGACTCAGTGACTGTGGTAACAGCAGAGACAGTTGCAGTCGTTTCAGCGGCTGTAGTAACAGCAGAAGCAGTTGCAGTCGTTTCAGCGGCTGTAGTAACAGCAGAGGCAGTTGTAGTAGTCGCATCTGCTGTAGTAACTTCAGAGGCTGTTGTAGTAGTCTCTGCAGCAGTTGTTGTTTCTTCTTCAGTTGTTGTAACAGGTGCTGCAGTAGTTTCTTCCGGTTCGGCAGTTATAAATACACCTTCACTGTCAAATTCATAGTCATAACCGCTGTGATCTTCGACTTTACCCTTGACAACGAATCTGCATCCTTTATTTACGCTGATTTTTGTACCGGGAGTAATAATAAGTGTAATGTTTTCAGGAACGGTAATGTCTGAAGAGATATTGACATTTCCGAAGATATAAAGCTTCATGTCAGTGTCGTAGTTCGAAGCTTCTTCGAGTGTACCTCTGATGTCGTTGCTGCAGTATCCGTTGTCGAGCATTGCAGTCGCATTTTTCGGAAGTTCTGAGCAGGTGATGAGTTCACCGCATGTATCACAGAAGGAAGCAGACAAAGCGCCTGAATTTCCTTCAGGACTTGTGAGGATAACATATTTGCCTTTGCATTCATGTTCATCCACAGTTTCAATGGTGTCGATTATTTCTTCGATACCGTCATCTGTGTAAGCTCCTATTACTGCAGATACGCCTGAGGTCTTCGGTGTGACTTCGATAACAGCATCGGTTGTGAGTACGATATTTCCGTTTTCATCAGTGGTATACTCACCATCGATCACATTGATCTCAAAATCATCATATGCATAACCGTTCTGTGACGGTAAAACGGCCTGTGCTCCTTCAGAAAGGTTATTCTGCAGTCTTGTGATATAAAATGTTACATCAGCACTGCTTGCAGGTAATAATATTCTGTAATAGCTGCTTTTTGTTTTCTGAATGAAAGTATTTTTCTGATTATTAAAAATAAACAAAGAAGAATAGTAGGATGAGAATGAACTGTCTTTTTCAGGGTCAAGAGCAAAAATATTTTGCATCAGATCCGGTGAGCTGTTAAGAATGTCATAAAGTGAAGGATAATTGATATGCTTACCAAGTCTTGTTGCTATTATCCAGTCTTTATATTCATCATAATTGTCTTCAATGGTAATAGTGTAAGGTATTTCGATAGTTGAACCTGAAAGTTTTGCAACTTTTACGTTATTCAGAACATGTTTGAGAAACATACTGTTAAGCAGTGTTATTGACGAAGCTGAATATTGTTTGTATGAAAAACAGAATTTCATATAATTATACTGAGCAAGTGTTATTTGTTTTAAATTATACTGCTGTAACAGGATGATTTCCCATAAATTATGAAAATCTATCTGTGCAGTTACGGATTCTCCCGGAGCAAGCTCGTCGATGTGTGTTGTTTTATTCAGTTCACTGGTTCTTGTTGCGGTATATATTGATTCTGATGATTGGGAAACCGGGTGATCAGCAAGATCATATCTGGTTATCGTTTTTGTCAAAGTCAATTTTGAATTCTGTGTGAAATTTTTGATGGTGTAATCAATATTGTATATCGGCTTGTCAATAGTATTTTCAAAAGAGATCGTAACCGGATAGTCCTTGTCAAGAATTGCATATTTTGGCAGCTTGATATTCATTTTCAGTGCGTTTCCGGCATATACATGAAGAGGATTTTCTGACTGGAAAGTATACGAGAACTCTTTACCGCGGTTTTTGCCGTTAAACAAAGCTGTAAGGTCGTAATCTCCTTCGACATCACCGCGAACATACCAGTGAACATCAAATGACTGACCGGCATTCAGCGTACCGAGCTGTACACTCTGTTCGCAATTGAGAAGTGAAAGACCATCAGGGACATTAAGTACTGCGCAGCAGTCTGTAAGAGACTCGTTTTCAGTATCCTTGTTTATAACGATAAGTTCAACATCATAGAATTCCTTGAGCCATTTGCATTCGTCTCTTATAATAAGATACATTTCTTCCTTGGCTGTTTCCTTATAGCTGAGTACTTTGACTATCTGCTGATTGATTATTATCTGAGGCGGGATGTACGGATCATCATCGTCATCATCATCATCATCATCATCATCATCGTCATCATCATCGTCATCATCGTCATCATCGTCATCATCATCATCAGAATTATGTCCGTTGTTTGATCCGGGCTTAATACTTACGTAAGTATCGATCCTGTAGACATCGAATTTTTTGATCGTGATCTCATTGGATTCGAATTCCATTTTAACTTCATTTTCGTATACATGATAGTTTGAAGGATCATCGAGTTCTATTCCGGCATCTTCAATTTCTTCCATTGACATCGAATGATATGTCAAAGTACCGTCAAGATTTAATCTGTGAGGTTCCGGAGGAGTTGGTTCTGTGGTTGTTGTTTCCTCGGTGTTTTGATTTCCGTTATTTGAATCGGAATGATTGTCTGATGATGGTTTGTTTTTAGTAGTATCAGTTGTTTCTTCAGCTGTGCTGTTTTCCGTTGTTTCATATGAAGTCGTTTCATCAGAAGGAACAGTTGTATTTTCTGTGGTTTCGTCTGTTGTTACAGGAACAGTAGTTTCATCTGGTGTCACAGGAGCAGTTGTTTCGTCCGGTGTTTCAGGAACGGTCGTTGAATCTGTGGTTTCGGGAACTGTTGTAACGTCTGTGGTTTCAGGAACATTGGTGACGTCAGTAGTTTCCGGAACGGTTGTTGTTTCTGTGGTTTCGGCTACAGGTTCAGTAACTGTTACGCTTATTTTGTTTGTTTTGTTTCCTGATTTGATCTCAATTACAGCATTTCCGCACTTTAAGGCAGTGATCGTACCGTTTTTATCAACTGCAGCAACTGATGGAGCTGATGAACTGAATGTGAGTCCGGAAACATCGGAACAGATCGTGTATTTTTCACCCGGAAGCAGATTGATGGTTTCAGGGCAAAGTACTAGTTTGTCATCAAGCGGGGAGAATTTGAATCCGTGATCAGCAGCAAAGGTTTCAGCAGTTGAATTTTTATAGCCGTATATTGTGCCGCTGTAGTCGCTTGTTATTGCGTTGCCGGAGATGCTGCAGTTCTTGTTGAGTATAAAGATGTCAGGATTGCCGGCGGTTATTTCATTGGTGTATATTTCGGTTACGCTGTCAGGGATATATACTGCAGTTAATGATGAACAGTTATAGAAGGCATTGCTTTCTATTGCGGTTATTTTAGAACCGGTGAGACAGATTTCTTTTAATGATGTCATGTTTGCAAATGCGTAAGCAGGGATCTTTTCACCGCCTGTGATGGTAATTTTTTCAAGTGAGTAATCAGAATAATTTGTGTTACAGTTAATATGATTACGCCAGTCATTGATAAAAAGATCGGAGACAGACTGAGCAGGACCCGGATTACCATCTGCAAGAGCACAGTCTCTGAACATTGAAGCGAAAGGAAGAGTAAGCTCTTTGAGTGATGTACATCCCGAAAAAATGCTGTCAGCCATTGACGTAACCGAGTCAGGAACGATAAACTTTGTCAAACTTACACAGTTAGCGAATGCACATTTGTATATTGTGGTAAGAGCACTGTTCATAGTGAGGTCGGTGAGTGAAGAACAATTAAAAAATGCATATTCACCTATTGTTTCAAGACTTTTACTCATTGTTAAAGCTTTTATGGAAAAACAGTTTTCGAAAGAGTAAGATCCGATGCTTTTAAGAGAAGCCGGTAATTTAACTGTTTCAAGTGATGTGCAGTTGTAAAAAGCATGTTCATCAACAGAAGAAACAGATGTATTGCCAAAATCAATCTCTTTTAAGGAAGTCATATTTGAAAATGCATAAGCAGGAATCTTTTCGCCGCCTGTGATGGTGATTTTTTCAAGTGAGTAATCAGAATAATTTGTGTTACAGTTAATATGATTACGCCAGTCATTGATAAAAAGATCGGAGACAGACTGAGCAGGATCCGGATTACCATCCGCAAGAGCACAGTCTCTGAACATTGAAGCAAAAGGAAGAGTAAGCTCTTTGAGTGATGTACATCCCGAAAAAATGCTGTCAGCCATTGAAGTAACCGAATCAGGAATAATCATTTTTGTAATTCCTGTACATCCTGCAAAAGCACCGCTGCCAAGACTTTCAAGATTTTCCGGAAGTTCAAAGTTTTTTATCAGTTTACAGTTCTTAAAAGCACCGCTTCCGATACTTTTAAGTTCATCGTCAAATTCAATGTTACTAAGTGAGGAACAAGTATTGAAAGCATAGCTGCCCAGACTTTCAAGTCCTTTATTCAGCGGCTGGGAAGAAAGGGCGGTACAGTTTTCGAAAGCATGATCGCCGATGCTTTTAAGAGAAGCAGGTAATTTAACTGTTTCGAGTGATGTGCAGTTGTAAAAGGCATATTCATCAACAGAAGAAACAGATGTATTGCTAAAATCGATCTCTTTAAGAGAGGTCATGTTGGCGAAAGCATAATGAGGGATCTTTTCGCCGCCTGTGATGGTGATTTTTTCAAGTGAGTAATCAGAATAATTTGTGTTACAGTTAATATGATTACGCCAGTCATTGATAAAAAGATCGGAGACAGACTGAGCAGGATCCGGATTACCATCTGCAAGAGCACGGTCTCTGAACATTGAAGCGAAAGGAAGAGTAAGCTCTTTGAGTGATGTACATCCCGAAAAAATGCTGTCAGCCATTGACGTAACCGAGTCAGGAACGATAAGCTTTGTCAAGCTTACACAGTTAGCGAATGCACATGATCTGATGCTTTCAGTGTTTTGAGGAAGAACAAATACATCAGGCTCTGCAGCTGTAATATCATTGCATGATGAAGAATGCAGTTCTGTCATGCCGTTGAAAACACGCTGACCTATACTCGTGATAACCAGCCCGTTTTCAGGGTCTTCATCTTCAAAAAGTATCTGTGTTACCCCCGGTGCATTGACAAACGGACAGCCGTTGTAATTATACATATCTCCGTATCCTGAAATACGAAGCAGTCCGTTGCTGTAAATATAGCCGTTGATGTTTTCGCCGAGAGATACTGTTTCAAATATCTCATTTTCATCCGGTATTTCACGGATGACCGTCTTTGATGATACGGTCTGAATGTCTTCATTTTCCGCTGACTGAGACGCGGATGATTCAGAGACCGTATTTTCATTTGCTTCAGAAACAACTGCTGTTTCATCATTAGTAACAGTTTCGGTTTTCTCATCCGGAACGGCTTGATCATCGGTGTTGATCTCTGATGATTCAGATACTGAAATGTTTTGGTTTTCCTTCAAAATGTCGTCTGCCGATGCTGAGATTATATCAGCAGAATTGGTGCTGTTTTCAGTGCTGCTGTTATCAGAAACAGCATTTACTGTCAGCCCTGAACATCCTGAAGAAATTGCCGATGCACATATAGTTAAACTTAGCACACCGGCAATGATTCGATTGAACATTAAATCCACTCCTTTAAAATTTAATTGTTAATTTAGATTTAACAATGCAAATTAATTATATACTATTGAAATATGAAATGTCAATGAAAACATATTTTTGTCGCTATTTATTTTTGAAATCCAAGTTCTAAAGCATTTTGTTAAAAAATAACGGACTCTGTAAATACAAAGTCCGTTATTTTTTGAAAATTAGTAATTAATATTAACTAAAAAGTGCTTTAAGAAAGTTTTTGATAACCTTAAGAGTGCTTTTTATAAGTTCCTTAACAGCACCTGATGCAGAAGTTGATTTCTGAGTAACTGTAGTTGTTGAAGTGGTTGAAGCTGCTGTAGTTTCAGATGCAGCTGTGGTAATTGTTTCTGCAGTTGTTTCCGGAACATCTGTTGTGGTTGCTTCAGCAGCAGTAGTTTCCGGAGCACATGTTGTTGTTTCTTCAGAAGGAGCTGTTTCAGGAGTATCTGTAACTGCTGATTCTGCAGCTGACTGTTCTGTTGCAGTTATTTCGGTAACTGCAGTTTCTTCTGAGGTTTCTGTTGTTTCAGAAGCTTCTTTGATCAGACATCCGTTTACAAAATTATAGTCATAACCGCTGAAGTCTTTTACTTCGCCTTTGACTGTTAATTTGCAGCCATCTGATAAGTTGATCTTTGTATCAGGAACTATGATAAGTGTAAGATTTTCAGGAACGGTTACATCTTCAGGAATATTTACATTTCCGAAGAGATAAAGTGTGCATGCTTCATCGTATTTTGCAGCGTCCTCAATAGCACCTCTGATGTCCTGATAGCTTTCGCCGTTGTCAAACATTGCGGTTGCTTCTTTCGGAAGTTCGGAGCAGTCGATAAGGCTGCCGCAGGTTTCACATAATGAAAGTTTAAAGGCACCATATTCGCTGTCAGGTCCTGAGAGAATCACATAATCGCCTTTGCATTCATGCTTGTCAACGACTTCGACTATATCGGAATCATTTTGCTTTCCGTCTTCACTTTCTGCTCCGATTACAGCCTTTACGCCGGCTTTTAATGGTGTTACCCTGACTGATGCATCAGTTCCAAATACATAATTGCCTTTTTCATCTATTGTGTATTCACCGCTGAGTACTTCAATTTTAAAATCATCATATACAGAATTGCTCTGAGTGCTTACGCCTGCTTTAGGTGCAGGTTTAATGGAACCGTTAGCACTGACAACATAGAACGTTACAGATGCTCCGCCTGCCGGTGAGTATATTCTGTAATAAAGATCTTCTCCTAATGCTACGGCATTTGATACTGCATTTCCAAGTATTTCATCTGTATACTTTGATTTGCTGTCTGACGGCTTATCGGAAGAAGCGGGTTTACGGGGAAATACATGTTCTGATGTGGGGTGTGCTGCATCAGTAACTCTATCTAAAAGACTTGGTGATGAAGATATTGGATTGTCAATTATTATAATATCAGGTTTTATTTCTAATGTTGAGTCCGGAAGTGCTGCAATGTCCACACATTTTAAAACATGTGCTATTTCTATGCTGCTGAGAAAACGTGCATAATTTGATGCCAGAGGACTTATACTCTGTAAATAAGGATTTCTTGAAACGCAGGTTAAAAGAGCGAACAGATCTGCACTGATTCTCATGTCTCCGACAATTTGTTCGAGCAGAGATTTCCAGATATCATGTATTGATACAACAACAACAAATTCTTCGTCAGGATTTAGCTGACCAAGACGGTAGGTTTGCTTGAGATTTCCTTTCTGCAGTACAGTATATTCTGTTTTGTCGGAAATCAGTCTTCCGTTAATGTATTTCTTTACAGTCAGTTTTGATGACTGTGAGTAGCTGTTGATGGTTTGTTCGATATTGTAAACTGGTTTGTCTGATATATTTTTGAAGCTGATCTCAATTGGATAATCTTCATCAAAGAAAGAATATCGCGGAAGTCTTACCTGCATTTTTATTGCATCTTTGGCATATACATGCAGAGTATTCTGTGCTTTGAAATTATATGTAAATTCTTTGCCGCGGTTTTTGCCTCTGAATACAGATGTCAGGTTATAATCGCCTGCTTCATCGCCTCTGACATACCAGTGAACATCAAATGCATCTCCTGCTTTCAATGTTCCGAGTGACTGTTCCTGTTTACAGTTTGCAAGTGTCATTCCTGAAGGAACGTTCAGTTTTGCATAGCAGTCTGTAAGAGATTCATTCTGGTCATCCTTGTTTATGACAATAAGCTCAACATCGTAAAATTCCTTGAGCCATTTGCATTCGCCTCTGACAACCATATACATTTCTTCAGTTGCTGTAACAAGGTAATTTATAATGGTTACAGGTTTGTTGCCGATCCAGATTTTCGCACTGACATCTCCGGAGCCGGATGTTTTCGGAACATATTTGTCAATTTTTATTATTTCTGCGTCAAATGTTGCTTTCAGTTCATATTCGTAAACGTGATAATTTGACGGATCTGAAATGTCTATAGGACTGTTTTGAATATCTTCATAGCTCATTTCTCTGACTGTCATATTGCCTTCAATATCGAGTTTGCGTGGCTTTGGCGGAACAGGGTCAGTTGTTGTAGTAACTTCTGGTTCTGTAGTTGAAGTAATTGTTGTATCATCCGGTTTTGAAGTAGTAGTAGTAGTTGTAGTTGTTGTAGTTGTTGTAGTTGTAGTTGTAGTAGTTGTTGTTGTAGCTGTAGTTTCCGGTGTTGTGACGATTGATCCGGTTGTTGTATCTGTTTCAGCTGACGTAACATCCGGTACAGTTGTGACATCAGGTGTTGTATCAGGGACAGTGGTGACTTCTTCTGATTTTGTTGTGGATGTTTCGTCTGCAGTGGTTTCTTCTGCTGAAGTAGCAGTAGTAGTTGTTGTAGTAGTTGTTGTTGCAGCAGTCGTTGTTTCAACAACAGGAGTTTTTACAAAAACATTTATTATGCAGCTTTTTCCGGATTTTGATGTTACTTCGATAACAGCAGAGCCCGGTTTTAATGCAGTTATCACACCGTTTTTGTTTACTGATACAGCAGCTGAATCTGAGGAGCTGAAGCTGATGTCAGTATATTCTGATTTTACTGTATATTTTTCACCCGGTAACAATGAGATGTTTCTTGCACCTTTTACGAGTTCCTTGTCAAAAGCATCAAATTCATAGCCGTGAGCATCTGCAAAATCATCAGCCTTTGAACCGTCATAACAGTAGATGGTTCCGCTGTAATCTTTGTTTACAGCATTGTCAGCGATGGTGCATGCGCTGTTGTATACATAGATGTCAGCATTGCTGTCTTTGAAAGCATATGAATTTACTGATGTAATATTTTCAGGGATTTCTATGCTCTTAAGAGAAGTACAGTTGTTGAAAGCGTATGTATCAATTTGGGTTATATCTGAGTTGCAGATATTTACTTCTTCGAGTGTGGTCATGCCGGAGAAAGCCTGGTTAGGGATTCTGTTACCGCCTGTAACAGTAATTTTTCTGATGCTGTAAGGAGAAAAATCAGTTTTTGAACCATAGCTGTCCCAGCCGACACAGACAAATATATCAGCAACAGAGGTGTCATCATTTGTTTTGCCGTCTTCAGCGACACTTTTTGAAACAGAGGCAAATGGAATGGTGAGCTCTTCAAGGGATGTACAGCCATTAAGCATGTTTTTACCCATTGAAGTTATGGTATCAGGTATGGAAAGAGCAGTTATTCCGGTACAGTTCTGGAAAGCATATTCAGAGATAGTAACAAGACCGTCAGGAAGAATGATTTCTTTAATGTTACTGCAGTTTTTAAAAGCACCGTAACCGATTGATTTTAAAGAATCAGGTAGCAGAACATTTTCAAGAACAGTACATCCGTTGAAAGCGTATGAATCCACAGAGGAAATTCTTGTATTGCTTAGA
>JAZUJY010000282.1:0-4798 GCA_045643005.1 Oscillospiraceae bacterium | reverse complement strand
CACTGTATTGGAATTGATAAGTATTCCTACTGTACCAAGCATAAGTCCAACAGGTGCATACAAATTTCTTTTTTTATAAAGCGCCCAAAAACCGCCTATAACACAGCATTCGCTTAATACTATCTGTAAAAGGAATTCACCGACATTACCTATTATCAAGGCAGGGAAAAAATATATCAATCCTGCCGCTGTAACTCCTGCAAAACTCAACATAAAACAATAAGCCACTTTGCTATAAAAATAATTATATCTTTTCAGCATTTTAAGATTTGCTGAATATGCACTTGCATCGATCATAAAAATCCCCCTGATAAAAAAGAAATAAACAACAAAAAATTTTTCGTATTCAGTTCACATTTTCATTTTTTCCGCATATCCTGTAAAAGGTCGGGAACAGGAGCAATATTCAAAACAACACCTGCATCCGACAAATCTATATGACCAAATGTGGTCGTACCACCGTCTCTCGGACATGAAGCACTGCCCGGATTAAGTAGATACAGATCATCTTCAAAGCCTTGATAGCTTGAATGAGTATGACCATAAAGAACAATATCACATTCATTTTCCTTGGCGAGCATTTTCAGACGTGTGGTTGAGGCATTAACGCCATAAAGATGACCGTGTGTGGCAAAAATTCGGTGGTTCAAAACGGGAATTACAAGAAATTCAGGACTTTTGCAGTCATTATCACAATTTCCTTTTATATGGATAACTTTGTTTTCAATGTCAGGATGGAGATTCATATAGCGTCTGAGTTCGCTTTCACCGTCTCCAAGATGAATGATAAGATCGGCTGTAGAATTGCGAACAAGAACATTCTGTAATGCAAAAAAATCTCCGTGAGTATCAGATACAACAACTATACGCATGGCGTAACCCCCTTTTTTAAAGGAAATAATATAATATTCCGTCATTATAGCTAATGGAAAGAAGACAAAACTTTACTATATGCATGGAACAAATCTGCGGATTTGATTATCTGCATGATAAATCAATTATATCACATTTTGAAAAAAATTACAATAGTTTTTTATAATTTTATTGGAGGTTTTTATGAAAAATGCAAATTTTGACAAAGATAAGATAAACGGACTGCTTCAGGCTGTCAGCCAAAAAATCGGAATTCCGCCTGAACAGCTTAAAAATGAACTTGAAAACGGCAAGTTTGATAAGGCACTTTCATCCATGAACAAAAATGATGCTGAAAAATTCAAAACAGTGCTTGGAAATCCTCAGCTTCTTGAAAAGATGATGAGTTCACCTCAAGCAAAGGCTCTTTACAAAAAACTTTCAGGTGAGTAACAACGGCAAAATGGATGATATAACGGAAAAACTTAACAGTCTGCTGTCTGACAGTGAAAGTGTCAGACAGCTTTCCGAGCTTGCAGAAATGATGAACGGCAGATTTGACGAAAAAAATAATGAAACAGGCGAAACCAACACTGATACTGAAGATATTCCAGACATCGGCAAACTTATTGAACTGACAGGAGTGATAAGCTCAGCTTCGGGTAATGATAAAAATACGGAACTGCTTCTTGCACTAAGACCTCATCTCAGTGAGGAACGACAGAAAAAGCTTGATAAGGCTGTCAGGATGCTGAAGATCATGACTGTTCTTAACGCTGCAAAAGAAAACGGTCTGCTTGATGATCTGATTTAGAGGAGGTGGAAAGACTGGCTGTTTACAAAAATAATTCCGAAAAATCGCCGCAGGATACCCCATCAGATGACGGCGGAAAACTTCTGACAGCGGCAGTCATATATCTGCTCTGGAAAGAAAAAGCCGATTTCAGACTGATAGCTGCACTTGCCTACATATTATTATAATTAATGCAGCACCGCACAAAACACGTCTAACAACTTTGTACAGTGTGCCTTAAAAAATATACTGCTGTCAGTAACTATGTCTTTATTATTTCCATGAAGTATTTGTAAAAAATATATTATTTTTTTTGATAACCTATTGCATTTCTGAAAAAAATGTGGTATCATAGAAACAAGTTCATCAAATTTGATGAATTTAGTAAACCAAGGAAATGAAATGGAGGATTTATAAAATGGGATTTTTTGATTCAGTTAAGAACATCGCCGGAGATGTTGGTGACACAATTAAGAAAGGTACAAAAACTGCTTCTGATAACGCAAAGAAGCTTGCTGAAAAAACTAAGCTTAAAAGAGAGATCAATGGTTTTGAGTCTGAAATTAACAAGGCTTACGCTGAGATCGGAAAAAAATATTTCGAGACAATTCGCAGCAATCCGACTGAGGAGTATATGAATGAAGTTGAGACTATCATCAAGAATCAGTCAAGCATTGAAGATGCAAAGAAAATGCTCGCTGCTCTTGAAGACAAGACAAACTGCCCGAACTGCGGCGCTCCGCTTATAAAAGAGCAGAAGTTCTGCGATAAATGCGGCGCTAAGATCAGCGACATCATAGTTGAATCTGTTGAGGCAGAAGTTGTTGACGATAATTCAGGAAAAGAATTATAATTGTATATTGGCACATCACTTTGTGATGTGCCTTTTTGTACAGTTTAACAAAAATACATTCGTTTTTTTGTCGCTTTTGAAGACGTAAAAGCTATTTACTTTTTCGCTTTTTTGTGGTAAACTATTATACGGACGTCTTTAAAAAACGTTTTGGATAAGAAAAAACAGATAAATACAGCAGATGCTGAGCATATCTGTTTTTCTCGGAAAGTTTTTTTAGAGGTGCCCATATGTGTGATTGCAGTGATTACCTGCAATTTGAAATACAGAAAGGATTTTTATAATGCCTATTACTGAATTACTTGTAAGAAATGCCGAATTATACGGCAATGACGTTGCTCTTGTTGAGGTCAACCCCGAAATAACCGAAAGACGTCGTATAACATGGAAAGAATATGAACTTATCGAACCAGATCCGGAGTGTACCTACAGACGTGAGATCACCTGGAAAGTTTTCGACGAAAAAGCAAACAGATTTGCAAATATGCTCCTCGAAAGAGGCGTTAAAAAAGGCGATAAGGTCGGAATTCTCCTTATGAACTGCCTTGAATGGCTGCCAATTTATTTCGGCATCCTCAAAACAGGCGCTCTTGCTGTTCCGCTTAATTTCAGATATACCGCTGATGAGATCAAATACTGCCTTGACCTTGCTGAGGTAGATGTTCTCATGTTCGGTCCTGAATTTATCGGACGAGTTGAGGAAATTGCAGAAGAAATAAGCAAAAATCGTCTTCTTTTCTATGTAGGTGAAGGCTGCCCGACATTTGCAGAGCACTATGACAGTCTTGTTGCAAACTGCCTTAGTTCAGCACCCGATATCAAGCTTACTGACGATGATTTTGCTGCCATTTATTTCTCATCTGGTACTACGGGCTTCCCGAAGGCTATCCTTCACAAGCACGAAAGCCTTATGCATTCTGCAAAGGTTGAACAGAATCACCACGGTCAGGGCAGAGATGATATTTTCCTCTGTATCCCACCGCTTTATCATACAGGCGCAAAAATGCACTGGTTCGGCAGTCTCTATTCAGGAAGCAAAGCCGTTCTTCTCAAGGGCGTAAAGCCACGCTCTATTATCGAGACCGCTTCAAACGAAGGCTGTACTATTGTATGGCTACTCGTTCCGTGGGCACAGGATATCCTTGATGCCATTGACAGAGGCGATATTGACCTCAGTCAGTACAAGCTCGACCAGTGGAGACTCATGCATATCGGCGCACAGCCTGTTCCGCCGTCACTTATTGCACGCTGGAAGAAAGTTTTCCCGAATCATCAATATGATACCAACTATGGTCTCAGCGAATCCATTGGTCCCGGCTGTGTACATCTCGGCGTTGAAAATATACATAAGGTTGGCGCAATCGGAAAGGCAGGCTTCGGCTGGGAGGTAAAAATTGCCGATCCCGACGGAAATACCGTTAAGAGAGGCGAAGTCGGCGAACTTTATGTAAAAGGTCCGGGAGTTATGACCTGTTACTATCGTGACGAAAAAGCTACAGCCGAAACCCTGAAAGACGGCTGGCTGCTCACAGGTGATATGGCTCAGGAGGACGAAGACGGCTTTATCTATCTCGTTGACCGTAAAAAAGATGTTATCATCAGCGGCGGTGAGAATCTCTATCCTGTACAGATCGAGGACTTCCTCAGAAGTCATCCTGCAATAAAGGACGTTGCAGTAATCGGTCTGCCTGACAAGCGCCTCGGTGAAATTGCTGCTGCCATCATCTCGATCAAAGATGATGTTTCATGTACTGAAGATGATATCACTGCTTTCTGTCAGAAACTCCCACGATACAAGAGACCTCACAAAATTATTTTTGCTGATGTTCCACGAAATCCCACAGGAAAAATCGAGAAGCCAAAGCTTCGTAAGATATACTGCGGCGAAAGTCTCGTTGCAACACAGATAAAAAATTGACATCTTGCCCCAAATCTATTGTACTATTCAGCAGCATAAGGGGGGATAGTTTATGGTACAGCTTATTATTGAGATCGTTCTCGGTGCTGTCGCAGGCTTTATTGCAGGCAGAATTATGAAAACAGGGGACAAAGATTTCTTCACGAATGCTGTTCTCGGTATTGTAGGCGGTTTTCTTGGCGGAAGAATAGGCGCTGTATTCCATATTTACGGCGGCTGGGTGACAGGCTTGTTCCTCTCGGTCGCTGGTGCGTGCCTTGTTATCGCAATTTACCGAAAAGTTAAACAATAATAGAAAAGCACTCCTTTTTACGGGAGTGCTTTTTTTCATAAACACACGTTATTTCTTATTTTGCAGGTTTAAGGTCACAGAGGTCAAGAA
>JAZUJY010000281.1:0-8507 GCA_045643005.1 Oscillospiraceae bacterium | reverse complement strand
AGTTAACCTTTACAGAAAAATGAAAGAGTCATCTTCTAGCGAGAACATCTAGTAAAAAATTTCAGTTTATTCTCTCAATAGCTTTGAAATTTTATAGGGGTATACTCATGATTTGAGTATACCCCTATTTCATACAGTTTCAATTTAGCTTTCTTCACTATTTCTGCATTTCAGCTATTTTATGCACATATCTTTTTTATTATTCGTTTCATCATGTTCTCCATTTGTTAAGAAAACTGGAATTTTATATCATCCCTACAAACTAGAATTTACAAATCACAATTCCAACAATTTATTATTATCAAAATAGTATATATTCTCTCTTTTATATCCATACTTTGAATCAGCAATGCTAATATGTGGCTCAAATGTAAAAAAAGCAACATCTGACAAGCGTGTTGTATTTCCTTTTTCTATATAAATTCTATCATCTTTTTTCTTTACAATTGAATGTCCTAAATTTCCCATAAAATCTAAATTTATATATCCATTTTGTTCAATATATTTATTCATGTAAAAATATAGTTCTTCAAATGTTGTATCAGGTGTTATAAAACTTACCATTTCATTATGAAGTTTTTTCTCCATGTCTATTCCCTGTTTCCATTCTTCATTGGAACAGGTTGCATCATCAACAATAACTCCATTTTCTACAATAAGTGTTCTTGCATAATCACCCCAAATGTCGCCACATTGAGGACTTAAATCAATGGTAATAATGTCATTATCTTTTATAATTCTATCACTTGTTTTATATTGTGTTCCAGAAACAGATACCGTTGTCTCATCCACAGAAAAAACAAAAGCACCTATATCCCAATACCAAAATGAATCCGCTCCCAATTCCAATAATTTCTTTTCACAAATTTCACGAATTTCAAGCAAAGTCATACCTGAACAAATCACATTCCTTGCATAATCAATTGTTTGCTTAGCTATTTTCTGTACTTCAAAATATTCCACTCTTTTCACCCCTACAACTTCACATTTATCACTCATTTTAATATCGGATTCCATTCATCATCATAAAGAAACTCTGATAATTCTTCTTTGTCAAAAACATCAAGCAATTCCTGAAAGTGATTGACTGTTTTGAAATTATTCCACTCACTCCTGTTAACCCAGACAACATTGCCTTCTTCTGAACCTTGCAATTCGCCCTCAAATTCATTTGTTTTGTACAGGAATACGATGTATCTGCCATAATCTCCCTTAAACTGCTTTATCCCACAAAGCTTGGGATTTCGTATAGTCAATCCTGTTTCTTCTTTCATTTCTCTGATAACAGAATCAATAAAGCTTTCATTCGGCTCAACATGACCACCGGGAAAAGTATATCCACGCCAGTCTTTTTTTATTCTGTTTTGTAAGACAAATCTGTCTCCATCATATATCATGCAAAGATTCGCAAGTTCTATCGGTTCAGTTCTGTTCATTTGTATTCTCCTCATGGCTGAAAATCTTAACAAGTGACATATGCTTGTCAAGGGCAGTAAAGCCGTTTTTCTGATAAAAATTATAAGCCGGCATCTCGCTGTCTGTTTGAAGATATATGTGATTAACTCCGATATTTTTCACATATTCTTCTATCTCACGCAGAAAGAATGTTCCCAGACCTTTATGCTGATGCTCTCTCTTAATAGCAAATTCATAGATATAATATTCTGTGCCTGAACACCAGTGCATAATGCTTCCAAGAGAAAAACCGATAAACTCGCTATCGTCATATAAGCCGAATGCAAGTGAGTTCCTGTTAGCTGTAAGATCAAGAATGTACTCTGTAAGCTGATTATCATTGCTCCAGTCATCATTCCAAGGCTCATTCATAAAGATTTCTCGGAACAACGATTTAATCTCATCAAATTTATCTGCATTTAGTATTTCAATATTCATTTTCATAATCTCTTTCCCAATATCTTTCAAGTCCATCAGTACAGTCAGTTGCTGAAACTGATACTGTCGAGGATAGACTGGATATCATTTTTCACAATAGTGCTTTCTTCTTTCTGGTAATCGAAAGTCAGGGTTGCCAACTCGGAGTATTTATCTTCCATTGCAATCTCATAGATATCGCTGTTATCAATATCTATGCGGATATGTCGGGTCTTGTGACCTCCCACAGTTATCATTTCGGTTTCTGAGGCATACGCATATTTACAGGTATCGAAATACTTTTGAACAGGATCATCATCATAGTAAAACTGGTTTCCATTGCATTTAATATAAAGAGTTACTGATGGGTTCTCACATTCAAAGATCATTTCTTTGAGGGAGTCGTCGGCAGTTTTTTTCACATAGCGCTGTTTCATTTCAAAGTTCATGTTGTTGAGTGAATAACTCTGTGTACTTGCAGAAGCTTCGACATTTCTGATATCTTCATCTGAAAGCTGAGCGAAACTGATATTGCTGAGGATATTATCCATAGACGCTTTTATTTCTTCGCTGCTTGTATCCGCAATTGTTGTGTCCACTTCATAAAGTATACCGTTCAGGCCAATGAAATAATCATTATGAATGAGGCTGAAGTCATTACGGCTTATTACATTTTTACTGGAAGCTGAAACTTTCACAGCTTCTGATCCGTTGAATTCTGTATTTTCGATATTTACATCCGAATTAAAATAGTCGCTGTTGTATTTCTGGAAAGCACATTCTGCGTCATCGTCAGCAGTAATTCCGCTGTAGTCAGTCTTAGCTGTTATCCTGATCATAGGTTCCGTATCGAGCAATGTCTCAGCAGCACCAAGTTTTATTTCACAAGTCGTGAAAGTTCCGTTGTTATTTTTTTCGGGAACATCTGCATTCCACGGCGGCTGAAAGCTGACGGAGTAAAAACTGTTTTCAATCGTCTGCGGAGAATCCGGAAGTCTGAAATCGTCAGTATACTTTAAGGTTGAAACAATATCATGAAGGTATTCTTTTGCAAGTTCACGTTTTTTTGCTTTGTTTTCGGTACTGATCGTCAGAGTCCTGCCTTCGCTGAAGAAGTGGTAATTGCTGAAAGCGACATCGTCGATCGTGTAATGCAGACTAAGACCATCAAAAGGAAGATCGGTTATAACCTCGTATTCAATATCCTTTGCATCGAGCATACTCAGCACTTTCTGATTGGCATCCCTAAATGCAGAACAGGTATAATTTTCTCTTTTTTCCCGGATATTAATGTCACCAAGTTTGTTGATGTCAGATGTTACTGTGCATTCACCTGTGGAATACAAATCGTCCAGAATTTTGTAATCATTGTTCAGTTCAAAGCTGAAATATCTGCCGTTATAAAGCGTAGTTTCATCAGACTTGTAGTTCTTTATATCATTGCATCCTGTTGCCGCAAAGATAACGACCACAGAAACAACAACGGCCGTAATTATTTTTTTCATTTGTAGCCTCCTATTTGATATTACCCTGATTCCGAAAAACTGACACTCTCAACAGCAGGGAGTGTTTGCTCCTTGCTGTGTATGGGTGTGATATTTGATCTATAAACCTAAGATTTGTAAATTCTACTTTTTAAGTATAAAATTACAGTATCCATTAATCGTATGAATTATAAAAAATAAAAAAGATGTTCCAACTAACAAATAGTTTTCTTTCCATAATCCAAAGAACAAGTAATAAAGTGGTACAACGGCAAACTGAGTAATCACAATCATCCATTCATTCTGATAACCATTATAATAAAATGTCCACCCTGCAAAATTAATAATTATCATAGCAACAGTCAATGCAAAAAACATTTTTTCTTTTACTGTTTCAATTGATAGAACACCAATATCTTCCCTTACAACCAGCATCAATAAAATCATAGTTAATGTCCCAATTATACCCTGTGCTATTTCAAGACACTTAATTTCATTTTGCATATTCATTATAGGATTTGATGCAGGCTTGATAATCGGCATTACCATGTATGGTATTTCCTGTATCACAAAAGCTATGATTCCTATAACAGAGATTCCAACATAATAATTTTTGAATAACTGAAAAAATTTCATTATGACTTTCCCTCCACAAATTCATATTTGCAGAGCTGTTTAACTCTGCATTATATGGAGTATTATACCATAATCGGCAAGAAAAATCAATCAGTAGTTATCAATATTCCTGCATAGTTCTTCATAAGTTGTATTCAGGAAACGTTTTATAAACCAATATACTGCACTACATTCTGAATATCCCACAAGTTTATATATTTCAGCTACAGGAAGTCCTTTTTTTATTGAATCAATTATAATTTCTTTTTTTACATTCATGATAACAGTTTGGAAATTTGTGCCTTCTTCTGCAAGAGCATTCTTTATTGTTCCTCTGCCTGATTCTAATATTTCGGACACAACAGGCTGAAAGCATCTGCCTTCCAATAGAAGCTGTGGTGCTATTTCTTTTATTCGATCTGAATACTTTACATATCTGACATTTACTAATTCTGAGTAACTATTCAGTCCTCAAAGCCAACTTCCCTTGGAACATAGAAAGCAGTGCATCAAAAGCAGCAATTCCAGCTTTTGCAGCAGTAGAGGTAAAGGACTTCAGCAGCAGGAAGTCTATCGCACCCTGTTCAGAACGAAATGACCCTATGACCTTGCTCTTCATTCTGACCATACGCAGATCGCGCTCAGCCTGATTGTTTGTAAAGGGTACGATGGGATTATCTGCAAAACGGCAGACTTCTCCCCTGTATATCCGAAGACGGTCGATCAGAGCACGGATTCTTCCGCGTTTCACCCGACCGCGCTTTCCGGATTCTTTCTCTGGGAGCGGATTCTGTGCTGCGCCCTTTTCAAGGATCTGATCGTAATTCCGCTTCAGGCATTCCATGTAATGCTGCCGCGATTCGATCTCCGGATGCTGATTGTAAAAATCTGCAGCACGGTACATGGACATCAGCTCACAGTACAGTTCCTGTGCCCATGTCTGCTCCGGATGATTCTCGAAAACACCTGTCATCTCACGCAGAAGATGTGCACAGCACATAGCATGTTCCGCTCCGGTCGCCTTGAAATATGACGCCCAGAAATCATGCACCACGATGCCGCGGTATGATGCAAGAAATCCGATCTCATCCATCGCTTTCTTTCCGCGGTTTTCAGACAGGGCATAGTAAGTCAGCAGGGATGTGCTGATTACATGAACCAAATGCAGCTTTCCATTTACGCGCAGACCGGTTTCGTCACAATGCACAACAGGATTTTTGTGCAATTCCTGTGGAAAACCGTCTACAACCGTTTTTGCTTGCGCCGCAGCACTGTGCAGCATATTGCAAACAGTGCCGGTGCCGGGCTTGATGCCGGTCAGACCATGAATGATCTCGCAGAGGTTCTTTATCGCCACCATTCCCTTGGTACTCAGAACGCATACAAGAGCTTTCAGGCGGTTTCCGTATGTAACGGATCCGCTGATACCGGCAGGGCGCTTTGCGGCTTCCTGTACGCCGCCGCAATTACATTCCATGATCTCGTATTTGACAGTTTCTTTTCTGATCTCTACATCAACAGTATAGCAGGTATCGTGTACCTTTAATTTGTCGCAGTGAGCCCTGTGAGGACAATTTACGCAGTGCTGCGGATATACCGTCTCGATTCGGTCGGGGCGCCCAGCATCATATGATTTCCCTTGTGTCCGGGCTGACCGCCTGCTCTCTTTCCGCTCGTTTTTCGCTGACTTTTCGGTGCAGGCTTTTCATAGCCGTCTGAGGACGGTGGTTTGCTGCTGTTATGGCTGTCTTTATGCAGCTGTTCTTCTAATTCTGCTATTCTGGCATTGGCTTTGTCGAGCTTGGCATTGGTCTCTTCCAATTTGATGGTCAGAACCTCAATCGTATGTTGTTGTGCCCTGACGGTTGCCATGAGTTCTTCTATCACTGTCATCCTTTTTCACCACCGCTATTTTGCTTTTTCTTCAGTATAGCACATTATTCGGCGGCTGTAAATTGACAGAATCACAGTTTTTGTCTCTGAACTTTTTGTTTTCAACTTTGTGGAATTCTCAGCAGGACTGAACAGTTACAATTCTGATATGTTTCCAAGATTATATATATAAACATCTATGATACGCTTACCATAATTTTTTCTTTTTTGTCCTGCCGGCTTTCCTATAACTATTTTTTCAATGAGTTTATCACACATTTCAATTTTGAGTCCTTCAAAATCGGAATCATTATAGTTTTCAATAATAAAGATTGCTTTTTCAGCATCTTTAAGCCTTTGAACAGTATTATTGACTATTCTCTTTAAGTCAATTGACCTCTGATACAGTATATCTTTTTCGTCTGCATATGATTCTGACATGGCTTTAAATTTATCCGAATCTATATTTCCATGATAATATTCTTCATACGCAGATAACTGTAATTCTTGAATTTGCTTTATTCGTTCTTCTGATAATTTGATTTCAACGGTATAACTTGAAATAGCATTAAAGCCAAGTTTCTCCAGAACAGCATCTTTATTATTTCTTATTTCGTGATATAGCTTTCTAAGATGGTCGAGAACAACCTTGCGTAGTTCATTTTCTGTTATCATATTCGATTCACATTCTCTATATACCCTATATGATCTGCAATTATACGTTATCCCATAATGATAACCACGCGCCATTTTATTGTTACACATAGCACAATAGCATTTTTTACGGAAAAAAGTATCATGTTTCATTACGGTATTATCTGAAAAGGAATTCTTATGTGCTGTTTTCAGTTTATCCTGTACGGATTGAAATTCTTCTCTTTTTACTATGGCAGGGTGTTGATTTTTAAATATAATCCATTCTTCTTTGGGTATATGAATGACATTTTTCAGTTTGAATGATACCTGTTTTGTTTTGAAATTGATTGTATCACCACAATACTCCTGAGCTTCAAGTATTCTTTTTATTACAGGCTGACTCCATGAATATGGACTATGAACCTTTGTATACCTATATCCGAAATATGAGCTTGGTGTGGGAATTCTGTTATTTCGTAAATATACAGCAATCTGATGCATACTATAATCCTGATAAAGAAACATATCATAGATTAATCGTACAACTTTTGCAGCTTCTTCATCAATTTCCCAATCGTAATAAACATCATTTTTTCTTTTGTATCCATAAATAGGACGGGACTTTACTTCTATTCCATTCATTCCAAGCGTATGCTTTGCATATCTGACCTTTTTAGAAATATCTGCTGCATATAGTTCATTGAATATGCTTTCAAATGCAAACATTTCGTTATTAACATCATAAGAATCATAATTATCAGATACTCCGATAACTCTTACATCATACTGAGGGAGAACAAATTCAACGTATTGTCCTACGAGAATATAGTTTCTTCCGAAGCGTGACATATCCTTGACTATGATTGTACTGATAAGACCGTGTTCCACATCTTCAAGCATACGCTGGAAATCAGGTCTTTCAAAACTTGTTCCGGAATATCCGTCATCAGCATAGAATTTGCAGTTAGTATATCCGTTGTTGTCGGCATACGCTTTCAGAATATCATGCTGATGTGTTATACTCGCATTTTCTGATTCCTGTCCGTCATCAAAAGAATATCGTGCATATAACGCAGTTATTTTCTCAATCATAAGCAAAACCTCCTATACGCTAATAGTTTAGCGCATAAGAGTTTCTCTTTCAAGTGTTTTTGGAAAATCGTTGCCGAATCGTCGCTATTCGTCGCCGTTTTGTAGTATTTTGGTATACTCACAAACTGGGAGTTGTAAGTGAGTTAAAGGGAAATTTTTGTCAATTCAGTAAAATAGGATTCTCTTGATAAATCTATTTCTATGAATAAATCTGTTTAGTATCGTTCTTATCTTTTTTTATGATATACATAAATACCCAAAGCAAAAAACAAAATCGCTAATATAGCAGAAACAACGACCATAAACGTATTGTCATTTTTCACCTGAAACAAACAGCATGCCAGCCATGCGACACCAATACACACATAAACACTAACTTTTTTCATTGTCTTCACATCTCCATAAATTTCTATTTGTAAATTTGGCACAGAGAGATTAGTATAATCAAGCTCTTTACCATTTTTAACGACAATAACTTTATTTCCTTTACCAACAATAATAGGTATATTAGGTGATAATATGTTTTCTTTTCCCAATAATTTACAACGTAATTTACGTCGTTTTCGTTTTGATAAAATAAATGCACAAATAACATTAACAAAGATTTTTTTCATCTGATTTCACTCCATTCTGTTGTTTTAAACGTAAAATAAATTTTCTTTTCCGGAAGTTTTTGCAGTTCGCCGTCCGCATGCAGGGCTAAAAGCACGGGATAGCCTTCCGGATCCGAGTCGAATGGCTGTGTTTCCTTTATGATGCGCACGTGATGGATCTTTTGCGGATCCATGCCCATCATGATGCTGTACCGGTGTTTACCCTTCAGCGGCACAAATGTCTGTGCCCGCAGTCCGTCCACCTCAAAGGAAAGATACGGCTTCATCGTCCGATAGTGACATTCGATCTCAGCTTCCGCATTCGCGCCTTTCAGGAAAAATT
>JAZUJY010000280.1:0-137288 GCA_045643005.1 Oscillospiraceae bacterium | reverse complement strand
CTTCATAATCCATGATTATAAGCTCCTTTCACCGCGATGTATTACATACTATGTAATACATTATACCATAAAAATAATCAAATTTCAATAGGTTTCCGAAATTTGGTGGTTTTTCTTTTGAAATTGATGCGTTTATCCTATGAAAACAAAGAAATCATTGATTTTTTGTGCGAAATATGGTACAATAAATTGAATTGGTATTCTTTTAGATTCAATTTGAATTATCAGAATATATGAGAGGTTGTGCTTGATTTTGAATAATAAAATATCTTTATACGGGTTCAATAACTTAACCAAAACTTTAAGCTTTAATATTTATGATGTCTGCTATGCCAAAACAGAACGAGAACAGACAGATTATATTCGATATATCGATGAACAGTACAACTCAGAACGTCTTACTAAAATACTTTGTGACGTAACTGAAATCATAGGTGCAACTATACTTAATATTTCAAAGCAGGACTATGAGCCTCAGGGTGCTTCTGTAAACGTACTTATATCCGAAGGAAAAGTTTCTCCTGAAAACATAGACAAATCCTGCAATCAGGGAAAAATGCAGCATGAAACGGTACATGCACATCTGGATAAGAGTCATCTGACCGTACATACTTTCCCTGAATCACATCCTGACAATGCGATATCCACATTTCGTGTTGATATTGACGTATCCACATGCGGAGAGATCTCTCCTCTGAATGCTCTTGACTACCTTATCGAAAGCTTTGATTCGGATATTATCACGATTGACTACCGCGTCAGAGGATTTACAAGAGATGTCCATGGAAAAAAATACTTTATTGACCATGATATCACTTCAATTCAGAATTATATCAACAAAGATACACTTGAGAGATATGATGCAATAGATGTAAATGTTTATCAGTCAAATATTTTTCATACAAAAATGCTCATAAAAGAGCTTCAGCTTCAGAATTATCTGTTCAATACGGATGTTTATGAGCTTCCTCCGAAACAAAGACTTGATATTTCTGATGCTTTGCGAAAAGAAATGATCGAAATATTCAGCGGATTCAACATATACTGATAATACGGAGGACTTTTAATAAATGCAATATACCCAGAACAATGCTCCCTTATATGAAGCTATGAAAAATTTCCGACTTAACCGCGTTGTTCCGTTTGATGTACCCGGACACAAAGGCGGAAGAGGAAATGAAGAGCTTACTAATTTTTTAGGCATCAACTGTCTTAAAGCAGACGTAAACTCCATGAAACCGCTTGACAATCTATGTCACCCGGTTTCTGTGATCAAGGATGCGCAGGCTCTGGCAGCAGAGGCTTTTGGTGCAAAATCATCATTTTTTATAGTAAACGGGACTACAGGATCAGTTCAGGCAATGATAATGTCGACCTGCAAGGAAGGCGACAAAATAATCATGCCCAGAAACGTTCACAGAAGTGCCATTAACGCTCTTGTCGTAAACGGTGCCATTCCTGTATATGTCAATCCCGGAGTTAATAAAAGACTTGGGATCCCTCTTGGAATGTCAGTATCAGAAGTCGAAAAAGCGATCAGAGAAAATCCCGATGCCAAAGCAGTTCTGATCAACAATCCGACTTACTACGGCGTCTGCTCTGATCTTCGCTCGATAGTCAAGCTTTGTCATGAACACAATATGCTTGCACTTGTTGATGAAGCACACGGTACTCACCTTTATTTTGGAGAAGGCATGCCTTTAAACGCAATGGCTGCCGGTGCCGACATGGCCGCAGTCAGCATGCACAAATCCGGTGGTTCTCTGACACAGAGTTCAATTTTACTGTGCGGAGGATCTGTAAATGCAGATTATGTTCGACAAGTGATCAATCTTACTCAGACTACGAGTGCTTCCTATCTTCTGATGTCATCGCTGGACATAGCAAGAAAAAATCTTGCACTTCACGGAAAACAGATATTTGCCAAGGCTGAAAGCTATGCAGAATATGCAAGGAAAGAAATAAACAATATCGGTGGTTTTTACGCGTTCGGCTCTGAGCTTTGTGACGGTGATGCGTTTTATGCCTTTGACAGCACCAAGCTTTCAGTAAACACAATAGAGACCGGTCTTGCAGGAATAGAAGTATATGATCTTCTTCGTGATGAATACAATATTCAGATCGAATTCGGCGATATCGGAAATATACTTGCCTATATATCTGCCGGAGACAGAGCCCTTGAAATAGAACGTCTCATTTCAGCTCTTGCAGAGATCAAAAGACTGTATTCAAAAGATCAGAATGGTATGTTTGACCATGAATACATCAACCCGCTTGTTGAACTTTCTCCCAAAAAAGCATTCTTTACTGACAAGGAAAAAATCGCACTTGACAGCTGCACAGGAAGAATCTGCGGAGAATTTGTAATGTGCTATCCTCCCGGAATACCTATACTCGCACCGGGCGAAAGAATAACAGGAGAAATAATCGAATATATAAAATATGCAAAAGAAAAAGGCTGCTTCCTTTCAGGAACGCAGGACATAACTGTAAATTCACTTGAAGTCGTAAAATAGAAAAGGAGTGAAAATAATGGATCTGTGGTATACGGAAAAGCATACCGATGAAGTACATTTCTCAATAAAAGTTGAAAAACACCTTACAAGCTATACGAGTGACTTTCAAAGAATAGATATCTTTGAATCCCCTGAATTTGGAAAGATCCTGACACTTGACGGTCTTCTGATGGTAACCGAAAAAGATGAATATATATATCATGAAATGATCACTCACGTACCAATGGCTACAAATCCGGATATAAAAAATGTCCTTGTAGTCGGAGGCGGAGACGGCGGTACAGTCAGGGAACTTGCAAGATACAGTTCAATTGAAAAAATTGACATGGTCGAAATCGATGAAAAAGTCGTTGAGTTATGTAAGGAATATATACCTTCAATTTCTTGTGCACTTGATGACAAACGTCTTTCGATATTTTATGAGGATGGTGTCAGATTTGTAAGAAATTCGGAAAACAGTAAGTACGACCTTATTATTGTTGATTCAACAGATCCATTCGGCGTCGGTGAAGGACTGTTTACAAAGGAATTTTACGGAAACTGCTACAGAGCACTGAAAGATGACGGTATCCTTGTAAATCAGCATGAAAGTACATTTTATGACTCTTATGCAAATTCAATGAAAAGAGCTCACAGCAGAATAAAAACTCTGTTTCCGACAGCACTTGTATATCAGGCTCATATTCCGACTTATCCATCAGGTCACTGGCTTTTTGGATTTGCATCAAAAAAATATGACCCCAGAAAAGATCTTCACGCTGAATGGTGGAACGGGCTGGGAATAGAAACAAAGTATTATAACACCACACTTCATACAGGCTGCTTTGCTATACCGAACAATGTCAGAAATGCGCTTCGGGAAAGCTGATAAAACTGAAAGGACGAAAATTACAATTGGAAAAAAACATTAGTACATTTATTGCATGTGATTCAGAATACGACGAAAGCAGGATCGTGCTTTTCGGTGCCCCGTTCGACAGTACGACATCATACAGACCGGGAACACGTTTTGGAAGCTCAGCTATCAGAAATGAAAGTTTTGGAATAGAGACCTACAGTCCGTATTCCGACAGAGATCTTACGGATACAAGGATCTTTGATGCCGGTGATCTTGAATTATGTATGGGCAGCAGCGAGCTTGCTTTAAAAGATATCGAAAATTTCACAGATACTGTTCTTAAGGACGGCAAAATACCGTTTATGATCGGTGGTGAACATCTTGTTACACTCGGAACAGTCAGAGCAGCTGTAAAAAAATATCCCGATCTTCATATCATCCATTTTGATGCTCATGCTGATCTGAGGGATGATTATCTTGGCGTTAAACTCTCTCATGCATGTGTAATGAGAAGATGTCACGAGCTCACCGGTGACGGAAAGATCTTTCAGTTCGGCATCAGAAGCGGTGACAGATCTGAATTTGTCTGGGGAAAAGAACATGTCTACACCAACAAATTCAACTTTGAAACACTTCCTGAAGTAGTTGAAAAGCTCAAAGGAAAACCTGTTTACTTCACTCTGGACCTTGATGTGCTTGACCCTGCTTTTTTCTGCGGAACAGGAACACCTGAGGCCGACGGAGTATCTTTCAGACAGCTTGTAAATGCTGTAAAACTTATATCAGAACTGAATATAATTGCACTGGACATGAATGAGCTTTGTCCGATATATGATCAGAGCGGTGCTTCAACTGCTCTTGCATGCAAGCTTCTTCGTGAAATACTGCTTTATATTTATAAATAATAATCAAATGTTTTAAGGAGGAAAAAATAAATGGGAAGAGCTTTAATAATCGGTGCCGGCGGAGTTGCCAGCGTTGTAGTACACAAATGCTGCCAGAACAGCGAGGTTTTTGAAGAAATATGTATAGCAAGCAGAACAAAGTCAAAATGTGATGCCTTAAAACAAAAACTTGACGGCGGAAAAACAAAAATCACAACAGCTGCTGTAGATGCCAACAATGTTAAAGAACTTGTTGATCTCATAAATGACTATAAACCTGATATTGTTATAAACGTTGCACTTCCGTATCAGGATCTGACTATTATGGATGCATGTCTCGAATGCAAAGTAGATTATGTTGATACAGCCAACTACGAACCTGAAGATACAGCAAAATTTGAATACAAATGGCAGTGGGCATATCGTGAAAGATTTGAAAAAGCCGGTATAACTGCATTACTCGGAAGCGGTTTCGACCCCGGCGTAACAGGAGTATTTTCAGCATATGCAATGAAGCATTACTTTGATGAGATACACTACATTGATATTCTCGACTGCAACGGCGGAGATCATGGCTATCCGTTTGCTACAAACTTTAACCCTGAAATCAATATCCGTGAAGTTTCTGCAAAAGGAAGCTATATAGAAAACGGAAAATGGGTCGAAACAGAACCTATGGAAATAAAAAGAGTATACGATTTTCCTCAGGTAGGACAGAAGGATATGTATCTTCTTCACCATGAGGAACTCGAATCACTTGCCCTTAACATAAAGGGAATAAAAAGAATAAGATTTTTCATGACATTTGGTCAGAGCTATCTCACTCACTTAAAATGTCTTGAAAATGTCGGTATGACTTCAATTGAACCAATCGATTATGAAGGTCACAAGATCGTACCTCTCCAGTTTTTAAAAGCTGTTCTGCCGGATCCTGCTTCACTTGGTCCGAGAACAGTCGGCAAAACTAACATCGGATGTATCTGTCACGGTGTTAAAGACGGAAAACCTGTTTCATATTATGTTTACAACGTATGCGATCATCAGGAATGCTATAAGGAAGTCGGCTCTCAGGCTATCTCCTATACAACAGGTGTTCCGGCAATGATCGGTGCAATGATGGTTATGACCGGAAAATGGAAAAAGCCGGGTGTTTACAATATTGAGGAATTTGATCCTGATCCGTTCATGGAAGCTCTTAACAAATGGGGACTCCCGTGGATCGAAGACTTTAATCCTGTTCCGGTTGAATAATAAATATACAGAATAGGAAAAGTTGATAATGCTAAATTTTGATCCTGACTCAATTCAGACACCATGTTATGTAGTGGATGAAAAGCTCCTGATAAATAATCTTAAAATCATCGATTCAGTAAGAAAGCGAACAGGTGCTAAAATCCTTCTTGCTCAGAAATCCTTCTCCATGTTTTCTCTGTATCCGCTTTTAGCAAAATATCTTGACGGAACAACTGCAAGCGGTCTTTTTGAAGCAAAGCTCGGATATGAAGAAATGGGAAATCCATACAAAAAAGAAACTCATGTTTTTGCCCCTGCTTTTATTTCCGGGGAATTTGATGAGCTTATGGAATATTGTGACCATATTGTTTTTAATTCATTTTCACAGTGGAACAAATACAAAAGCAAAGTTGCTGCTTGTAAAAAAACAATAAACTGCGGTATAAGAATCAATCCTGAGTATTCAGAAATTGATACTGATATCTACAATCCTTGTTTTACCGGTTCAAGAATGGGAACTACTCTTGAAAATTTTGATGAAAGCTCACTCGAAGGGATTTCAGGTCTTCACTTTCATACAATGTGCGAGCAGAATTCCGATACCTTAGAAAGAACCATAAAAATTGTTGATGAGAAATTCGGAAAATATCTTAAAAATATGAAATGGATAAATTTCGGAGGCGGTCATCATATTACAAGATCTGATTATGATATCGACACATTGTGCAAATGCATAATGTTTTTCAAGGAAAAATACGGTCTTGATGTATATCTTGAACCCGGCGAAGCAGTTGCGTTAAACTCCGGATTTCTTGTATCAGAGGTTCTTGATACAATGAAAAACGGATGCGACATTGCCATAATTGACGCTTCAGCAGCCTGCCATATGCCTGATGTCCTTGAAATGCCCTATCGTCCCAATATCATCGGAAGCGGTTTGAAGGGAGAAAAAAAATACACCTACAGACTTGGCGGAAACACATGTCTTGCAGGTGATATAATTGGTGATTATTCTTTTGACACTCCCCTTTTACCCGGAAACAAAATTGTTCTATGCGATATGGCAATTTATTCAATGGTAAAAAACAATACATTTAACGGTATGAGACTTCCTTCAATCGCAATATGCAGAGAAGATGGGAAAATCGATGTTATCAGAGAATTCGGTTACGAAGATTTTAAAATGAGACTTTGATAATGTTCAAAGCTCTGCTTTTAACAAGCAGAGGCGGAGGATATCCTCTGTGTTGTTCAAAGCTCTGTGTTGTTATATTGATACAGAAAAAACACGTTATGATAATTATTCATAACGTGTTTTTTAATCTTTTTGCTCACTGACTATTTTTTCAATTTCAGGTCTTACCCTTAAAAAGCATTTTACCAGTATAGGATCGAACTGCTTTCCGCTTTCGTTTTCGATTATTTTATAAACAGTACTTACAGGATAAGACTGTTTATATGGTCTTTTGGAAACCAGAGCATCAAATACGTCAACTACGGCCATTACTCTTGCACATAAAGGAATATTTGTATTTGCAAGACCTTCAGGATATCCGCTTCCATCCCATTTTTCATGATGATACAATGCAAGCTCACGAGCCAGTCGATAATACTCGAGATCGTCAAGTCCTGAAAGCGTTTCATCAATGATCTGAGCACCAAGAACTGTGTGATTTTTCATTATCTCAAATTCTTCATATGTGAATCTGCCGTTTTTATTCAGAATATTATCCGTAACTGCTATTTTCCCTATATCATGCAACGGAGCCGCAAGTTTCATGTGTGAGATAAATGAAGGTGTTATAATTTCAGAATATACATTTTCTGCAACCAGCCCCTTCAGCAAAATATCAATATACATACTGGTACGTTTTATATGACCACCTGTAACATAGTCTCTGCTTTCAATAATGTTTGCAAATCCGATAATGACTTTTTCCTGAACGTCACGAAGTTTCTGTGTCTGAATCTCAACCTCTCGTTCAAGATCCTTCTGATAATTCTTCAAAAGAGCAGTTTTGTCTCTTTCAGCAGTTACATCAAAGAACCATATTACCGAACCAATATCTTTTCTGCTGCTATTAAGATTTTTCAATTCCGGACGATACACTTTCTGATTTATTTCAAGATCATCCATTTTATGATTTACTATTATTTCAAACAGCTCTCCTTCAATTGAAGAAAGATCATCTTCTACTGCAAGCATCTGAAGCACCGGGAATAATTGTTTAGCTTTATTGTTACAGCCTCGGAATAAATACTGATCGTCTACAACCAGTACAGCATCCTCTATAGTATCATAAGCCATCTGCTGAGCTGAATTATTCAAGTCATATATCCTTACTCTGAAAACAAGAATATATGTCAGGATCTCAGCTGTCATAATACCTATAGGGATAAGATAAATATGATATTTTTCAGCAATCATCTTATCAACTACATAGCTAAGACAAGGAATAATTACAGAAGCAAGCAGAATAAGTGTATTTTTTGTATTTCTCCTCGTTTTTCTTTTAAGCATTCTGGAAAATGATATTATAACGATATATATCAGATAGGCAGCCATCATTACTCTGAAAGCCGAATTGCCCGGTCCGGTATGTTTAAAAATAAATGTCATTCCGTTATGCTTTTCTATTCTGTAATCTTTGTAAAAAAGATGGTGCTTATCAAATGTCAGTGCTGCAACCATTACTGTGTTATTAATAATAAAAGCAATAAAATTTGAAAGCTTTTTTTTCGGAATGTTATGATAGCTCTGAACAAAACCGGATATAAAATAGAAAATATTGCTTGACCCGACATAAATTATCTTCTGGGCCAAAACTGCCGTGGATTCATCCGGTGCTCTCATCAAAAACAAATATCCGAAGTTGATGATAGTAATACAGGTACATATCATTAAAGTGTATTTTTGCTGTTCGCTGGCTTTTTGCTGTATAATCGTAAACAAACCGATCGTCGAAATTACTACGCTCACAATCTGTAAAATAAACACAGCATTGTACAACTGATCACCCCCTAACAGTTGTTTTTTAAAGAAAAAACACGCAGATAATACATCATCCGCCTTTAAAAAGGCGGATGAAACAATATGACAAAGGATCTCCGTTCAAATCATCTGGAGCTGATCAACTCTCTGTACATTTCTATATATTTCTCCGATGATCTGTTCCAGCTGAAATCTTCTTTCATTGCGTGTGAAACAAGATTTCTCCAGTTTTCTGTATCATTATATAGATTCATAGCTCTCATACATGCATTCATCATATCATGTGCATTATATGTTTTAAATGTAAAACCATTTCCACAGCCTCCGCCGCAGTCTGTTACAGAATCTTTTAATCCGCCTGTTTCACGTACGATCGGAATAGTGCCGTATCTCATTGAGATCATCTGAGCCAGACCGCATGGTTCGTTTTGTGAAGGCATTAAAAACATATCTGCACCGGAGTAAATACGTCTCGCCAGTTCAGGAACAAATCCCAGTGTAACACTGACTCTGTCCTTGTATCTTAGAGACATCTCGGTAAAAAAATCCTCATATATTTTTTCTCCGCTGCCAAGAACTGCGAATTTAAAGCCCTTGTCAACAAGCTCTTCAAAAACATATTTGATAAGATCAAGCCCTTTATGAGATACAAACCTGGTTACGATCCCTACAAGAGGTTCATCGCCTTCCTGCATTCCAAGTTCTTCAAGAAGCTTATCTTTACAGATTTTCTTTCCTTCAAGATTTTCGCTGTTGTAATTATTATAAATTATAGTATCATTCTCAGGATCAAAAACAGAAGTATCTATACCATTTAAAATACCTGTTAATTTGTATTGCTTATTAACAAGTATCCTGTCAAGTCCGTATGAATACCATGGATCAAGTATCTCCCATGCGTAGCTCGGACTTACTGTTGATATTCTGTCAGCTGTTTCAAAAGCAGCTTTCATCATGTTTACACAATCATCATATACAAGGATATCACTGTGATACATTGGAATACCCATTATCTCATTGATTACTTCCATTCCGTATTTTCCCTGATACTGAATGTTGTGTATCGTAAAAACATTTTTTATATTGTCATACTCCTGAAGACATTTGTACATAGTCTGATAGTAAACAGATATAAGTGATGTCTGCCAGTCGTTTGCATGTATTATCTCAGGCTTGAAATCAATAAATCTCATCATTTCAAGTATTGCTCTGGAAAAGAATGCAAATCGCTCACAGTCATCATAGAAACCGTACATCCCGTCTCTTCCAAAATAATACTCGTTATCAATAAAGTAATAGATAACTCCGTTATAGATCGTTGTAAAAACACCGCAGTACTGCTTTCTCCATGCTACATCAACTGTGATATTTGTAAGATAGGTAAAATTCACACGAAGCTCCGGTTTTATGTTTTTATAAAGCGGAATTACAACTCTGCAGTCATGACCTTTTTTATTCAATGCTGCCGGAAGAGCACCGGCAACATCAGCAAGTCCTCCTGAAGCTATAAACGGAACAGCTTCACTCGCTGCATACAAAATATTCATATAAGTTATGCCCTCCTAATATGATCCGGTATATGTGAGAAAATCCGGAAGGCTTAATCATCCTCAATTTTCTGATTTTTCTTTATGAAAAGTGCATTTGTTTTTGATGCAGTCAAAAGCTTGTTTTTGCCGACCTTAACTTTCTTGTCTGTAATTACGGCATGAAGTTCAGCATTTTCATCTACATATGTGTTCTGCATAAGAATGCAGTTTTTAACAACGGCATTTTTCGCAACATGAACACCTCTGAAAAGAACTGAATTTTCGACAGTTCCTTCGATCACACATCCGTCTGCAACCAAAGAATTTACAACAGATGCTCCTTTTTCATATTTTGCCGGACCTGAATCCTTGACCTTTGTGTAAACAGGAGCACTGTTTTTGAAAAGTCTCTGTTTGTTTTCAATGTTCAAAAGATTCATATTGGCATCATAATATGATCTGATGTCTTCAATTTTCTCATAATAACCCTTATGTTCATATCCGTAGATCTTATAATTTGCCTTGTTTTGCTGAATGACCTGCTTGTCAAAGCTTGCATAGCCTTCAGGTGCAAATCTGCTTACGATCTTTTCAAGTCTCTTTCTGTCAATAACAAACATATTAAGTGATCTGTTTGCTACTCCCAGAATATCAGGATTGATCATAGCACTTGTAACTCTCTTGTCATCATCGACTTCAAGAATTGTTGACGCTCTTGAACCGATTCCTTTGTCAGTAAAGTTGTGCTTAGCATATACAACAGTAATATCAGCATGATTCTTCTGATGCTCTCTTATTACTGCACGAAAATCTATTGTAGTAACTACATCACAGTCAGACATTACAACATATTCGGCATTTGAATTTTGTACAAAAGGAAGTACACCTTCAAGTGCTTCGATTCTTCCTCTGTAAAGACCACTGTTCGTATGGCTGAAAGGAGGCAGCAAATGAAGTCCTCCGTTTTTGGTTGAAAGATCCCATTCTCTTCCTGAACCGATATGATCAAGAAGTGACTGATAATTGGACTTTGTGATTACTCCAACCTCAGGAATACCTGAATTAGCCATGTTTGAAAGCGGAAAATCGATGAGACGATATCTGCCCCCGAACAATATAGACCCCATTGTTCTTACTCTTGTCAATTCTGAAATAGCCTCATCATGCATATTTGCAAATATTATACCTAAAACATTATTATAAATCACCTGTGGTTCCCCCTTAATCCTTTACATTGCCGGTATCATTTTTCCCGGTTCAACCGTTACACCTGAAGAAATTGTTTCTCCATGCCCCACAACAGCAATGTCCCATTTTTTACCTGCTTCTTCGGATTCTTTTTCTCCGCCTATAACAACATCAGATTCAACTATCGTTTCTTCGCCTATAATTGCGTATTTTACAACTGCGCCTGCTTTTATTACAGCACCCGGCATGATGACGCTGTGATCGACAACTGCATCACCTTCAATTGTAACCCCTGAATATACGATAGAGGAATTTACTTTTCCGTTTACATTGCATCCGTCACAAATCAGTGAATCCTGGATCTGAGCTTCAGGTCCAAGATACTGTGGCGGAAGACTCATATTTCTTGAATATATCTTCCAGTCAGGATCATACAGATTAAGTACTTCGTCTGACTGAAGAATATCCATGTTAGCTTCCCAAAGACTGTAAAGTGTACCAACGTCCTTCCAGTATCCGTTAAAAGCGTATGCAAACATCTTTTCTCCGCTTTCAAGCATGGTAGGAATGATTTCTTTTCCAAAATCCTTTGAAGTACCATGTTCCTCATTATCTATCAGATACTGTTTAAGCTTGGTCCATGTAAATACATATATACCCATCGATGCAAGCGTTGATTTTGGTTCTTTCGGCTTTTCGGTAAAATCAACGATCCTGAGATTCTCATCAGTTGTCATAATTCCGAATCTTGATGCCTCAGAAAGAGGAACATTAAGAACAGCGATCGTAGCATCTGCACCTTTTTCTTTATGAAAATCTACCATCTTTGAATAATCCATTTTATAAATATGATCGCCACCGAGGACGATAATATATTCAGGATCATATCTTTCGATAAATCTTATATTCTGATAAATTGCATTTGCAGTACCTTCATACCATGAACTGTCTGTTGCCGTCTGATACGGAGGAAGAATATGTACTCCGCCTCTTAATCTGTCAAGATCCCACGGCTGTCCGTTTCCAATATAATCATTCAGTTCAAGCGGCTGGTACTGCGTCAGCACCCCAACTGTATCGATACCTGAATTAGTACAATTTGATAAAGGAAAATCTATTATTCTGTATTTTCCACCGAATGGCACTGCAGGCTTCGCCATTTTTTGAGTCAGGGTATATAATCTGCTTCCCTGACCGCCTGCAAGCAACATAGCTATGCATTCCTTTTTCATAACTCTATGTATCCTCCCTATTTCACTTTTCTAAAAATTAATGTCTTTCTGAAGACTTTGCCGATACTTTTCGACTTTTCTTTTCTGCCGTTTTTTTCTCCTTACAATGCTTCAGGTACAATACCGTAAGCGGCGGCAGAGTCATCGATATACTGCACTCATAACCATGCATTCCGATATCTTCACTGATATATTTTTTATCAGCTGTTCCACTACCTCCAAATCTGACATCATCTGAATCAAAAACAAGTTCATACGTTCCTTTTTCAGGAACTCCTATTCTGTAGCCTTTTCTTTCAACAGGAACAAAATTACAGACAATTATTATTTCTTCAGCTTTGTCATTGATCCTTCTGAAAGAAATAACACTTTGCTGATAATCATCATTTGATATCCATTTAAATCCGCCCCAGGAATTATCATTTTCCCACATTGGTGAATTTTTAAGATAGAATTTGTTCAGACATCTGTTGAAATCCTGAAGCTGCCTGTGAGTTTCAAAATCAAGAAGCATCCAGTCAAGACTGTCTTTGTAATCCCATTCTTTTCTCTGTCCGAACTCCTGCCCCATAAAAAGAAGCTTTTTACCGGGATGAGCAAACATATAGCAGAGAAAAGCTCTGTAGGAACTGAATTTCTGTTGTTCATTTCCGCTCATTTTTTCAAGAAGAGAACACTTTCCGTGAACGACTTCATCATGAGAGATCGGAAGAACAAAATTTTCCGAAAAACAGTAAAAAAACGAAAATGTTATCTTATCATGATTGAAGCCTCTGAATATCGGATCAAGTGACATGTATAACAGCATATCATTCATCCATCCCATATTCCACTTGTAATTGAAACCAAGTCCGCCCACATCTGTCGGTTTTGTAACCATCGGCCATGCAGTTGATTCCTCGGCGATCATCAGCGTATTAGGATTGTTTTTGAAGACAGCTTCATTCAGGATCCTGAAAAACTCGACTGCTTCAAGATTTTCCTTTCCGCCGTAAATATTCGGAGTCCATTCTCCGTTCCTTCTGTCATAATCAAGATACAGCATCGAAGCAACTGCATCTACCCGGAGGCCGTCAAGATGAAATTCATTTATCCAGTAACATGCATTTGAGATAAGAAACGAGCGTACAGCACCTTTTCCATAATCAAAAACGTGTGTACCCCATGATTTATGCTCTCGTTTTCTTGTATCCTCATATTCGTAGCAGCATGAACCGTCAAACATATACAGACCGCTCTCATCCTTCGGAAAATGCGCCGGAACCCAGTCAAGAATAACGCCGATATTGTTTTTGTGAAACAAATCGATCATATTTCTGAAATCATCCGGTGTCCCGTATCTGGATGTCGGAGCATAATAACCTGACACCTGGTATCCCCACGAACCATCAAAAGGATGTTCGGTCAAAGGCATAAACTCAATATGCGTATATGACATATCTTTAAGATAAGGGATTATCTGTTCTGCAAAAAGAGTATAGCTTAAAAATTCAGAATTCGAATTTTTCTTCCATGATCCGAGATGTACCTCATAAATATTAACAGGACCTCTGTAGATCTCATTGGAATTTTTTTTCTTAAGCCATTTATCATCTTTCCAGATATACTCGGAATCATAAATTTTAGATGCTGTTTCCGGTCTCGTTTCAAAATGCGATGCATATGGGTCAGACTTGAAAATAAAGTTTCCTCTTTTGGTTTTAATGCAGTACTTGTAAGAATCATACTGCTTCAATGAACCTATTTTTGTTTCCCAGATCTCATCTGATATCCGATACATTTTATTATTTTCTCGATTCCATCCGTTAAATTCACCAACTACTGAAACTTCTTCAGCATGCGGTGCCCAGACTCTGAAAATATGATAACTGTTTTCTCCTTCTGTAACCTTATGTGCCCCAAAAAATTTGTAAGATTCAAAATTTTTACCTTGCTGGAACAGATATACAGGAACGTCATTGTAATTGTCTGAAGTATAGTTGTTCATCAAATCGCCCCTCCCACAACTACTTACTATTTTAACAGAATGGAGAAAATTAATCAACCCTTTCGATGAATTTTCTGTTTTTTTGTCCAAATGTTATATTACTTTACTTCAATCTCGTGCAATATGCAATATTTAATTTTAATTTGATGATGCAAGTATACGAATTATACATAATAAAAATGGTCTTTTTATTACTTTTTGTCTAATTCAAAATCACTGATATGAAAAAATTTCTTTAGTCAATCAGCAGATTTTGCTTCTGAATCTTAATGAAAAATCAATGAGCGTTTCCATGTCAAACTGCTCAATTCTCATGTTATCTGACAGGCCCATATCATTCAGTGTTTCATATACGGTCTGTTTTGGAACTGAAAGCATTGATGAAAGAGAATTTGCCAGTGTCTTTCTTCTCTGTGAAAAAGCCGCTTTTACGACCTTAAAAAAGAATTTTTCTTCGGTTTCGGACAGATCATATTTTTTTTCAACATCGATTCTTATTACTGCCGAATCAACATTCGGTGCAGGCATAAAGCTTCCTCTTGAAACATTAAACAGCAGCTTTGCATTTCCATAATAATTCACTGCTGCAGAGATCGCACCTGACTGTCTTGTTCCGAGCGGTGCGCATAATCTGTCAGCTGCTTCTTTCTGTACCATGACGGTTACAGATGATATATCTGCTCTGCTTTCAAGAAAATACATTATTATGTCTGATGTAATATAATATGGAAGATTTGCACATACTGCAACTTTCATCCCCTGAAATTCTTCCTTTAAAAGTGCATCAAGATCTACCGTCATAATATCCTTGTTGATTATTTTTATATTATCAAATTCAGAAAGTGTTTCATCGAGTATGGGAAGAAGTCTCTCATCTATTTCAACAGCAACGACCTTATCCGCACGTCTGGCAAGTTCAGCCGTAAGTGTTCCGATGCCTGTTCCGACTTCTATTACGCCAAATCCCTCACGAGCATTTCCCATCTCAGCAATTTTTGGACACACAGACGGGTTTATAAGAAAATTCTGTCCAAGTCCTTTTGAAAAATTAAAATCATATCTCCCCAGAAGTTCCTTTACAAAGCCGATATTTGTTAAATTATCCATTAAAAACACCTTTCAAAATTAATTTTTTTATCTTCTATTGCATAAAACAATAAAATACTCTATAATAATTGTATCTGCGGACTTCAAAACAGCTTGTGACAAATCATCATTCGCATGTTCAAAAGCAGACGCAGTATTAAAGTTTACGAATTAAATCAATCCATATTCATAAATAAGGAGTCAAACGCCATGGAAAGATGTGACAAAATCAATTACTACCTTGACATCGCTGAAACCGTCCTCAAAAGAGGTACATGTATGAGGCGAAACTTCGGTGCGATAATAGTAAAAAATGATGAAATTATTTCCACCGGATATGTCGGAGCCCCAAGAGGACGTGCAAACTGTTCCGACATCGGATACTGCACAAGAGAAAAGCTCAACATTCCGAAAGGAGAACGTTATGAGCTGTGTCGTTCTGTACACGCTGAAGCAAATGCGATAATATGTGCGCCGAGGCATGAAATGATCGGTGCTTCAATTTATCTTGCATGTCACGATGCTAAAACAGACGAGCTCTACGGAAACGTTGAACCGTGCTCCATGTGCAAGAGACTGATAATAAACGCAGGTATTGTCAGCGTATTTGTCAGAACATCAAGAACCGAATATAAAAAAATAGATGTTGCATCATGGATCGAAAAAGATGAATCACTTACCATGAACAACGGATACTGATATCATATCATATTTCAGTACCTTTTACAAGCTTATGAAAATAAAACAAATGTATTTTTTAATTTGCTGTTTTATGAAGAAAACAGTTTAATTTTTGCAGTTATCGCATATTTATTTTTATTTTTTTATAAAAAATTTTACATAAACTATAGAAATAAGTTTAATCATATGATATAATGTATGTATGACTATATAAATAACTGTATATTTTATATGGTTTCTTTAATATAAACTCAAGGGGTGAATGGGGTCTATGGACGAAAATTTCGCTAAAAATCCGATGAATTCTGATTCAAACCGTGATGGCAGCTTCAAAGAATCATTTAACAGATCTGCTTCCGACGAATCATTTTCATCCGGAAATGAACCCAGACCGGAAACGAAAAAAGTAAAGAACTATAACTTTAAAGCTCCTCAGAAATTTACCAGAGAAGATATAAAAAGTATCAGGGATATTTTTGAAGGCTTTTCCCGTCTTTTTTCTTCACATATTACCGGTCTGACCAGAGTATTTTGTCATGCGAAAGTTATCGACATCGTAGAACAGCGGTATTATGAATACAGTTCGTCACTTGATGAATTTGTTATTATGGGCATTATCAATCTCGGTATCGAAGACAAAAACATTGCTGAAACTGAGATCATGATGCAGTTTTCAAACGATGTTACGACTGCTCTTATCGACAGATTCATGGGTGGACAGTGTACTCCGATGGAAATCAAACGTGATTTTACGGAAATTGAGATCGGACTGATGAAATCTCTGATGGAAAAATCAACTTCCTTCCTTCAGGACGCATGGTCAGGATACATTGATGTTTCTCCGTTCCTTGTAAGGATCGATACAAACACCAGCCTTTCCAAATCAATAGCACCTGAAGAAATCGTAGTGAAGACAACGCTCGAAATAGAGCTTGATTCCTTTAAAAGCACGATCAACATTTGTATTCCTGCTGTTAATATGGAAGAGCTTATCTCTCACTTTACAAGAAGAATAGCTTCCAAATCAAAACGCAAAATCGATGAAAGTGTTAAAGAGGAACAGAGAAGCAGCATTCTTAAAGGGGTAAAGAATACTGAACTTACTCTTCACGCAGTACTTGCTGAAACAACTGTTGAACTAAGCGATATTCTTTCGCTTCAGGTCAACGATATTATCTCTCTGGATGTTCCGATTACAACAAATGCAAAAATTAAAGTCAACGACGTCCACTGGTTCAATGCAAAGCCCGGTATCAGCGGCAACAGAAAAGCGATCAAGATCATAGACGTCTGTGACAGAGAGAGGAAGGAGGATAATAATGAACAATAATAATACAACACAAATCAATGATATACACAGCGCTTCACTTAATGCAGCCTCAGGGTCTGTTTCATCGCTTCTGAATACACCTGTTCAGTTCAGCTGCAATGAAACTTTAATGATGCCTTTTTCTGCATTTGACGCTGACGAATATTCAAATCCTGTTTTTGTTAAGGTTTCTTATAACAATTCAATAAAAGGTTCCGGATTATTTGTTTTCAGATATGATGACATTCAGCTTATCCTCGATCAGCTGATGGGAAAACCTCTTGATACATCTGCAGGCTTTGAATTTGACGAGATAAACTCTTCAGCTTTTTCTGAAGTTATGAATCAGATTATGAATTCATATACTACAGAACTTGCCAGAATAACAAAGGTCCCGATATCCTATGAACCTTCTGAGCTTATTCTTTCTGCTGATGAACAAAAAATCGACAAGCTGCTCGGTATTTCCGATCCTGAATCTGTATATGTTACAAAAGCTTCGATCAAAGCAGAAAATGTTCTTTCAAGTACATTTGCGGTTATCATTTCTGAAAAACTTGGAAATGAAATGACAACGAAGGCTCAGAAATATCTTAATGAACTGGCAAAGCTCAGAGAACCTCAGCAGTCAGGCGGTACACCGATGGCACCTGCTTCACAGGCTCAGCCTCAGGGGGTCAGACCTTTTTCTGCTATTTCAAGCAATCTTTCTCAGGAACAGCTTCACAATCTTCAGCTTCTCATGAACGTTCCCCTTGAACTGTCAGTTGAAATAGGAACGACAGAGAAAAAAGTTGATGAAATACTTTCGTTTACAAACGGAACTGTAATTGAACTTGACTGTGCAGCTGACACTCCTGTCAATATCATAGTCAACGGTCATCTGATCGCCAAAGGTGATGTTGTAGTTGTCGATGACTATTTCGCTGTCAGGATCACCGAAATCGTTCAGTCAAATATCATGGATGTTCTGAACAACGATTCTTTATACAAATAATTATTTCATTAATAATATATACTAACAAAAAAATATCTTCCTTTTGCATCTGAAAAAGCAAAAGGAAGATTTTTTGTTATGACTGATCCTGAACGGTTTCAGCTTCTGATGCCTTTGTCTCTTCAGAATCACTTTTTTCAGTTACTGCAGTAGTGACAACCGGCTGAGGAACTACAGGAACAACCGGAGGAGGCACATTCGGATCGGTCGGATTTACTCGTAAATACGGAGCAGGATTCTGACAATAATTTTTGTATCTGATTTCAAAATGACAATGGCTTCCGTCTGAATCACCGGTATTTCCAACTTCACCGATCAGATCACCGCACTCCACATTCTCGCCGTTTACTGCAATTACCTTGCTCATATGACCGTAAAGTGTTGAGAAACCATCTCCATGATCTATCATTACAAAATATCCGTATCCTCCGGTATTCCATCCTGCAGCTATTACTCTTCCGGCCGCAGCTGCATAAATTGAAATACCTGTTCCGGCTGCTATATCCATTCCTTTGTGACGTCTTGTTCCGCCAAATCCGTCGCTGATCCAGCCTCCGTTTACAGGCCACATAAACTGACCTGTACCGTTTAAAACAGTTTGTTCAGATGAAGGTCTGCCTACTGCATTCTGTATCCTGCTTCCTGTTCTCACCTGAGCTGCAACAGGTTTTTTCGTGATCCTGGAATTAATGATCTTTCTTTCGGTTTCCATATCTCCTTCATAGTATATTCTTATTGTATTTACACATTCACCGTTTTCACCGTTTACAATTACTTCAGTCTGACCTGATGTCATTGAAGCATCAAGTACTGTTTTGGTTTCGAAAGGAATAACAGATACTTCTTCAACAAGTTTGGATATCACAACAGGCATACTTGCTTCTTTGAGTTCAACAATAATATCCATTCCTTCACAACAGAAATCAGGATCGTAGACAGTAGGGTTAAGCTCAAGAAGTTCATCCAATGTCATACCGTAGTTTTCAGCAACCAGATTCAGTGAATCGCCTTCTTCAATAATATAATGACTGGATGAAGATTTTCTGTTTAAAAACTCTTCAATTTCTTTTTCACCGATAACTGATGAAACATGATATTTTCCCTTTACATAACTGATACTCTTTTTATATTCAGCAGTAATACTATCATCTGTTTCATATTTTTCAAGATTTTTCTGAAAGATCCTTCTGGCATCATTTGTAGAAGGAACACAGCCGAGATATTCCTTATCAATAAAAATACCATAGGCCTCCACCATATTGTCTTTTTCAATGTTCAGATCTTGTCTGAGCTGCTCGGCAGGATCGATATCTCTGAACTCAGGCTGAACATGCTCTTTTTCGTTAGTTTTTTCAATTACTTCAGACTGATCCATACTGACAGAAACTGACCTTTTCACCCTGTTGTCATTTTCTGAATCGTGATCATTTCGTAAAATAAAAACAAATATCACAGCAGCTGCTGATAAAACCAGTATTAATATCGATACTATCAATACAACATAAACAGGCTTGAATTTTTTTCCGGATAATTCAGCTGTTTCAAAAGGATCATTGTTTTCACCGGATAAATGATCCTCACTGTTGTTCAGAAGCTTTTTCAACATCCCTTTTTCTCCCTTTCATGATATCGTTTTATAAAAATCATACTTTTTCATCAGTTCAGTCATTTTATCATTTGAATCTGCATACAGATGCAGATCATGGTCACCAAAATAGTCTTTTATGAGTATCTCTCCGCAGTGAAGAGCATGACTGTCCGTGTCTTCACAGGATCCGCCGTACAGATCATCACCGGCAAGAGGAAAACCAAGGTACGAAAAATGCACTCTGATCTGATGTGTTCTTCCTGTTTCAAGTTTAATTCTTAGAAATGAATATTTTCCGCAGGTCGAAAGTGTTTTATAATGTGTTACGGCTCGTGCTCCGCCTTCTCTTACACATCGTTTTATCATGGATTCTTTTTCGCGCTCTATAGGAGCATCAATTGTTCCTTCTTCTCCCGGATACCCGCATACTATGGCATAATATATTTTTTCAGCACGCTTCTGAAGCAAAAACGCATCATGCTGACTCATGGCCACTATGCATAAACCTGAAGTATTTCTGTCAAGTCTGTTCACTGCCCTGAAAGACTTATCAGGATGCAAATATGCAAAATAATTGCCAAGAGTATCATTATAATGATTCAGAGACGGATGAACAGGCATATTCTGCGGCTTATTGAATACCATGGTCTTTTCATCCTCATACACAACAGAAACATTAAGTTCTCCATTCGGAACAAGAGTGCTCTCATCCTCTGTATGAAGGATCACCTCAGCACCGGAAGGAACAGGATCTATCGTCCTTATCAGCTTTCCGCCGCACGTAATACCCATGTCCTGACGTTTCAGCTTTCTTATAAGCTTGGCAGAAACACCATTTTCTTTCTGAAGAAAATCAAGAAGATTTACCTCGTGATCACTGTGATTTTTAAAAACAAGTTCTTTCAAATCAGACGCCTACTTCTCAAACGGAAATGCGCCAAGTATCTCAAATGCCTGTGACTGCTGCCACATCTGAGCAGTGACCATAATCTCAAATCCCTCTCCGGTTTTGCATGCTATCTCGTTCGGTTTGTATTTCGGGAGTCCGAAACATGACAGAATATTTGTAATAATACCGGAATGAGTTACTATAGCAGTCGTACTGAAATCTTCGTTCATCATATTCAGTATAATACGGTCAAGAGCTACATAAACTCTTCCGACAAGATCCTTCAGACTTTCACCGTTAGGAGGGCAGTTATCAATACCGCCCTTGAGCCATTCTTTGTAATCGTCCCTGTTTACAAGCTCTTCAACACTCTTTCCTTCAAAATCCCCGAAATCAAGTTCCCTGAGATCGTGAACAGCTATAGTTTCCTGATGAGGGAAAAGAATCTGTGCAGTCTGGATACATCTCATCATCGGACTTGTATAAACTCGTTCAACACTTGGATAATCGAACTGATCATACTTGTTTTCAAGTTCATGAAATCCTTCTTCCGAAAGAGGAAAATCTGTTTTTCCTCCTATATATATTCCTTTTTCATTTGCTTCTGTTTTTCCGTGTCTTACAAGATATATCCTGTAGCCCTTCAAAATATATTCCTCCCTTAAATATTAATAATTGACCATGTATGAAACTTTATGTCAAGTCATTCTTCAAAGCTTTGCCTGTGACTTGCTGTAAAGCATTTTTACGACTGTTACCGTGAAAATATTTCTTTACAAATCAGTCATTTTGTTATATAATTAAAAATATGATATTTTAATGAAAATATACAGTAATTCTCAGATATGGAGGATAAAAACCATAAAAAAAAATATAACTGCATTTTTTCTTGCCGGCATTGTTGTTTTAACACTGCTTTTTATATTTTATCACAACAAGCACAATTATACAAGTACATTTTTTTCAATGGATACAGTTGTATCTCTGGATCTGAGCAGTGATCTTACAGAACAGACCAGAAAGATCATAACTGATTTTTCAGAAAAATGTGATTGTATGAATGAAAATTCAGAACTATCGATGCTTAACAAAAAAACGGATATGATCTGCAGTCATGAGCTTTCAGAAGCAATCGAAAATACACTGGCTCTTAACAGCAAATACGGATCAAAGGTTGATATTTCCTCAGGAAAACTCAACCTTTTGTGGAAAAATGCCATTGAAACAGGCGTATTGCCGGAAACAGACGATATCTATACATGTCAGCAAAAATCAGGTTTTGAAAATATACTGACTGATAATGACCATATAACCCTGAAAAACGGGATCAGCATTGATATGGGAGCCGTTGCCAAGGGTTATATTCTTGATGTCCTGCAAAAATATTACAAACAGACAGATATAGACAAAGCTGTTGTATCTTTTGGTTCATCAGCTCTTTTATACAGCAGAAACAATAATGAAAAATTCGAAGTCGGTGTACGATCCGGGAAAGACAGTATCGCATGTACAGTCAAATGTTCTTCCTGTTTTGTATCATCATCAGGAGACTATGAAAGAAACACAGAGATCAACGGAAAACAATATCATCATATTATTGACCTGTCTACCGGATATCCTTCCGAAACAGGACTTACGGCAGTAACGGTTTTCTGCAGCAGCGGGATCATGTCTGATTTTCTGTCAACGCTCATTTTTATTGACGGTGAAGAAAACATCGGAAAATATCTTGACAGCAATGAATTTGAAGTAGTGGCAGTAAACACGAAGGGATTAATTTATCACAGTGATTCTCTGGATCTCAAAGAAGAATAATTCTTATTTCGAAAGGGGTTTTTATATGCGAATGCTTCACAGCATTAAGATCAATCATTCAAAAAACACTGCAGAATATGCAGCAGTACGGATGCCTGTTCCTTCATCCGTAAAAATACCCATGTCCATGCACATGGGCGTTCCCTGTACACCATGTGTCAAAAAGGGTGACCCGGTATTTGTCGGGCAGAAGATCGGTGACAGCGAAGCACCTTTTTCATGTCCGGTACACTCAAGTGTTTCCGGGACTGTCAAAGATGTATCCGACTACAGAATGCCAAACGGAAATGTTTGTAAAGTTGTTGAGATCGAATCGGATGGTCAGATGGAAGAATGTGAGCATACCCCACCTGAAATAACAGATGCCGACAGTTTCAGAAAAGCAGTCAGGGACAGCGGAGTCTGTGGTCTCGGAGGTGCAGGATTTCCTGTTCACATCAAGCTTGCACCAAAAAATGAAATTGAGATACTTCTTATCAATGCAGCAGAGTGCGAACCATATATCACATCTGACTACCGTCAGATGCTTGAAAAACCTGAAAATGTTGTAGGCGGTATCAAAATGGTCATGAAATACCTCAATATTCCTAAAACGATCATCGGAATAGAAGAAAATAAGCCTGCAGCGATCTCTGAATTCATAGAAAGAACAAAAGATACTCCGGAAATTGAAATAAAAAAACTTCCTTCAAGATATCCTCAGGGTGCTGAAAAGGTTCTTATCCACACTGCTACAGGCAGGATAGTCAAAGAAGGAGAACTGCCGTCAGACCAGAAAATCATTGTAATGAATGTTTCCACTGTTGCTTTTATTTATCACTATTCAAAAGACGGCATGCCGCTTATCAAAAGAAGAGTTACAGTTGAAGGAACGGCTGTCGGAAATCCGTGCAATGTAATAGTTCCAATCGGTACAGTAATAAGAGATGTTCTGGAATTTGCACAGACAGATACGGACAACATAAGAAAAGTAATTACCGGGGGTCCTATGATGGGAACATCTCTTCTGTCCATAGATACTCCGATCACAAAAACAACAAATTCGATCATTGCTCTTAAGGATTATACAGAACCGAAAGAATCAGCGTGTATCAAATGCGGTCGATGTGTAAAAGCGTGTGCCATGAATCTTATGCCTCTTGAAATTTCAAAAGCATACAAAAAACACGACATTGAAGCTTTACAGAAACTTAAAGTTTCATTGTGCATAAACTGCGGTGCATGTACATATGTATGTCCTGCAAAACGAAAACTTGCAGAAACCAATCAGCTTGCCAAGGCACTCCTGCCAAGAAAAAAATAATATAGAATTTTTGCGGAGGGATTATTTTGAAAAAACTCATCGTATCACCATCACCTCATGAACTTTCAGATATATCAACAAGAAAGATCATGCTTACCGTAATCACGGCTCTTATTCCTGCAATAGCAGCGGGATGCGTGTTTTTCGGATTACGGGCACTTATCGTTGTAGCGGTATGTTCGGCTTCTTCTGTCTTTTTTGAATACATAAGCCGAATCATTATGAAAAGAGAACAAACAACGAGCGATCTCAGTGCTCTTCTGACAGGAATTTTGCTCGGACTGAATCTTCCTGTTACAGTACCGTTCTGGATAGCAATTGTCGGATCATTTGTAGCTGTAGTAATTGTCAAGCAGCTCTTCGGAGGACTCGGACAGAATTTTGCAAATCCTGCAATAACCGCACGTATCGTTTTACTTGTTTCTTTTTCAGGACCAATGACAAACTGGGCTGTTCCTATGTTCTGGAAATCCGCTGAATTTTCTGACAGTCTGACCAACTCACAGACCATCATTACAGGAGCAACTCCGCTTGTATCACGTGATGCATCCCTTTTTGATCTCTTTATCGGAAATACCGGCGGATGTATAGGAGAAACGTCTGCTGCAGCCTTACTTATCGGCGGTCTGTTTCTTATTTTCAAAAAAATTATCTCACCTTCCACTCCTGTTGCCTATTTAGGATCTGTTGCTTTACTGACTCTTATTTCCGGAGGCAATATTCCGTATGAACTTATGTCAGGCGGATTGCTCCTTGGTGCTTTCTTCATGGCAACTGACTACGTTACAACACCGGTTACCGAACCCGGAAAGATCATATTCGGAATCGGATGCGGAATCATTACATTTATTATCAGACAATTCGGCAGTTATCCGGAAGGTGTTTCATTCTCTATCCTTCTTATGAATATACTTACACCGTATATTGACAGATTTACCATGACCAAGCCTCTTGGTGCTTTAATTCCCAAAAAGGAGGAAAAGGAAAATGTCTAAAAAATACATAATGCCTCCTCTTGTACTGACAGTAATTTGCACGCTTGTTTCAGCTGTTCTTATTATCGTTTATAACCTCACCTATGTTGACACAACAGGAATAATAACTGACAAACTGCAGCAAGGACTTAATGAAATATACGGTGAACATGAATACACCATGCTGAAAAACGAAGACGGTACGGTTAAAGTATTTGACGGTATCACATCAGTGATAACCGATGATCAGGATCATGTAGTATTCGAGATCATTTCAAACGGTTATTCAAAAGGCGGAATTCACACACTGATCGGAGTCTCTGACAATGGTATCGATGGAATCAGTTTTATTGAGCTTAACGAAACACAGGATGTCGGAACAAAGATCAGAGATGAAAAAAGTTTTATAAAACAGTTCCTCGGAGTAAACTCAAAGGATTATCAGTTTGATGCAATATCCGGTGCAACTCTTTCTTCAAAAGGAATGAAAAACGCTGTTGATACTGCTTTAAACACATATCTGAATCATAAGGGGGATATTTTGAATGAACAGTAATTTTAAAGAGTTCACCAAAGGACTTATCAAAGAAAATCCTACCCTTGTAGGTCTTCTCGGAATGTGTCCTACTCTCGCCATCACAACATCTGCAAAAAACGGTATCGGTATGGGTCTTGCCACAACTTTCGTTCTTGTCGGCTCAAATATCGTTATTTCGCTTCTGAAAAATGTTATTCCCAAGTCAGTAAAGCTTCCCTGTTATATAGTAATTATTGCAGGATTTGTTACCCTCATAGAAATGCTTATGAAGGGATATATTCCGGAACTTTATACAGCACTTGGAACATTTCTTTCTCTTATCACAGTAAACTGTATTATTTTAGGACGTGCAGAAATGTTTGCATGTAAAAACAAAGTGATTCCATCCATTATGGACGGTCTCGGAATGGGACTCGGCTTCACACTTTCCCTTACTACCATGGCTTCAATAAGAGAGATCCTTGGTTCAGGATCATGGTTTGGAATAGTTATTCCGAACTTTCAGAAAATAGCAGTCTTTTCACGACCGGCAGGCGGATTTTTCGTTCTCGGATGCGTTATTGCAGCAGTAAACAAAATTGCTAACCGCAAACCACCGGAAGCTGCAGGATGCAGCTGCTGTCCGAATGCAGAAAACTGCACTTCGATCTGTGAGAAAAAGGAGGCCTGATCCATGAAATCATATTTTGGTATTATTTTGGCTGCAATGCTGACAGACAATTTTCTTCTTTCCAAGTTTATGGGTATTTGTCCGTTCCTTGGTGTTTCCAAGAAAACATCATCAAGTCTCGGTATGGGAATAGCAGTTACTTTTGTTATGGTATGTGCCTCACTTGCCACATATCCGGTTTATTATTTTATTCTGACTCCGCTCAATGTCACATATCTCAAAACCATAGCATTTATTCTTATTATTGCATTGTTTGTTCAGCTTGTTGAAATAGCACTTAAAAAACTTCTTCCTCCCCTTTACAAGGCACTTGGCGTTTATCTTCCTCTTATTACAACAAACTGTGCAGTTCTCGGTCTTACGATTCTCAATATAGACAACGAATACACATTTTCACAGGCAATCGTAAATGCACTGTTCTCCGGAATAGGCTTTATGATGGTTCTTCTCATATTTTCCGGAGTCAGATCCAAGGTCAATGAAGCTGATGTACCTGAAACCTTCAAGGGAATGCCGTGTACACTTATTGCAGCAGCTATTCTTTCATTGAGCTTTATTGGATTTTCCGGTCTTTGATCCATTATAGAAACGGAGGCTGAAAATAATGTTTGAAACTTATATTCTTCCGGTCATCGCATTTCTTGTAATGGGGCTCCTGGCCGGTGTGCTTCTCACTGTTGCTTCAAAATTTTTTGAAGTAAAAACAGATGAACGAATAGAAAAAATAAATGAAGTGCTTCCTCAGGCAAACTGCGGATCATGCGGATTTGCAGGATGCGGAGACTACGCAGATGCTATCATAACAAAAAACGCTCCCTGCAATCTCTGCAGACCGGGAGGCACCGCAACAGCAGATAAAATTGCTGAAATAACAGGTTCTGAAGCCGGCGAAGTTGAATCATTAAAAGCTTTTGTCCGCTGCAGCGGTGACTGCAGTAAAAATGCAAAAATATATGATTTTACAGGCGTCAGATCATGTGCGGGGATCAAAAGATTTTATTCAGGTGACGGTGCATGTGCATACGGATGCCTCGGTTTCGGAGACTGCACAAATGTCTGTACTGAAAATGCAATAACGGTCACAAACAAGATCGCATCAGTTGACATGAACAAATGCATTGGCTGCGGAAAATGCCGCGATGTATGTCCAAACCACATAATAGACATCATCCCTGAAAAATCACAGTACGTTGTAAAATGCTCATCCAAAGACAATGGAAAGCAAACCAAACTCAACTGTCAGAACGGTTGTATCGGCTGTAAACTCTGTGAGAAAAACTGCACATCTGAAGCCATAACAGTAACAGATTTCCACGCAGCTATCGACCAGACCAAATGCACATTCTGCGGTACATGCATAGAAAAATGCCCTGTAAAAGCTATCGTAAAACTTTAACCTGATACACAACTAAGGTGCAGGACGACCGCAAAGACCTATAAAAAAATCCGTAGTTTCAGATTAAACTACGGATTTTTTTTACACTAAATTCAAAGCTCTGCTTTTAACAAGCAGAGGCGATTCGCAGAATCGGTTCCCGCTCAGTCGGAGATTGTACTCCGACTGTTTGGTCAGATAGAACCCGCCGCCTGCAGAGGCGGGGGATATCCTCTGTGTTGTTATAAACCGGCGCCCATCATCTGATAAATCTTTATAGTCGGTGCCAGCCACACCTGCCCTGTTCCTCTGTAAACATTAACAAGACCTTCACCGCTTGCTGCCGATCCTATCAGTGTCTTTGCAGAACGCTCAACCGTGAATTCAATTCCTGCCGTTCTTAAAATAGCAAAATTACCATCCACCTTAAGCACATCATTATTCAGTTCAATTATCTCAACTTCACTCATAGGTACCTTTGATTCGAGAACAACAAGACCCGGACCTGTAATACCTATCTGAAAAATACCTTCTCCGCCAAGTGCCGCAGATGATAAATTTTTCTGCATAAACGGTTTTATAGAAACGCTTCCCTGTGCACACTGAAACATACCCTTATCTACAATGATCGATTCACCCTGTGCAAGTTCCAGAACGATATTATGTTCAAACGTAGGTTCAAGAACGAGCATTCCGGTCCCTCTGTATTCCGGCTGTGCAGCATTTTCTCCTGTCAGCTTTCCGGTAATTTTCTTTCCTATAAAATTACCCGGAGTAAGCCCGGACACCATTTCAAGATTTCCCTGAAAATAACTCATTGCACCGGGTTCAACCTTAACACTGCTGTTATTTATATATATAACGACCTGTCTGGGACAAATCCCCTGCTTCGAATTAAAATACAGGCGCTGTGCAGAGTGAGATGCTCCGAGAAGCTTATCATACTGCAGAACATCGATCTGAAGCTGATCATTACAGCTTGAATCAATAACGCGTATATTTTCCCTTGTACCAACTGCTTTGTAATTCATATTATATCCTCCTTTAATCGCCAAAAGAAATACCCAGATTTCTGGCTGTTTTTACTATTTGATCATCAGGATCTACAAATTTGGTAAGACCTGCTATATCCTCAAGTTTATTTGCAGTAACTATTGAATCGACCATGGCAACTGTTTTTCCATAATCCTCTTCTTTTATAAGCTTAGCTGCATACACACCGAACTTTGTTGCAAGTATCCTGTCGTACGCACTTGGAGAACCACCTCTGAGAAGATGTCCCGGAACACAGACACGTGCTTCGATTCCTGCAGCTTCCTGTATCTGAGCTGCTATTCTGTTTGTAGCCGTTATCTCTCCGGCATCTATTCTTTTTCTTGTTCGTTCTTTTTTCTTAAGCTTCGCTTCATCACTGTCAAAAGCACCTTCGGCAACTGCAACAATGGAAAACTCCTTTCCCTGCTCTGAACGCTTTACAACAGCATCTATCACCTTATCGATTCGATAAGGGATCTCCGGTATCAGAATAACATCAGCACCACCTGCGATACCTGCATTTACAGTCAGCCATCCTGTTTTGTTTCCCATTATCTCACACAATATCACCCTGGAATGACTGGCAGCCGTAGTATGTAATCTGTCAAGAGCCTCTGTAGCCGTATCAACTGCAGTGTGAAAACCAAATGTAACATCTGTTCCGTATATATCATTGTCTATGGTTTTCGGAAGTCCGATAATATTTAATCCTTCATCACATAGCAGCTTTGAAGTTTTATGAGTGCCATTTCCTCCAAGTGTAAGAAGACAGTCAAGCTTAAGCTTTTTATATGTGTCCTTCATATTTTTTACTTTATCAACATTATCATCTCCGATAACAGTCATCATTTTAAAAGGCTGTCTTTTTGTTCCGAGAATAGTACCTCCCTGTGTCAGTATACCTGAAAATTCACTTGGATCCATTTCTCGTGCTGTATTGTTGATAAGTCCGTAATAACCGTTCTGTATTCCTACTATCTGTACCTTGTTTTCCCCCATAAGTTCATAACATGCTTTGGCCACTCCACGAATAGTTGCATTTAATCCCGGACAGTCGCCGCCGCTTGTCAGTATTCCTATCCTTTTCATAATTCCCCCCCTGATACTAAATTATCCGGTCTGTTCAGGTCAACAAATAACATACAATACAAAACAAACCGGATAAAAATATTAATTAATCATTACTATGGATCATATCTGCTTCCATATTTTGATAAAGCATACTCTTTCTTAAATACTCGGTAAGCTCATCAGCACTCATAGGTCTGCCGAATAAAAATCCCTGAGCATAATCGCATCCAAATTCTTCAAGCATCTCTATCTGACGAGATGTTTCCGTTCCTTCAGCTATAGTTTCAATTTTTTTTGATTTTGCTATCTTGATGACTGCAGAAACAATTTCACGTGCAACAATGTCATTTTCAATAAGAACTATAAACGAACGGTCAAGCTTTAAAAGACTTAAAGGCATTTTTTGAATATAGCTCAGCGAAGAATAACCTGTTCCGAAATCGTCCATTGCAAGCTTCAGTCCCATATCACGAAGTTCCTGCATCTGCTGTACAGCAAAATCAATATCCTTCATGGCAAGAGATTCGGTAAGCTCTACCTCCAGCCACTCTGGTCCGAGTCCGGTTCTTGCTAAAATATCTGCAAGATATTCTTTGACGTTTTTCTGATAAAAATCCTCTGATGTCAGATTGATCGACATTACTATAGGCGGAAAGCCCATGTTCTGCCAGAATTTGTTCTGACGGCAGGCTTCATGCATTACATATTCACCTATTTTTGTGATCAGATGAGAATTTTCAGCTATCGGAACAAACTGTTCAGGGCAGATTATCTCACCATTTGGTTTTTTCCATCTGATAAGAGCTTCAACACCCATTATTTTCTTGGTTTTCAGTGAGATCTTCGGCTGATAATAAAGCACCAGTTCCTTGGATTCTATAGCATCAGCAAGTGCTTTTTCTATAGCTGTCACAGAAATAATGCTGTCATGAACAGATGAATCATAACGGACCACCGATCTGCGCTTTTCACATGTAGAAAGAGCAAATTCAGCCCTTTCAAAAACTGTGCTGAAGTCAGGACCGTCATCAGGCATCTTTGAGTATCCTGCTGAAAATGACAATGACTGATTATACATGTGTTCATTTCCAATATACGCTATCTCATTCTGAATTTCCTGAATAAGAAGCTTCGGATACTGCGCATCACCGTAATCCTGTACTATCAGAACAAAATTGTCACCGCCGATCCTTGCTGCAAAGCCGCTTTTTCTTTTCTGTTTATACAGTATCGAGGCAAAGTCCTTAAGCACCTGATTTCCGTTGGAATATCCGCATGTATCATTTATAATATGGAATCTGTCAATGTCAAAGTCTATTACCCAGTAAGACAATTCAAGTATCTTGCAGCACTGATACATTTCCTGACCGTTTATCATAAGCTTGTTTCGGTTATAAATACCTGTAACCTCATCAAGGTATGCCATTTTCTCAATAAGCATATCCTTTTCCTTTTCTTTGGAGATATCAATGATCGCTCCGCCTATGATCGGCATACCGAACTGTCCTGCCTGGACGTTTTTATATCTGAACGAATACCATCTGTAATGACCATCTGCTGAAAGAATACGCATATCAATGTTGTTGATATTAAGATCTTCGATATTGTTGCTCTGAGCAGCTTTCAGATAAGTTTCAAAAGGCATTCTTTCATCTCTGTGAATCAGCTTCATAAAATCATCTATCAGAATGGTGTCATCGGGAAGGCCGAGCATATTCTGAAGTTCCTTTGATATATGAAATGTATTGTCACAGTGTTCGTTTAAAATAATTCCTATTTCAGAAAGTCCCATTGCAAGCGAGTATCTTCTTTCTGATGCTGAAAGAAGATTGTTGGTGATATTGAGTTTCTGTCTTATCTCCTTGTTTTCAGTAACATCGAAGCCTACCGACAGAATGTATCTGACATCATCCACCATGTACAAAACAGAGCTTGTCCATGCCACATATATCGTTTTTTCACCTATTTTAAGCGGAAGCTCACGTGTTGAAGAAAGCATCATTTCAGTCTTAGGCTGAGTCATAAAGCTTTGTGGAAACAAAATATCGATAAGTTCTCTTGGCTGCAGATTTATGACCGGTCCGAGTTCCTCCTTAAGCTTTGTATTTGCAATAAGCTGGCTCTTGTTTTCTGTCCATATGGCAACATACGCATTTATTACATTCATAAGCTTAAGTATACGCTCTTTGCTCTTTTCAGTTGCTTTGCCTTCACTCATCCTTGAAAACAATATATCCGCTGTTATCAACAAAACTGAAATGACTATCAGAAACACCAGAAGAAATACTGCATGATCCGGTTTTATGCAGACACACAACAGTATTAAAACACATAAGGCCAGATAGACCGCTCTGACCACATATAAAATACTTCTTTTCAAAATAAAAACTCCTGAAAACAAAAAATAAAAAAAAATATATACAAAAAGAATAATTTACATATATTTATTATATCAAATATTCCTTCTCAATGTCAATGAATTATAGAAAAAAAACACATCATTCTTTCTTGCATTTCCTCTTCATTTCACATATTGTTCACATATTTGTTATAAAATATATATAGTAATCAGCTGTGTATTGTCACAAACATTTTTCATATCCTTTTGTACAGGCTTCCGGCTGATCACAGAAAAATACTATTTTCGATAAAACATATATCGGAGGAATCATTATGAGCAAATTATTGATTGTAGATGATGAAATAAACATCAGACTTGTAGTTAAAGAATATGCAGAATTTGAAGGCTATGAAACCGCCGAAGCTGAAAACGGAATGCAGGCGATTGAAATGGTGAAGGAACAGGATTTCGATCTTATCATCATGGATGTTATGATGCCGAAGCTTGACGGTTATTCTGCCTGCAAAGAAATTAAAAAGATCAAAAACATTCCGGTCATCATGCTTTCAGCGCGAGGCGAAGAATATGACAAGCTTTTCGGATTTGAGATCGGTATCGATGATTATGTTGTCAAACCTTTTTCACCTAAAGAGCTGATGGCAAGAATAAAAGTTGTCCTGAAAAGAAACACCGTATCAGAATCTCCTTCTGAAAAACAGATCTATGAAGGTCTTGAGATCGATATGGCCGGAAGAGAGGTTTATGTTGACGGACAAAAAATATCAATGACACCGAAAGAATATGACCTCCTTTTCTTCCTTGTAAAAAATAAAAATCTTGCCATGTCGCGAGACAAGCTTCTTGAAAGTGTATGGGGATATGACTTTTTCGGTGATGACAGAACTGTTGACACACACATAAAGATGCTTAGAAACAGTCTTGGTGAATACAGAAAATTTATAGTAACTCTCAGAGGAATGGGGTATAAATTTGAAGCCGAAGCTGATTAAAAAAAACAGATTGACCAAAAGTCTTACATTTCATGTCTGGCTGAAATTTGCTTTCTTTATTTTATGCGTAATAATTCTTCTATGGATATTTCAGGTATTTTTCCTTGAAAATTTTTATGAAAATATCAAATCCAGATCCACACTTGAAAATGTGCAGAAAATGACTGAAATGATCGAAGAAGCAGACAGTGATGCCAACTTCGATGATCTGATGCAGGTCATTGACACAAAAGCTGACGGAAACGATATCTCATATATGGTAATGAGCTACAGCGGAAGAAGTTTAAAAATAATCCATGACAATGATTCAAATATTTCCGAACAGATCCCGCAGAAAACAATTCAGTCACTCTGGTCTCATGCTGTTTCAAAAGGTGATTCGGCATGCAGCATAAGTGAAATAGGAAACAACCGTTTCATGACAGTATGTACAATTATATCACACAACAATTCCATTGAGGGATGCATTATCGCATACTCGAACATAACTCCGGGAAGTGCAGTAATTTCACTTCTGAAAAGAAACACCTATATTATTACTGCCATTCTTATCGTTATATCTCTCTTCCTTTCAATAATCACATCAAGAAGTATCGGAAAACCGCTGTCAACTATTACAAATTCTGCCGAGCGTCTTGCCAAAGGCGAATATAATACGCATTTTGACGGAGGAAAATTTTCAGAAACAAGACAGCTTGCCAAAACTTTAAACTATGCATCAGCTGAAATATCTAAAATAGATGAGCTTCAGAGAGATCTTATTGCAAATGTTTCACATGATCTGAGAACTCCTCTTACCATGATAAAAGCATATGCAGAAATGATACGCGATCTTTCCGGTGAAAAAAAAGAAAAGCGTGAGGAACATCTGAAAATAATAATTGATGAAACTGACAGACTTGCTCTTCTTGTAAATGATATGCTTGATCTTTCAAAACTTGAAAACGGTTCACAGCCTCTGAACTATTCAACATTTGACATAAACAGCAAACTTAAGGACATCATTGAAAGATATAAAGGGCTTTCGGCTGTTTCAGGCTACAGCATCCATTTTGATAACTCAGATAAAGCAATAGTAAAATGCGATATGGTAAAGATCGAACAGGTCATATACAATCTGATAAATAATGCAGTAAACTATACCGGCGATGATAAACAGATTTTTATAAGTCAGACTATTGATGATGAATATGTTAAAATTAGCATCAGAGACACCGGAAAAGGTATCTCCGAAGAAAACATGCACCAGATCTTTGACAAGTATTACAGATGTGAAAAAACCAGGCGTGAGGTAGTCGGTACAGGTCTTGGACTTTCGATAGTCAAAGCCATTCTCAAAAATCACAACTTCCCGTTTGGTGTTCAAAGCACCATAGGTGTCGGAACAACATTCTGGTTTAAAGTAAAGCGTGATGTCGAAACTATATGTATAGAATCCAACAAATTATGACGACTATTTTGTGCAGTTTTAACACATTATCAGTGTTAAACTCTTTTCGCATACTTTTCACATAAAGCTCACTTGCTTATCACATTTGGCATTTATAATATAACCATACTCGATGAGGAAAGAACAAGTAAACAACTTGATTTCCATTGATTAAGCTAATAAGATTGAATATCGAGTATTTAATTCACGGTATTTTACGTTTACCCCAACGTAGAATATAAATCCCCAATAATCCCTATATCATAACTAAAAATGCCCCTGTTTCAGGGGCGTTTTTAGTTAACAAAAAACTGATCAGCATTTTTATAGTTTCAGGTTGAAACTATATTATTATTTCAGTATCAATACAAATATCAGCTTTCTACAGATAAAAAAATGCTCCCTCACTTTGAGAGAGCATTTTTTATTAAAAATTTTCATTATTGTTCTGTTTGGATCACTGGAGAAATTTAAACTTTTTCCATGAATCTTTTTCATCAAAAAATCTGTATGCTTCTTCTGATTTTACTGCATCAGATGATTTGAATCTTATTTCTCCGTCAACCTTGAGAAGATCTTCATTTTGAGCATCGTGAGACCATTCAACCTTAAGGTTAAGATCCTTTGCACGTACATTATAAACTATACGATGAAATCTTCTGTCAACAAACGTAACATCTTTGAATTTTTTATCATAAAAATTCGGTTCAACGATTATCTTGGTCGTTCCGTCTGATGTATCGTCAATATTGTGAACAAAACATCTGTAATTTTGTGTTTCAGATATTGACTGATATGTAATTGTATCAACAACTTTTCCTGCAAAGACCTGAACATACAGATAATATGCAAGGATACATATGATATACAAAAGAAGATAAATCGTACCTACTATCGTTTTCAGCCCTTCTCCGGCTCCACCGAAGAAAAACAGAAGAACAGCCAGTATTCCGACCGGTATCAAAAGAATAGCATTTTCTTTGCTGTAGTTCAGGATAACGACAGGCATATACAAAAGAAGACCAAGCATACCCGCCACTGAAGTCAGAAATTGTTTTCTGGAGTAAAGCATCGTTCCTGCAAAAAGGATCATAAGGAAAACGATCAGTACAGAAAAACCTGCAGGATGTGTAATATTCACATCATAATACAATGACGTATACGCAAGGAACATCATCAGACCTACATACGCTATACTCATTAAAGAAAGTAATCTCTTGATCCAGACTGTTATTTTTTTCTTATCTGTCAAGTATATTCCTCCTATTATTTCTTTGATGCGATTAATATAAATCAACTTTTTATATTATATCATTTTATCGGACAACTTACAATACTTTAAGCAAAAATATTTATTGTATTTTTCCTATATGATCATGATATTCCGGAAATTTGACATTTATATCTGAAAAATATATAATTGATATATCAAATCAAAAGGAAAAATACAATATGTTAAAAAAAATTATTCTTGCTGCTTCACTCACAGCGTGCATGGCTCTGATATTCTTTTTCTCTTCCCAGAACGGAGAAAGCTCCGGAAAGCTGAGTCACGGTGTAACCTATTTTATTTCAAAGATCTTTGTTAAAGGATTTTCTGATATGTCGCCGGAAAAACAAACTGAAACAGTAACGCATCTGCATTTTTACATCAGAAAAGCTGCTCACTTTTCCATATATCTTCTTCTCGGAACAGTCGCTTTTCTTAACTCAAAAGAATACATAAAAAAGATACCGGCAGCTGCCGCTGTTTCTTCCCTTTTCTGTCTTGCCTACGCAGTATCTGACGAATATCATCAGACATTTTCAGCAGGAAGATGCGGTAATTATACTGATGTTCTTATCGATTTTTCGGGTGCATTAACAGGAACGATCCTGATAATATGCATCATAAAATTTTTTCAAAAAATAAGATCCGGACATCGTAAAGTCTAATAATAAAAAAGCCGCTTTAAAAGCGGCTTTTTTATTATTATTTATATTATTGTTTCAAAGCTCTGCTTTTAACAAGCAGAGGCGATTCGCAGAATCGGTTCCCGCTCAGTCGGAGATTGTACTCCGACTGTTTGGTCAGACAGAACCCGCCGCCTGCAGAGGCGGGGGATATCCTCTGTGTTGTTATAGTATTATTTAACTATGACCTGACACATTTTCATTGCATTCAAAGCATTCTGATGACTCTCAGGAGTTACCCCTGCACAGCAATCGGAATAAACTGTGATGACTGTTTCAGGAGAAAATGCTTTGACGATCATTGCATTGCTTATAACACAGATATCGGTACACAATCCGACGATATATACTTCATCAGGCTTTTCTTCGGAGATCACTCCGGCAAGCTCAGAAGAACCAAACGTCAATTTGTCAATGATACGGCTTTTTTTATAAACCTCAGTGTTTTTTAAGGCATCACATATCTCCCATCCTGCAGTTCCTTTAATACAATGCTTAACCGGAAGATTTTTTCCTTCCTCAGTATCAAGATAATTTTCAAAATGTGTATCCCTTGTAAAAATTACATCTCCGTCAAAAGAAGCTGCTTTCTCTGCAACATTTTTTACAATTTCTTCTGCCTCTTTTGTTCCGAGTGAGCCGTCAATAAAATCATTCTGCATGTCAATAATGAGTAATAATTTTTTCATATGTTCCCATTTCCTTTCATTTTTTAACGTCAGAATATTCTACGTTTTTACTATTATAAAACAAAACAGCATTATAGTCAACAATATATTCAAAATAATACGAATATTCCTGCTCGCTTTTTAAACAATAATATCCTCAGGTTGTTATCTTTTTTGTGTATTAAATCAAATAAATATCAAAAAGTACTTGAAATTTTTTTTAATATGTGATATAATACGAATATCAACTTAGTATATACTTATAATTCATACATTTTTATCAATACTACTGTAGGTATATACTTCGCATAAAGGAGGACTTAACATGAAAACAATTATTTCTGCAAAAAAAATGAACATTCCACAAGCTTTTGATGACTATGCAACACAAAGAATCAACTCAAGATTATCTAAATTTTTCGGAGATGACGCAGACGCTAAATTACTTATTTCAGAACTTAAAAACCAGATCGTAATTGAATTGACTGTCAGATATAATAATATCATATACAGGTCCGAAAAAAGCGCTGTCAACAAAAATGATGCACTTGATGCATGTATAGACAAGATCATAATTCAGATAAGAAAAAATAAAACAAGAGTTGAAAAGAAGCTTAAAGCTTCAGCGTTTGAAGAGCCTTACAGTGAAGAGGTTGAGGAACAGTACGATTTTGAGGTTGTAAAACATAAAAAATTTGTTTTACGTCCTATGGAACTTGATGAAGCCATTCTTCAGATGAATCTTTTAGGTCACAATTTCTTTATGTTTTCAAATGCAAAATCAGGTGAAACAAATGTTGTTTACAAGAGAAGCGACGGAAACTACGCCGTTCTTGAGCCTGAAGCTGAATAAGCCATAAGATGCAGCTTTGCTGCAATAATAATAAACTTGCCAATACGAACAAATATTCCGCCGGAAGACATTCCGACGGAATATTTGTTTTTTATACATTTTTTTATTCTATAGTATTTAAATAATATATTGACTTTCACTTTTTCTTATGATAATATTATATTGAAAACGAAGTTTTCAACTATATATAAAGAAAGGAACAAAAACAATGAACGAAAAAACAAAAAAGAATTTTTTATCAAAGCTGTCGTATAACTCTCCTGTAGTATTAACTTTTACTATTCTCGCAGTTGTTATACAGATAATCTCATCCATTCCCGCTATAGGAAACGTATTTCACAACATCTTTGTTGCACGTCCGCGAAGTGTTGTAAATCCTCTTCTTTACATCGGAATGGTTTCACATGCACTCGGTCACAGCGGCTGGGCACATCTTATAAGCAATTTTACTTACATTCTTCTCGTCGGTCCTATGCTTGAGGAAAAATACGGAAGCAAGCGTCTGCTGTTTATGATGCTGGTTACATCTTTCTCTACCGGTCTTATAAACGTGCTGTTCTTCCATTCAGCTGTCTGCGGTGCAAGCGGTATTGTATTTATGTTTATTCTTCTTGCTTCCTGCACTACTTCAGGAACAAAAGAAGGAACTGTTCCGATCACTCTGATACTTGCATCTGCTTTCTATCTCGGACAGGAAATTCTCAACTCTCTGAGACCTGACAACATTTCACAGCTTTCACATATTATCGGCGGTCTTTTCGGAGCATTTTTCGGGCTTTACTTTGCGAAAGTACTGAAAAAAGAAAATAATACTGCAGATGTTGGATTATGGAAATCATGGAAATCATAATTTTCATATTCATTCACATTCAATAAAAAATATAAGGATTCTGATTTTTTTCAGAATCCTTTTTTTAAAGCTCTGTGTTGTTCAAAGCTCTGCTTTTAACAAGCAGAGGCGATTCACAGAATCGGTTCCCGCTCAGTCGGAGATCGTACTCCGACTGTTTGGTCAGATAGAACCGCCTGCAGAGGCGGGGGATATCCTCTGTGTTGTTATACAAACACTGATCGTAAAAGCAAGTATTAAAAATATTTTTCCAGAAACCAGACATTATCAGCCTGAAATTCCTTTAAATCAAGATATGACAAAATATTTTCATCATCGCATTTATCAAATCTGATCTTATATGCACAAAGAGCCTGATATTTCAGTCCGTGCTGCTCATTTATTTTTTTTATTCCATACTTCCTGTCACCTATCAGAGGTGCTCCGATAAAAGCCATGTGAGCCCTTATCTGATGTGTCCTGCCTGTAATAAGTTCGACTTCTATCAGTACTGCTTTACTGTTTTTTTCAAGCACCTTGTACCTTGTTATGATCTGCTTATAGCCATCTGCAGCGTTTTCTCTTATCTTTACAGTATTACTTTTACTGTCCTTACAGTGATATGCGGTTATCGTAGCTTCCATCTGAGGAGGCATAGCGGAAGTAAGACAGAGATATTTTTTTGTGATCAGATTTTCTCTGATCCTTCTGTTCATTTCTCTGAGTGCTGCGGCATTTTTTGCAGTGACCACAATTCCGGCCGTATTTCTGTCAAGTCTGTTGCAGGCTGCAGGAGCAAACGAATTTTCATTTGCAGGATCGTATTCACCTTTTTCATACAAGTATTTCGTTATCCTGTCGATAAGAGTATCACCATTGATTTTATCGTCACTGTGAATGATAACTCCCGGTTTTTTATTTATTAAAATTATATTTTCATCTTCGTATACTATTTCATTTTCTGATATTTCCGATGCCTGGGAAAATTCTTTTTCCTTGTTTTCTGTTTTTTTCTCACTTCCGAGAAGTTCATCCTTAATAAAGACCTTCAGCAAATCACCTTCCTTAAGGTGATCGGATATATCACATCTTTTTCCGTTTAATTTAATATTTTTCGTACGAACAGCCTTGCACATGACACCTTTTTTCAGTTCAGGAAAAGTCTTCAGAAGAAATTTGTCCACTCTCTGATCAGCATCATTTTTTCCGATAATAAATTCTCTCATAATTCTTATACCTGTTTCATTTTATTTTCAGAACCGAATCAGCTGGTCCCGTCATTATTATTATCGGCCGGTTGTGTATCAAATACAACAGATTTATTTTTTTCTGTTTCAACGGTAATATTTTTTCCGTCACTGGTAAATACAACATCACCGTTTGCAAAAGTAAAATATGATTCAATGTTTCTCTCTGAAAGCTGATCATAAGTCTGTTTTGACAATTCCTGCTTGTTTGTACTTACAACAGCATATTTCGGGGTTACTTCATCAAGAAAATCATCCAGATTTCCTATTTTTCTTCCATGATACGGGACCTTGAGAACATCAAAATGTCCGATGTTCATAACTTCCTCAAGTCTTTCCTTCATTGCATCTCCTGTAAACAGGAATGATGTCTGGTCATATTTTACGGTCGTTATCAGCGAATAGTCGTTATCAACTTCCTCTCCCGGTTCTCCGTAAGTATCTTTTCTGGGTACAAGAACCTGGAATTTTATCCCGTCATATGAAAAAGAAGCATCTTTTTTCATAGTCTCAGGTTTAAAACTGTTCGCATCAACAGACTCTATAAATTTGTCATACTCTTTATTGTATCCGACATAATCAGGCATATATATATTATCTACCCTGAGATTTTTCATGATATCCGGAACTCCGCCGATATGATCCTGATCATAATGTGTTATTATCAGGCTGTCTATGGTATCTATCCCCTGCTCACTGAGATATCTTACTATATTATCACCTTTTTTCTTTGTTCCGCAGTCGATAAGAACAGTATGATTATCAGTCTGAAGCAAAATACTGTCTGCTTTTCCGACATCATAGACAGTGACCTTCATTTGTTCTGACATTTTTGTACAAGATGAAAAAGGAAAGCACAAAGAAAATACAACCGCTGCTGTAAAAATTATTTTTATAGTCTTTTTCAAATAAATCACATCCTTATCATTTTATAACCATTATAACATTGAATTTATGTTTTTTCAACTGTAGAAAGATGTCCTTACAGGAAAAAATATTTGATCCGATATCAATAAAAAATAAAAAATATATATTGTATTTGTCAGAAAAATAGTATATAATAATTATATCTATTATTATTTTATAATATCAAATCATTATTATAAGGAGTTACAAGAGCATGTACAATAATCTTATGGATTCAATCGGATTTGTCGCTCAGACTGATCCTGAAGTTGCAGAAGCAATGAACAAGGAACTCGCTCGTCAGAGAAGAAACCTTGAACTTATCGCAAGTGAAAATATCGTTTCTCCGGCAGTTATGGCTGCTATGGGATCTGTTCTCACAAACAAATACGCAGAAGGCTATCCGGGAAAACGTTACTACGGCGGATGTGAATGCGTTGATATAGTTGAAAACATTGCAATCGAAAGAGCAAAGAAACTCTTCGGCGCTAATTTCGCAAATGTTCAGGCTCACTCAGGCGCACAGGCAAATACAGCTGTTTATTTTGCTCTCCTTGAACCCGGCGATACAGTACTCGGTATGAGTCTTGCACACGGCGGTCATCTTACACACGGTTCACCTGTAAATCTTTCAGGAAAATACTTCAACTTCATTCCTTACGGTCTCGGAGATGACGGAAGGATCGATTACGAAGAAATGGAAAAGCTTGCAAAGGAAAATAAACCAAAGCTTATCGTAGCAGGTGCAAGTGCTTATCCGAGAGCAATAGATTTTGAAAGAATTTCAAATATCGCAAAATCCGTAGGTGCTATGTTAATGGTAGATATGGCACACATTGCAGGTCTCGTAGCTGCAGGTCAGCACCAGTCACCTGTTCCATATGCAGATGTTGTTACTACTACTACACATAAAACACTCAGAGGACCAAGAGGCGGTCTTATCCTCACAAACAACGAAGAACTTGCCAAGAAGATCAACAAATCTATCTTCCCGGGAATTCAGGGCGGTCCTCTCATGCACGTTATAGCAGGAAAAGCAGTTTGCTTCGGTGAAGCACTCAGCGATGACTTCAAAGCTTATCAGAAGCAGATCGTTGCAAATGCAAAGGTTCTTGCTGATTCACTTCTTGAAAAAGGCTTCAACCTTGTTTCAGGCGGAACAGACAACCATCTGATGCTCGTAGATCTTCAGCCTTTCAACATCACAGGCAAAGAACTTGAACACAGACTTGATGAAGTATTCATCACAGTTAATAAAAACGCTATTCCTAACGATCCGCAGAGTCCGTTCATCACAAGCGGTGTAAGAATCGGTACTCCTGCAGTTACAAGCCGTGGTCTTGTAGAAGAGGATATGAAGAAGATCGCAGAATTCATCTATCTTACAGCTACTGATTTTGAAAACAGCGCTGACAAGATCAGAGAAGGGGTCAACGAAATCTGCAAAAAATATCCGCTTTACGAATAATTATATAATAAAAAAATAAGGGGTTATTTTTCAGGGGCTGCAGGCTCATAACCTGTCAGTCCCTGAAACTTTTATGACAGGGGGAATATATAATGCTTCAATTTGAAAATTTAAAATATGAGATCCAGGAAAAAGGAGTCACTATTACAGGGGTATCAAAAAACGATTTTTCTGATCTGAAGATACCGGCTCTGATAAATTCGAAACCGGTCAGAAAAATAGGCTTCCGGGCATTTGCCGGAAGAAACAAAGATGAAAGCTGCAGCCTTATGCGTGCCATCGAGCTGCCGTTCGGTCTGACAGAAATTCAAGATGGTGCTTTTTCAAACTGCACCGGTCTTGAAAAGATCTCTATTCCGCCTTCTGTTACAAAAATAGGAGAAAGTGCATTTTATTCCTGTCAGAATTTAAAGGAGATCGAGATCCCGAATTCCGTCACTTCAATACATGAAACTGCCTTTGAACAGTGCAAAATGCTTGACGGCATAACACTGGCTTTTTATGATTTTACTTCAAAAAAATCAAAACTCTTTTCAAATTTGTTCTCCTGTGAAAATATGACATGCAGACCGGATCTGCTGAAAAAGAAATTCGTTTTTATTCCCAAAGACGATCTCGGACTGTACAGTTCATATGTTCAGCTCTGCGGAAGCAATTTCAGCTGGCAGAAGTATGATGCTTTGTTCAACTCAAATATTTCTGCATTCTCCAAGATAAAGATCGCTCTTTTCAGACTTCTTGAGCCTGAAAATCTCGACAGGGATACGCGCTATATGTATGAATCATTTATTAAAATAAACAGTTCACAGTTTATCGAACATTTCATAAAAACTGACAATCTTGAAATGCTGACAAAATTCGGAACACTTGGACTGATAAACAAGGACAATATCGAAAACTGCATAATTACAGCCCGCATCACAGGCAGCAATAATGCACTTCTGTATCTTGTTTCCTATCGCTACAAAAAAATTGAAAGAAACTGATATTAAGGAGGAAAATATCCGTGTCAGCACCTCTTGCAGATAAAATCAGACCTGACAGCCTTGAAAATGTTGTCGGACAAAAGCATATACTCGGTCCGGGAAAACCGTTAAGAAGGATCATAGAAAACGGAAAAATACCAAATATGATTTTTTATGGACCTTCGGGCACCGGAAAAACAACTGTTGCAAGAATAATTGCAGAGAGTACAAATAAAACTCTCCACAAGCTGAACGGTACCTCAACATCAACAGAAGATATAAGGAGTATCATTGCCGAACTTGGAACTTTTTCAGGACAGAACGGTATACTGCTTTATCTCGACGAGATCCAGTACCTCAATAAAAAACAACAGCAAAGCCTGCTTGAGCATATTGAAAACGGTGATATCACCCTCATAGCATCAACTACAGAAAATCCTTATTTTTCTGTATTCAGTGCCATTATCAGCAGATGTACCATTTTTGAATTCAAGCCGGTAACTTCAGATGAAATCGAACTTGCTGTCAAACGTGCATACAAGATCATTGAAGAGGAAAACGGATATAAGATCAGTGTATCTGAAAATGTAATAAAACATATTGCCTTCACATGCGGCGGAGATGTCAGAAAGGCCATGAATACGACTGAATTAAGCGTAATGTCAGGTGAAGCAGCACCTGATGGTGTTCTGGTAACTGAAGATTCCGTAAAACAGCTCGCACAGCGAAGCAATATGAATTATGACAGAGACGGCTCACAGCATTATGATATATTGTCAGCACTTCAGAAATCCATAAGAGGCTCGGATGAAAACGCCGGTCTTCATTACCTTGCACGTCTTCTTGAAGCAGGAGACCTGATATCAGTAACCAGAAGACTTCTTGTAATAGCGTGCGAAGATATCGGTCTTGCATATCCACAGGCAATTTCAATAGTAAAAGCATGTGTTGACTCAGCTCTTTCTCTCGGAATGCCGGAGGCAAGGATCCCTCTTGCTGAAGCGGTAATCCTTCTATGTACGGCTCCAAAGTCAAACAGTGCTATAACAGCAATCGACGAAGCACTCAATGATGTAAGAAACGGTGAGTATGGTGAGATTCCCGCTTATCTCAAAGACGGTCACTACAAGGGTGCTAACTCTCTTGGAAATGCTATAGGCTACAGATATCCGCATGATTACAAAAATCATTATACCAAGCAACAATATCTTCCTGACATGCTCAAAGACAGGATCTATTACAAATTCGGTCCGAACAAACAGGAGCAGGCAGCTTTTGAATACAGAAAAAAGATCAAATCTGAATAGAATCAGATTTGTTTTTTTTCAGCTCTGTATTTCCATATTATGTAAAAAATGTGCATAATAGGACATTTTTTTGCATTTCGTACCATTTCTATTGAATTTCCATTTTTTATCTGATATAATATTTTTTGTCAGAAGGACAGGCCTTGATTACGTAATTCCAACTGACGATCCCTTATATTTTAACATGTATTTTTTAATAAAAAGCCTGAAAATAATAACCGGCTTAATAACAAAATATTTCCATCATAGTACTGACGGAAATAGATTTTAAAACTAAATTTTTTTAACAAAAAAGGAGAATATTTATTATGGCAATCAGATTAAACCCGGAACAGATGGTATCACTTTCAGAATATATCAGAGCAAAGAGAGACGAAATCGTAGGACTTGTAAACGAAATGGATTCACATATCGACAGTGAAACAGCAGACTGGGAAGGTCAGGCAAGAGATGCTTATCTTGAAACCTACAAGGAGATCCTTCCTGTACTCAACAGTGAAGAGTCAGAATCCGGCTTCCCGGTTGTAATTGAAACAATGGCACAGAGACTTCAGGCTGCTGCAATGACTATCGAAGAAGCAGACAGATCTGCCGGAGATGCACTCAGAGGCCGCTGATCACTGATTCCGGCTGACATAATAAGCAAAGGTGCATCGTAAACAAATGCACCTTTGCTTTTACATTTCTTATACAAGGAGAAAACAATGACTACTTCAAATGAAATGAACGAACAGCTGATGTCTGAATGGCTGAAAAAATACGATAAGCTCACTGAAGAACAGTCACGTCAGACAGATCAGCTGATATCAGAAAAACCTGCATCAGTAATATATAAACTGCTCGAAGCAGTAAAAAACAAAAAGGAATCCTTCTCTGATATGATCTCCGGTATATCCTATATCAAAGAAAACGGAAAACTCAAAGTTACCATTCAAAACACATCTGCTTTATACACGGAAAAACAACTTACTGAACTTTTCTGTGCAGCAGCTGATATATTCTGCAATGTACTGCCGACCGGTTCAGTTGTGAAACTGAAAACAGACAAAAATGACAAGTCCGGAAACACAGATCAGCTTATCATGATAGACCGGCGTTTTGTATATGCAAATGAAAACAGCAAAGCATTTTACACTTATTCCGGAACACTTTATCCATTCGGATCATTTAACGACTGTATCAGATTTAATTTTACTCCAAATGCGGTTGAAGAAGTTATTCACACCGGATATCATGATGAAACTGAAGATGCTTTTGTATTCAGGGCAAAGGACGAAATGGTCGTGAAAAACAGGATGCATTCATTTACATGTGCATCAGCAGAGGATGAAGACGAATTTAGAAAAGAATGCAGCGGGGATAATAAAATATGAGTGATCTTATCAAAGTTACAGAGCACGAGTACTACGACAAAATGCTTTTTATAAACGACGCTCTCATCGGAATGGATACTGCAAAAAAAATGATCATCGAAGCTTTCGAAGCCATGCAGACAGATAACCGTTCGGACTTTACTGATGAACTTACTAAAATGTTCAACGACTTCATGTCAGAACTTATAGTTCAGTCATACTCTGAAGCAGAGAATCTGAAAAATGATATTTTTGCAGCCGTAGATGACTTTGTAAAAGCAGATGAGGATATCAGTATGAAAATCAGACATGCTGACAATATAGCTGTAAAATATATAAATATAACGGAGGGAGCTGTTTAAAAAATGTCATCATACAAAGGATTTTCGGCAACACGATCATATGATATCACAAATTCAATGACCAAAACCATTATCAGAAAAATTGAATATCTGGAAAATGAGATAAAACGCCTTCCGCTTGAAAATTCACTGCAGAAAAACGAAATAGAAAAACATCTTCGTAATATAACAGATCATTGCCAAAATATGCTCAATGATGTCCGTGCGGAAAGGTTTGACTGAGAAACGGAGGATAAATGAAAAGAGATCTTAAAATAAATTTTGAGGAATTAAAAAACATATCCGTTGCTGTAAGAGGTTTTCAGTATGCACTCGATGATATCAGTTCGGCACTGGATAATCTGGAACATATAACATATCAGGATTCAGGATGTCTGAACGATGCGATAGCTGAACGTATCAGTGACTTTCGTAAAAAATCAGCCGACACCGGCAGTCTTCTGAATTCGGTTTACAACATTGTCGATGAATATTGTGAAGCCATGACGAAATATCTGACTCCGGAATATATTTCACTGCCTGTTGAATCTGACAGAGATTCACTGTATTTTCAGCTTTCTGATATAAAGCAAAATCTTTCAGACTTTAGTATATTCAGTCTTCAGAACAATATATACAATTTTTTTAACGGAGGAACGGAAGCCGACAGCAGCTCTGAATCAACGGAAAACGAAACTGATACTGTAAAACAGAAAGAACAGTCCAATTATTTCAAAATACAGAACCTCAATGAAAATGTAATACCGGAACATATTTCAAGGATCAATTCCGAAATGGACCAAATAGATGATATATATAAAAGAAATGTCGTAAAATTTGAAAACACAGATGATGACTACAAAAGCAAACTGAAATCAATATACAAATATTTCAAAAATATCGATCATTACAGAAATTCAGCTTATATAAAACTTATGCTCGCAGCTGCTATCGATGCTGTAAAATCATTCATCAAAAATATACAAACAGAGATAATGATCACATTTACAGGATCAGTCTTAACTGTAAACAGTAAGCTCAGAAAAAATGACAGTAAATATTTTATGTCTGAAGACAATCTGAAAACCTACTACGGATATATCTATGGAAAAAACAGCGATTTTTCAAGTACCAGATGTGCAGGAAGCGATCTCGACTGCTTCCCTGAAACAGAAAACATCATAAATAAAACAACAAAGGAACCGTATACAGAATATGAACTCAAACACACTGCAGTGTTCAATACAGAAAAAGTAAGTCAGTACGGCGGAAATCAGGGTGCTCCTGAAAATGTTAACAAGAACAGCAGTGAATATATTATGATGTATGATATTGCATCAAAAAACAACAGTCTGGTTACGCCTGACAATTTTGACTCATATCTCAAAAAAATGAATAGTGAAGGCTGCGGATATGTTTCACTCGTCAATGGTATAATGTGTCATTATGAAAATGATCCGGAAGGATTTGAAAAGACATTCGGGTACCCTATGTACAAAGCAGACAATGATCTTAACTACGAATGTCTTCTGACTGATATTTACTCAGCATATGACAACAAATTTCTTGGAACCAGATATAATATTGCAGACTTCAGTTTTTCTGAAGACGGAATAACCGGAAACTACGATCCTGCGGAAGACACAACCGGAACCGGAACAAATCATATGGAAAGGAATCAATATCTCAGTGCATTTATGACTGATCACGGTTCGGCCGCAGAAGTCAAAACTCTGAATTATCTGTGTCCTCAGAATTTTAAAGAAATCACAGATTCCGGAAAAACAGTTCTGGTTTCTCTTAAAAAGGGAAAACTTGAATGTGAAAATGGTGAAACAAAGCAAAATATAAACAGTCATTCAATGGTTGTCACCGGTTTTACAGAGGATGGAAGGATCATAGTATCTTCATGGGGAGAACGACTTTTTATTGACCCTGACGATCCTGAAAGAGTAACACATAAGAGCAATATCATGGGTGAGGAGGTTTTATACAGAACAGGTTCAAAAATAACATTTGAGACCCTTGAAATAAAATAATGATCATACAATAGAACAGAAATACTATATTTTTCATAACAGAAAAGATGCCGGTTCAGCATATGTCAAACCGACATCTTTTCTGTTTTTTAAAAAATCTTCCTTACCGTCAATACTTTGCATCACATCAAAATAATATATAACAACACAGAGGATATCCCCCGCCTCTGCCTGTTAAAAGCAGAGCTTTGAATTAAACACTTTTTATCCTTTAAAAATAGTAAATATAATGCAGTAGACAAATTCATAAATTTATGGTATAATTATTCTGTTTGCTTATTATTCTATTTAACCAGAAAGGTCAAAATTATTATGATAAAAAAATATCTGAAATTTTATTTTTCTGATGAACAAAAAGCCAGGAGATTTGAAGAAAGAAAATGGGAGTTTTTTAAAGGACAGCATCCGCCAAAAAACGAATTTACGAGAAATGCATTCGTTTTTTACCGTCTTTTCGGAAAACTGATCTCCTTTATTTCCACAGCAGTGGCATCATTTATTCTGATAATGATACTTACATGTACCATCGTCGGAACCGTTGTGGCGATTTACCTTGTTCAGTTTACATATCAGAATAATGTAATGGATCTTAAGACTCCGCAGCAGCTGATGTCTTCAAATATATACAAGCGAAATTCAGAAACAGATGAATATGAGCTTGTGTACAGAGTATCCCCTCCGGGTGGAAACAAACGAATCAATATTAACGTTTCCGATCTTTCGGATTATGTAAAATATGCATTTGTGTGTGTCGAGGATGAACGTTTCTATGCACATAACGGTGTTGACTACAAACGAACCGGTGCAGCCATAATAAACCTTGCTCTTGAATCAATGCATCTGAGCGATTCTCACTACGGCGGTTCCACCATCACACAGCAGCTCATCAAAAATGTTACCGGTGATGACCAGGATTCATGGGAACGTAAAATGCGTGAAATCTTCACTGCCATGAAACTTGAAAAGAAATATACAAAGGACGAGATCCTTCAGCACTATCTAAATGAAATATATTTTTCATATGCAGACGGCTACAACATGTACGGTATAGAGGCTGCAGCGGTCGGGTATTTCGGAAAATCCGCAAAGGATCTTTCCATTGCAGAAGCAGCATGTCTTGCCGCTATTCCAAAATCACCGAATTTATTCAATCCTATCGACAACTTTGAAGAAAACAGGGAACGTCAGCTTTACTGTCTCTCAAAAATGTTTGAACTCGGAGTTATAACATCAGACCAGTATGAAGAAGCTGTAAATGAAAAAATAATCCTGTCAAATATGGATGAATTTAAATTCGTAAAGGATACCATATCATTTGAAGACAGTGATTCATTTGAAAATCCTGATGTAAACTCTGATGCTGTTGACTGCGGAATAATCGAATTTACAGATTTTCTTCAGACTGACAAGGGATATCTTTCAACTGAAGCAGCTCTTGAGGAATTCAGAAAAGGCGGCTATGATATTTATCTTACAGTCGACGATGAAATACAGGAGCTTCTCGAAGAAAAATACGCAAAGTGGTATGACTATTTCCCGAAGGAAACTGCTAATGACTCTGATGAAAAGGTTCAGTCCGCTTTCACCGTAATGAACTACAAAGGAGAGATCCTCGGAGTTGTGGGAAGAATCGGCAAAAAGGATGAAAGTCTTTGCTGGAACAACGCATATGATGCTCACAGACAGTGCGGCTCTACGATCAAGCCGGTATCCACATACGGATATGCCATAGAAAACAACAAGATCACATGGTCTTCAATGTTTGATGACAAAGCACTCGCTCCGGGAGTTGCAGATAAGGATGCATGGCCTCAGAACTACGACGGTGATCCGTCTCTTGGAACATATCCTGTAAACTACTTCCTTAAACGATCAATAAACACCCTTCCTGCTCAGATCTGCAATCTTTATGGTCTTGACAATATATTCGGATTTGCTACAGGCAATATGCATCTTGAACTTGAGCCTGAGGATAAGGTTTATTCAGCACTTGCCATCGGCGGAACCAGACACGGTCCAACAATTATAAATCTGACAAATGCATATATCCCTTACGGAAACGGTGGAATGTATTACAAGGCAAGCATTATCGAGAAGGCTGTAAACAATAATACCGGAGAAGTCATGATCGACAATGAGCTTAAACAGGGTGAACGTGCTGTCTCCAAAGATACTGCCTACATAATGAACAAGCTTCTTCAGAACAATGTCAGAGGTGTATACGGTACAGGTGCTGCAGCTGCTCTTGCCAACAAGAGTATCGGCGGAAAAACAGGAACGACTGAAAACTGGAGAGACATCGAGTTTGTCGGACTTACTCCTGACTTTGCTGCCGGTATCTGGATAGGATATCAGGATGGTGAAAATCCTGATGCGATCGAAAATGCCAACTCTGCAAGAATCTGGTACAACATATTCGGAGAATATGCTGACAGCTACAAATCAAATGCAGAATTTCCAAAGGACAGTACCGTACTCTACAGAAGATACTGTTCTGAAACAGGTCTTCTTGCAAATGAAAACTGCCCGGGAGCTGAATACGGCTATTACAGGGAAACAAACTGTGAATACTGCAATGTTCACGGAGGCAAACAGGAAAAAGCAAAAAATCCTGATTTTTCGGATAAAAAAGCTGACTCATCAGCTTCTCAGAAAAAAGAAACAACCAACTGATTTATTAAGGATGTGTATTTTTTGAACACTTACAAATACAGCTGTCCATGTCATTTCGGACTTGAAAGCGTACTGAATTTTGAAATAAGAAAAATAGAAGGACAAAACATAGTTTCCGACAACGGACGTGTTACCTTTGAGGGCGGTCCTGAGCTTGCCGCAAGAGCAAATATCTGTCTTTCAACAGCGGAAAGAGTTCTTATCGAACTTGCAAGCTTCAAGGCTTATACTTTTGACGATCTGTTTGAAGGCGTCAAAAAAATACCTTTTGAAGAATTTATCGGGGAAAAGGATGCTTTCCCTGTTAAAGGCTATTCTCTCAACTCACAGCTCCGAAGTGTTCCGGACTGTCAGTCAATAGTAAAAAAAGCAGCTGTTGAACGACTGAAATCAGCTTATAAAATCAACTGGTTCGATGAATCGAGATCTGTAGTTCAGATACAGTTCGGTATATTAAAGGATACAGTTACTGTTTATCTTGACACATCCGGCATCGGACTTCATAAAAGAGGATACAGAAAAAATTCAAATCTTGCACCTATCAAAGAAACTCTTGCCGCAGGTATCATAGATCTTGCCAGAGTTCGTGAAAACAGCTTTGTATGCGATCCTTTCTGCGGAAGCGGGACCTTCCTTATCGAATCAGCATTTAAAGCTCTGAATCTTGCACCGGGTATCAACAGAAAATTTGCTGCTGAGAACTGGGGCTGTTTTGACAAGCAGATATGGTCTGACGAAAGACAGCGTGCCATCTCTCTTGTAAAAAAAGATACAGATTTTCATTCTCTCGGTTTTGACAATGATTCCGAATGCATTTCGCTTTCCAATGACAACATAAAAAAAGCAGGTATTGCAAGCCGTGCAAAAGCTGAAAATGCAGATATCAGAAATTTTGACAGCATAGAAAACGCCATAGTTATCTGTAACCCTCCGTATGGTGAACGAATGCTTGAACTAAAACAGGCTGAAGAACTGTACAGGATCATGGGACAAAAATTTGTTCAGGGAAAAAACAACAGTTATTATATCATTTCACCTCATGAAAACTTTGAAAACTTTTTCGGAAGACCGGCAGACAAACGCAGAAAGCTGTACAACGGTATGATAAAATGCCAGTTGTTCATGTATTTCAAATAATAATATTTAAATTCAAAGCTCTGTGTTGTTATATCATTCTGATTTTTACATAATGTATCACATGCTTTCAAATTCAAAAATTATTTAATGATTTCTGAATTTGAAAGCTTTTTTATTATCCAAATATTCATCAATTGTGATAAATGCATAAAACATGCTAATAAGCTATTGAAAAACTATTGCTTATTATGGTATAATGTTAATGTAAGACGACAGATTTTTCGTCTATTTTTTTAACATTGGGAGATTATATTTATGGGAAAAGAAAAACTCAACATCGGAATATTTGTCAGTACTCTGAACGATGCTTCTGTAAAATCATTTTGCAAAGGAGCATTATCCGCTTCAAAAGACATCGGAGCAAATCTTGTTATTTTTCCCGGTATGCATTTAAACGCAGATTTTAATGATACCTATCATACACCGTTTTTTTATCAGTACAATTCCATCTACGATCTTGCAGGCAAAAAAGAATTTGATCTGCTTATCATTATGACAGGAAATATAGGAAACACTCTGGACAATTCTGAAATTCAGAAATTTCTTGACAAATTCAAGGGGATTCCGATACTGACGGTTTATTCAGAGCATGAAGGCTGCAGCTCTATCATGTTCGATAACAAATCAGGCATGGCTCAGGCGATAAATCATCTGATCCACAAGCACAACTGCCGTAAAATTGGTTTTGTAAGCGGTTCAAGACTAAATCTTGATGCAAGAGAACGTCTTGAAACATATTTTCAGACACTTATCGAAAATAATCTTCCTGTTGACCATAATCTTGTTGTATACGGAAACTTCACCGAATTCTGTGAAATGGAAGTCGACGACCTTATCAATTCAAACCCGGATCTTGATGCTGTCTGCTTTGCAAATGATGAAATGGCCAAAGGCGGATACAATGTTATTGCAAAAAGCCGTTATACGATCGGAAAAGACATCGCTGTTATCGGTTTTGACAACTCAAAAGCTGCAGTAAACCTCTACCCTTCCCTGACAACAGTAAATGCAAGCAGTTTTGAACTTGGATACAATTCAGTACAATCTGCATCAGAAGTCATCTCAGCCGAAGAGCCTGTTCATAAAACCATACCAACAAGTCTGATAATGAGAAATTCATGCGGATGTAAAAATTACTCTTTTGACAGACTGAGCTATATGTTTTCAGATACTAAAATGACACGAGAAGAGCTTGCAAGCTGTACTAATGATGAATATATATCTTTTCTTTTCGGTCCTGACAATTCACCATACTACGCTTCATACTACAACTCATCAGATTACTATGATATAAAAAAATATTTCACAGATTTTCTGGAAGCCATAAACACACCGCATGAGACTGACTTTGCAGCATACAGAAAAAACGTTCTTACCTGTCTTCAAAAGACAGCGGCAACAGGTATCTTTGAACATATTCCGTTTGATGCAATGCATGACGTTGTTGATGCACTTTACTGCAAAGCAACTGTTTCAAGAGGCTTTAATGAAAATGTAGGATTTCTGTTCACACAGATATACAGAGAACTCTCAGTATATCAGAAAATGTCAGATGAGAAAAAAATGCAGAACCTCAATAAAAAAAGCTCTGTTATAAATTCAATGATAAACGATGTTATCATAACAGACGAAATAAATGACCAGGCTTTTTATCCGGTAATGAAAAGTCTTGCTTCACTTGGATTTATCAAAAGCTTCATGCTTCTTTTTGAAGAACCTGTTATAAAAAATCCCGACTCTCCTGTAACGCTGCCGGAACATATAATTCTCAGATATTCACAGGAACATGACAATATTAAATACTACAAAGAACATATTAAGATCAGAACAGATGAGCTGTTCTGCAATGATTACATAAAAGACCCTGATATTTCCTTTGTTATCAGTCCTATCTTCTCAAAAGAAGAACTGTACGGAATAATGATATATGACGTAACACCAAACATGTACACATATTTCAGTAAAATAACAGTTCAGATAGGAACAGCACTCAAATATAACCTTTTACTGAACAAATGGCAGACTCTTCTTGATTCTGAAAAAGAAAACTCGAAAAATTTTGAAAATATATCAAAGCATGACGAGCTTACCGGTGTATATAACAGAAGAGGCTACTTTGATTTTGCACAGTCAATAATCAGCAACCCTGCAAATACAGGAAAAAATGCTGTTGTTGTTTTTGCTGACCTTGACAATCTTAAACTGATAAACGATCAGTTTGGTCATGACGACGGAGACTACGCACTAAAATCAATTGCCAACATACTTGTAAATTCATTCAGAGCAAGCGACATTATCGGACGAATCGGCGGTGATGAATTTGCGATCCTTGCACTTCTGAGCAACACTGAAAACATCGGAAGCATCACAAACCGTATCAAAAAGACCAATTCATCATTTAACGATACCTGTGAAAAACCTTATTATATCAATACAAGTGTCGGAGTTTATCCCTTTACATGTTCATCATCGATCGAGCTTTCATCGATCATGGATCACGCAGATGAACTTTTATATCAGCAAAAAAAGAACAAACGCAAGAGCATTTTAAAAGAACTAAACTGAAAATACTGACCAAAGATCCTATCTTTTTTATTATAAATGTTGACACCTTATGTAAAATAATATATAATAGTTAATGTAGTTTGTATTTTACTGCTTATTATTTTATTATTATAATTACGAAGATGATACCACTGTATCTTTAAACGACAGCCGGTATCCTTCCTGTCGGAGCGAAAATGATATCTTCGAACAGACGGAAGTGGTTCTTCTAATCGCTCTGCTTGTCAAGGCGGAGTTTTGAAAGGTGACTTATATGACCAGAAGATGTAAAAACTGCGGAGCAAAGCTCCCTAAAAAATCTGACATTTGTAAAAAATGCGGTGAACAGTATATGGATGATTTCAGTGACTTTGATGCTGAAACTCAGGAAATGCTCTCTGTTCAGAAACCATCAAATGTTTTCTATGTTTGTCTTATCATCATCTGTATTTTTGTTTTTCTTTTTGCTTTGCTTTTGATTTTCCTGAATGTCACAGGAAACAAAGAAAAATATTCACAGACAAGCGAATCTGATGATACAAGCATTACTTCTGAAATATCCGAACCTGATGAATCCAATCTTTCAAATTCAACTTATTTTGCAATGGATTTCATAGGAAAACCTTTTTCTGAAATCAAATCAACACTTACCGGTGATTACAAGATCATTATGGGTGATACGACACAGTACAATTATACTGATTTTCCTCTGCTTATCTTTTCTTCAGATTCAGTTCCTAATGATAATTCTCTTATCGCCAAGGTCATCGTTACTGAAAACGGTGTAATTTCTCCTGAATTAAGTGCTGACATGAGCTACGAAAAAATTGCACTGGCTCTCGGAGTTACAGATACTTCACCAATGATCAATCCTGACGACCAGAGTACATTTATTCTTGAAAAAATGTTATCAGACACAGTTAAGGCAACATTTGAATTTTCTTCGAATGCTTCTGATGCTGTACCGACACAGGTCATCCTTCAGAATGATGCACTGGTAGCAAATACACTAAAAGGAACTGTTATGGGAATTGATTCTGACAGCTGGCTTACTCTCAGGGCAAATCCTGATTCTGATTCTTCTGATCTTCTTCATCTAAAAAACCAGGACAGAGTTGACATTCTGGATGAAATCGATGATGATAACGGTCTGACATGGTATAAAGTTAATTTTGCCGGCAAGGAAGGTTATGTTAATTCTGATTATATTGTCAAGGACAACGAAGCTTCAGAACAGATAGATTCAGATATTTACTTCAATGCTGATGACTTTTCAGAAAACACGGATGATTCAGACGATACAGATGACACAGACAGCTCTGAAAGTTCTGACGATTCATCAGATGAATAATTAATATAATAAAAATATTATTATTAAAAGGCGAATGCCACCTCATTTATTTTTGCGGTGACATTCGCCTTTTTGATTCTGTTTCCTAACAGCCTCTTTTATTTAATTATTTCATAGACTGCATTTGCTATTATCCTTGTGTTCAGCTTCAGACTCTCAAGAGACATTGACTCATCATTTCCATGCATATTGTTTTCATCGCCCGGAAATTCTGCACCAAAGGCAACACCGCCTTCTATATCATGCACATATGTTCCTCCGCCTATAGCTTTGGCATATGGTTCAAGTCCCGTCTCCCTGTTATATACATTTAAAAGTTTTTTTATAAAATCACTGTTTTCATCAACACAGTGAGGATCGTTTTCAAACTCAGCAGTTACAGAAGTTCCTGAAGGTAAAAGTAAAGTTTTTATTCTTTCTTTAATATCTTCCTTTGAACCGCAAAGCGGATATCTGATATCCATTTTCATTGTAAATTTATCATCTTTATGGTCAATAATACTTAATACCTCTGTCAGGGCACCTGATTTTTCATCATTCATTTTTATTCCAAGATGCTCACCGTCTGTTTCTCCGTATACAAATGTCCGGGTCAGAAAATCAATATAATCTTTTTCATTTTCATCAAGAGGAAGCTTGTTTAAAAATTCAAACAATCCGGTGATCGCATTATCTCCCGACTCAGGTGTCGATGCATGGGCTGCGGTTCCTCTGTAAAAAACATGCATTCCGTCTGACGATTCACTTACTGTTATTTTACTTCCCGCATATTTTTCCAGTATATCCGCACCGATGCCGGAAATAACAGCTTCTGATGATGCAGGCACAGCATTTACCACAGTTCCGCCTTTTATGCTTCTGATATGTGTGAATTTTACATTTTTTTCAAATTTTAATCTTAGCATTCCTTTTTCAATATTGATAACAGGATAATCTCCGTCAGGTGTAAATACAAAAGGCGGCATTTTTTCTTTTTTCATATAGTATTCCATATCAGACGAACCGCGTTCCTCATCACATCCGACTATAAAACGTACGTTTGACGATACATCAAGACCTGACTCCTGAAGTGCTTTCAAAGCAAACAGTACAGCTGTCGCAGGACCCTTGTCATCTATGGTTCCTCTGCCGTATATTCTTCCGTTTTCTATTTCACCGCCAAACGGATCATGCTGCCAGTCCTCAGCTGTGACAGGTACTACATCAAGATGGCACAGTACTCCGAGATTTGTATCTTTGCTGTTAAATTCTATCGTTCCGACATAATTTTCATGATTTTGGGTTTTGAATCCCATGCTTTCAGCTTTTTTCAGAAATACATCAAGTACCTGCGCACATTTTTCTCCGTACGGTTTTGACGGAAGACTGTCAGAACCGATACTGTCGATCGCTACTATTTCTTTTAAAAAATCAAGCTGACTGTCAAAATTTTTATCAATGATATTATTTAAAAGTTCCATATTATTTTCCCGCTTTCAATTTATTTACAAGCTCTTCATCAGGCTTAACATACAATGTTCTGTTATTTGTGAAAATAACCATTCCCGGTTTTGCACCTGCAGGTTTTTTTACATACTTTACCATAGTATAGTCAACAGGTACCTGCGATGACGTTTTTCCTTTGCTGTGGTATGCAGCAAGAACAGCAGCTTCATTAAGCGACTCATCCGTTGGCTCCTCACCTTTTGTACACAAAATCACATGAGAACCGTGTATTCCCTGAGTGTGAAGCCATATATCCGTCTTTTCTGCTGATTTAAGTGTAAGTCTGTCATTCTGCTTGTTGTTTCGTCCAACAAGCACCTCCATTCCGTCACTTGTTTTAAACTTAAGCGGAGGCTGTTCCTTCGGGGCTTTGCCTTTCATTTTTGCATTTTTTATGTATCCCTGCTCAACAAGTTCGATCCTGAGTTCAATAATATCAGCATCAGTTCTGGCTCTGGTAAGGGAATCAAAAACGCTCTCTATATAGTCGAGCTCCTTTTCGCCTTTTTCTATCTGTTCGGTCAGTTTCTTCTCGGCTGTAACAAGTTTTTTATATTCGTGATAATACTTCTGAACATTCTGTGAAGGAGTTAATCGTTCATCAAGCGGAATAACCATCTCCGGAAGTGCTTCATCGTAAAAATTCTGAACTCTGACCGACTTGTCTCCTTTGGAGATCATATATACATTTGCTGAAAGAAGATCTCCCTTTAGTTTATATTCATCCTTTTTTTCACACAGAAGAAGTTCATCACGCTGATTTACTGTTCTCTTTGCTATTCTGTCATTAAGTCCTGACAACAGTCTGAAAAGATCATTTGCACGCTGCCTGATCCTTAATTCGTCATCTCTTGAAACATAGTATTTGTCCAGCGTCTGACATGCACTTTCAGTTTTATATGATATCATCTGACTGCCGTACTGTGAAATGTATATAAACGCAAAATCCTTCGGTATTCCGTCTTTGGTCTTCAGTATACTGTAGCTTGCCTCACCGGTTTCAAGCATTTTTGCTGTCTTTTTTATAATATATACAAGTTTATCCTCTATATCTGATGTCATCCCGGAAAAATCGATTTCTGTGTCCTTAGACGCAAAAAATACCCACTCCCTTGCAAGCAGCGGAGACACGCCTTCGAAATTTCCGATAATAAACTTTACAAGCTTTCCTGTCCTGAATTCAGAAAATCTTGCTCTAAGCTCATTTTCGCCCGCATCCGTAAATATAATTCGTCCTTCACGCGGCGGCAGCTCATATGTCATCCCCGGCAGCACAAGTCTTGCCCTTGACATCTGTGCATCCACACGCTTTAAGGAATCAATAATTTTTCCATTCTCATTTATAAGGATCATATTTGAATACTTTCCCATAATTTCAACAGCAGCCGTAAGCTTTACAAGATCTCCGAGCTCATTGACAGCCTCAAAATCCATAAACAGAATTCTCTCAAGTCCGTCCTGTCTGATATCCAGAAGCTTTGCCCCTGAAAGATGCTTTCTCATCAGCATACAAAACATTGGCGGCGTCATCGGATTTCCAATATCATTTTCCGTAATATGCACCCTCGCACTGTCAGCATGTGCTGAAATCAAAATTTTACTGACTCCCCCCCTGTATCTTAAACTCATAACCAGCTCTTCCCTTGTCGGCTGATGTATCTTGTCAACTCTCGCCCCCACAAGAAACATCATCTCATTTTTTACAAGCCGTAAATAAGCACCATCCAACGCCATCTGTTTCTTTCTCCTTAATTCTAATCATTTTTTTCAAAATATATTTTAACTGATCACAATAATTTTCATACTAATAATTTTTAAATCATAAACGTAAATGCGAAGGTGCAGGGCGACCGCAAAGCCCTGCAAATCTTTCCGTTTCCACCAATCAACACCTAAGCCGATTTCCCTGCGAAGGTGCAGGGCGACCGCAAAGCCCTGCAAATCTTTCCGTTTCCACCAATCAACACCTAAGCCGATTTTCTCGCGAAGGTGCAGGGCGACCGCAAAGCCCTGCAATCCTTTCACTACCCACTCCCCGAAAAATAAATACTATCTATCACACATAACTAACAACATCCACATTTCTCTCAGAAACAATCACTTCAAGCCCCGGCATATTCACAGAAATCACATTTTTCAAATAATAAACCGCCGGCTTCTCAGTATGAAAATGTCCGCAGTCAAACAGTGAAATATCATTATTTGCAGCATCTATCCATACATCATGCTTAACATCTCCCGTAACATAAGCATCACATCCCGCATCAATTACTTCCCCTAAAAGCGAACCTCCGCTCCCTGAACATACAGCAATCCTTTTTATTTCCTTTGTTCCCCCAAAATATCGTACCACCGTACATCCAAAAATCCTTTTCAGTTTCTCCGCCATGCTCTTTGCCGAAACTGCAGTATCAGTACTGCAAATTCTTCCTGTTCCGATAGTAACATCACGTCTCAACGGTTCAAGAGGAACGGATTTTTCAGAAAGAGAAAACTCTTCCTTCATCATATTCACAAGGATATCATTTATCCCGTCTTTAGCCATATCAAGCGGCGTATGAACGCATATCGCAGCTATCCCGTATTTTAAAAGCCTCCCTGCCGGCTCATCAAACGATATCTTTTTAAGCGGATGAAAAATAACCGGATGATGAGATACTATCAGTTCACACCCTTTTTCATGAGCCTCTTCAATTACATCATTTGTAATATCAAGCGTACAAAGCACTTTTTTTACACATGCTTTTCTGTCACCGACAAGAAGTCCGGAGTTGTCCCAGCTGTCCTGAATTCCGAATCCTGCGACTCTGTTTATCTCTCTGTAAACATCTCCGACCGTATACTCTGCATCTCCTGATGCTATTTTATTCATATTTTCAAGTGCCATCTCAAGCTCCCCCGTTTCATTAATACTTTTTTCCGATTTTTTCATTCCCTCAATAATTTTCTCTATCTTATCAGCCTGTTTTTTTACAAAATCACACGACAGCTGATCTTTATAGTCAAACATCCCTGTATTTGCAGCAGTTTCATTTATTTTTACTGTATATCCCGAATATCTGACTTTCATTATCGTATATATAAACTCAGCATCAGAAACCGCTTCCTCCTTAACTATTTCAAAGCCTTCGGAATAAAGCCATTTTCTGAGAAAAGGTATTTTGGTCATAGGCTGTATTATGATATTTATGTTATTTTTAAGCCATGGCGCTGCGTCAATGATACCGCTTATGGTCTCAGCACCCATTCCTGCCATGATAACGTCAGTAACATTTTCATGATCCACATTTTTTAAACCATCTGATTTCACAACAGATATCATGTCGTTCATATTGTTTTTCAGTACGGTAGCCCTTGCCGCCTCGAGTGGTCCGTCAGCTATGTCAGCAGCTATGACATTTTTGCAGATCTTATTATCTATAAGAAAAACAGGAAGATACGCATGATCCGTTCCGACATCAACTGCAGTTCCTTTCCCGGTCACCATCTGAGCACATTTTAATAATCTTTTATCGTTTAAAATAATTCATCTCTCCCAACGAATATTTTGAAAATACATATATTATTATAACAAAAATATAAAAGAAATGCAATTTGTCTGAATCACGTATTTTTGACGTTATTAACAATTTGAAAAATTTTTTTCGAATAAACAGTGTATAACACTTGACAACAGTTATACACTGTGCTATACTGTTTACATAGGGGGGAAGAAAAATATGCATATTATAATAAACAACTCATCTATGATCCCGATCTATGAACAGATCACAAATTATATAAAAAAAGAGATCGCTGATGGTACCCTTGAAGCCGATACACCTCTGCCGTCAGTAAGAAAACTCGCCGGTGACCTGAAAATAAGTGCTCTTACAGTAAAAAAAGCATACGATCACCTGGAGGAGGAAGGATTTGTAACCACCATTCATGGAAAAGGAACATTTATCTCGTCTCAGAACAAACCGCTCGTGCGTGAGATGCAGTGCAGAGAAATTGAAACCGAACTTGCTTCAACTGTTGAAAAAGCTCACCAGTACGGACTGACGAATGAAGAAATAAAAGAACTTTTTGATATTATCATGGAGGAATAACAAATGATCCACATAACAGAACTGAAAAAGAACTACAAAACATTTTCACTTGATGCCACACTTGATGTTGAACCCGGCCGTATAACAGGTCTTGTCGGAAGAAACGGTGCAGGAAAAAGTACGACAATAAAATCGATCTTAGGTCTGGTCACTCCGGACAGCGGAACATGTGAGGTATTCAAAAAAGCCTCTTCTTCACTGACAAGTGCCGATAAAGAAAAAATCGGTGCCGCACTTTCTGACTCAGGATTCAGTTCTTCACTTTCAGCAAAGGATATAAAAATCATCTTAAAAAACATGTATCACAGCTTTGACGCTGATATGTACGAACGTTTATGTGAAAAATACGAGCTTCCGCAGACACTTCGAATCCAGAAATATTCAACAGGAATGAAAGCTAAGCTGAAAGTTATAATCGCAGTAAGCCACAACGCAGAGCTCCTTGTTCTGGACGAACCTACATCTGGACTTGACGTTATAGTCAGAAACGACATCATTGACATGCTGAGAGATTATATGGCAGAAAACGAAAACAGATCAATGCTCATCAGTTCACATATCGCATCAGACCTTGAAAATCTTTGTGATGACATATATATGATACAGAAAGGAAAAATCGTCTTTCATGAGGACACAGACGTCCTTCTCAGCGATTATGCTGTTCTGAAGCTTGACGATAAACAGTATGAAACCATCGACAAAGAATACATTATTAAAACCAAAAAAGAAAAATTCGGTTATAAATGCCTTACAAACCAGAAACAGTATTACATGGAAAATTTCCCGCAGGCTGTAATTGAAAAAGGCGGAATCGATGAGCTTATTATTATGAACGAGGAAGGTTGACAAATATGAAAGGTTTATTAATTAAAGACTTAAGACTTATTTTACAGAGAAAAATGTTTTTTGCACTCATGCTGGTATGTACTGCATTTCTTGGAATGACCGACTCAGGTCCTTCATTTATCATTTATTACTTTACAATAATAGGAGCAATGTTTACTTCCAGTACGATATCATATGACGAATACGACAACTGTTTTCCGTTTCTGTTTACTCTTCCGACAACCAGAAAACAGTATGCTTCTGAAAAATTTCTTTTCGGATTTCTCGCTACATTATGCTCAGATATTTTCTCGACACTTGCAGCAGTGATCATAACTCTTGTAAAAGGAACTCCGATCACAAAAGATATTTTTATTGCATCACTTGTTATTATTCCAATAAGTATGATCATGAATTCCGTTTCACTCCCTGTTATGCTCAAACTCGGACTTGAAAAAGGAAGAATCGGATTATACATTGTCCTTGTTCCTGTTATCGTAGTGGTCACAGCAGTAATGAAAAATGATGCTCTTAACGGAAAATTCAATGAGATGCTCTCATATGCAGATGCACATGAGATCTTGACCGGTGTTATTCTCGGCGCTGCAGCTATAGCCATAATTGTGATCTCTTATATTATCTGTACTGACATTATGAAGAAAAAAGAGCTTTAAACAAAACCCGTAAAGGATAAAAATCATGGAAATCAAACCAATAGCATACATAAAAAATGATTTTACAGAAAAATTCGGAATTCCGAGACAAAGCGGACTTACCGGAATGGTATCAAAAATAATATTTGAAGAAGAATACAGAAACAGAGAAGCATTCAGAGGCATCGAACAGTTTTCACACTTCTGGCTGATATGGAATTTTTCTGAAGTTAATTCTGAAAAATGGTCACCGACAGTCAGACCCCCGAGACTCGGCGGGAATACACGCATGGGCGTCTTTGCCACCAGATCACCGTTTCGTCCAAATCACATGGGACTTTCATCTGTAAAGCTTGAAAAATTTGAATTTGATCCGGTTTACGGACCTGTCATATATGTCTCGGGAGCAGACATAAAAAACGATACACCGATATTTGATATAAAACCATATCTTCCGTATACAGACTGTCATCCGGAAGCTGAAAGCGGATTTTCCCTTTCTTCAACAGATGCTGTTTTAAATGTTGAATATTCGGATGAAGCGAAAAAAGTAATTCCATCTGATAAAATAGATATCCTTACTGAAATTCTCGAACAGGATCCGAGACCGCAGTATCAGAATGAAGAATCTCGAATATATGGATTTTCTTTTTCTGATATGGAAATAAAATTTACCGTAACAGACGATACTCTTACTGTTGTATCGTCAGAAAAAAGGAAAATGATACTATGAGCGCCATAAATATAGGAATAATTGACAGCATGGAAGAATACATAAAAAATGAATGCAGTGATCAGTTCTCTGAGTATGAAAATGCTCTCAGAAAATATCACTGTATCGGAATAGACGATGAAGAACTGCTGCCATTCATAAACCGCTCATACGATATAAAGCTTCCTGTCAGCTACGTTGAGCCGACAAACGAGGGAACAGGAACAGACTGGTGCGGTATAACTCTTGTACCACCTGATTCTGTCAGAGAATCTGTGAAAATACTTGAAGAATTCAAATGTGAACCATGGTATTCTTCTCTTTATGAACAATTCAGAAAAGCCCTTGAACAAAACAAATACATGATTTATTACGGAGTATAGTACGAAAAAAGGATGTATGTCAAAACCGACATACATCCTTTAAAAAATACTATTTGTTTCAATCAAAGTGAAGCAAGAAAGTCGTTCATTTTCTTTTCAAATGCATCAGCATCCACACCGTGAACTCCGCATGCTTCAGCAACTGATTCTCCTCTTGATGCAGGACATCCGAGACAGTGCATACCCATTTCCATAAATAACGGTGCTGTATCAGGACATTTGTCAAGAATATCACCGATGATCATATCTTTTGTAATTTTAAAATCCATTTTCTATTTCCTCCGTATGCTGAATTTTTTTCAAATGCCTGAAATACTATCTTTCATCATATATTTAGTACAATGGTATCGTATGGCATTCTGTTACTATATCATTATAATATAAAAATAAAGACTTGACAAGATAATAATTAATTGTTATTTTTTTGTTAATTAAATGTATTTTAAAAAGCGTAACCGAAGCTACGCTTTAATTCTTAGTTTTCTTTCATTTTTGCAAAGCATTCACTGCAGTATACAGGACGATCTTCTCTAGGCTTGAAAGGAACCTTTGCTTCGCCGCCGCATGATGCACATGTAGCTGTGAACATTTCTCTTTCACCGTTTCCACCTGAATTTTTTCTTGCACTGCGGCAAGCTTTACATCTCTGTGGTTCATTCTGGAAGCCTTTTTCAGCATAGAATTCCTGCTCACCTGCTGTAAATACAAATTCTGCTCCGCAATCCTTACATACTAATGTCTTGTCTTCAAACATTTTCTAACTACCTCACTTCTGAGAAATTTTTTTAGACCACGGACGGATTTTCACCGCCACCTTTGATAAAACAACGCTCTTGAATTAAGCTACTGGGCCATGTATTCTGATCAGCTAAAAAACTGCTAATCGACTATTAAAATGGTCTGCTCTCCAAACTGAAATAAGCTTAAGTCTAAACCCTTGCATCATTTTATCAACTGCTGTGAGGGAAAAAATAACAAGACAAGCCAAATATGAATGTGGAGCCCCTTCATATCCCTTGATGTAAAGAGAAGTATTAAGGGATGAAATCCTTTTTATCCTATAGTTACTGAAACTGTTTTAAACCAATTCACTGATTTAAAAAATTAAACAAAATTACCAAGTAAAAAGAACCATCTTGATAAGCTATTGTCTATTATAGCTGTATTATGATTTTTTGTCAAGGTTTTTTATCCATATTTTCTACAAATTCTGATAAAACATCACATTTCATATATCGAAGCTTGATTTTTGTGCACTTTTAATATATATTTTAATAATATCGTACAAATCTGTATGCGGCTGTAACAGATTTTGTGATTTTTTTAATCTGTCAGCATTGAAAAAATTTTATGTTTTAAAGCAATAAAGTCTGAATTTTGCAGGATGACTATATATTTATTTCAAAAATTTCAGATATTATCCATATTATCTGTTGAAATCAATATTGCATTATGGTATAATTTAAAACATAGGACTTTATTGCCTAGTATTTCTTGAAGGAAAGGAAAAGAGAAGATTATGAAATTATCCGGCTCACAAATCATTATCGAAGTATTAATCGAACAGGGCTGTGATTGCATTTTCGGTTATCCGGGCGGACAGGTAATCAATATTTATGATGCCATCTACCAGTACAGAGACCGCATCAACCATGTTATCACTGCTCACGAACAAGGTGCAGCTCATGCAGCAGACGGCTACGCAAGAGCAACCGGAAAGACAGGCGTCGTCCTTGCAACATCCGGCCCGGGCGCTACAAATCTGGTCACAGGTATTGCAACGGCATACCTCGATTCAGTCCCGATGGTCGCTATCACAGGAAATGTTCCATGCAGTCTTTTGGGAAGAGACAGTTTCCAGGAAGTTGATATCTGCGGAATCACTCTCCCGATAACAAAGCATAACTATATAGTAAAGGATATTAATGAACTTGCTGATACACTGAGAGAAGCTTTCAGAATAGCAAGATCAGGCAGACCGGGACCGGTTCTTGTTGATATTCCTAAGGATGTTCAGATAGCAATGACAGATTTTGAAAATGAACCTGTTAAACCTGAGTTTGACGATCCTAAGGTTACTGATGAAGAACTCAAACAGGCTGTAAAGATGATCTCTGAATGTAAAAAGCCGTTCATTTATTTCGGCGGCGGTGTCATTGCAGGAGATGCAGGCGAAGAAATTCAGAAATTTGCTGATATCATCGATGCTCCTATCGGATGCAGCATGATGGGTCTTTCAGCTGTTCCTAATTCAAACCCAAGATTTCTCGGTATGCAGGGAATGCATGGTCATTATGCATCTTCCATGGCTCAGGCAGAAGCTGACCTTCTTATCACAGTTGGCGCAAGATTTTCTGACAGAGCTACAGGAAACAAAAATGTCTATGTAAGAAACTGCAAAATTATACATATAGATATAGATGCTGCTGAGATCAATAAAAACATTGACAGCCAGCTCGGCATGACAGGTGATGTAAAAGAAACTCTCAAAAAACTTATGAGTATGCTTCAGCCTTCAAAACATGCAGACTGGATGAAGCGTATCGATGAACTCAAGGTTCTCGAAGAAGCTTCAATAAAGAAAACAGACTGGATGACACCTTATGATGTTATCGATACAGTAAACAGCAAAATGCCTGCCAATACTATAGTAGTAACAGACGTTGGTCAGCATCAGATGTGGACTGCTCAGCGCTGGAAGTTCGAACAGTCAAGAAAATTCGTTTCAAGCGGCGGTCTTGGCACTATGGGATTCGGTCTCGGTGCAGCGATCGGTGCTTACACAGCTTCAAAGGATCCTGTTGTTCTGTTCACAGGTGACGGAAGTTTCGGAATGAACCTTAACGAACTTGCAACAGCAGTATCATTTAACGTTCCTGTTATCATCGTTTTAATGAACAACGGTGTTCTCGGAATGGTAAGACAGTGGCAGACACTGTTCTTCAACAAGCATTATTCAAATACCACCCTCAACAGACAGACAGACTTCATAAAGCTTGCAGAAGCTTTCGGCGCTGTCGGATTCAAGGCTGAAAACACAGCTGAGCTTTCCGATGCAGTTGAAAAAGCTGTTGCAGCAAAGAAACCTGCTATCATCGACTGTACAATAGGCAGTGACGAATTCGTTCTTCCTATGCTTCCTCCGGGTGGTTCAATAGATGATATTATTACTCAGATCGGAGGTGAAGCCTGATGGAAAAATACGTATTCAGTATACTGGTAACAAATAAGACCGGTGTCCTCACAAGAGTAACAAGTATGTTTTTCAGAAGAGGCTTCAACATCGATACTCTTACTGTCGGCGAAACAGAATCTGCTGAGTTCTCAAGAATCACTATCTCAATGATGGGTGATGAATATTCAAGAGACCAGATCGTGAAGCAGCTTTCAAAGCTTCATGACGTAAAGCAGGTCCAGCTTATGGAACGTGATGAAACCGTTACACGTGAACTCCTTCTCTTAAAAATCAAAAATGATTCAAGCACAAGACAGGATATTCTCGCTGCTGTTGACGTATTCCGTTCAAAGATCGTCGACTATTCACCTGATGCACTCTGTATTGAGATCACAGGTGAAACAAGCAAAATAAACGCTTTTATTGAGCTGGTAAAACCTTTCGGCATAATGGAGATATGCAGAACCGGTATTGTCGCTCTTGAAAGAGGCAGCCACTGTCTGAGAAACGAATAATTTCAGATAAACTGTCCATAAAACTATTTAATATTTAAAGGAGTTTTAAAAAATGGAAAATTCTAAAGCAAAAGTATTCTATCAGGAAGACTGCGATCTTTCACTTCTCTATGGTAAGACAATAGCTGTTATCGGCTACGGCAGCCAGGGACATGCACACGCTCTCAATGCTAAGGAATCACTCGGTTCAAACGCAAGAGTTATCATCGGTCTTTATGAAGGCAGTAAGTCATGGGCTAAAGCTGAAAAGCAGGGCTTCGAAGTATTTACAGCTGCTGAAGCTGCAAAACAGGCTGACATCATCATGATCCTTATCAACGATGAAAAGCAGGCTGCTATGTACAAGAAAGACATCGAACCAAACCTCAAAGCCGGCGATATGCTTATGTTCGCTCATGGTTTTGCTATCCACTTCGGTCAGATCGTTCCTCCTGCAGATGTTGACGTTACAATGATCGCTCCTAAGGGACCTGGACACACTGTAAGAACTGAATATCAGGCTGGTAAGGGTGTTCCTTGTCTCGTTGCTGTTGCTCAGGATGCTACAGGCAAAGCTCAGGATATGGCTCTTGCTTATGGTCTTGCTATCGGTGGTGCAAGAGCAGGCGTTCTTGAAACAACATTCAGAACAGAAACAGAAACAGACCTCTTCGGTGAACAGGCTGTTCTCTGCGGCGGTGTTTGTGCTCTTATGCAGGCTGGTTTCGAAACACTTTGCGAAGCTGGTTACGACCCAAGAAATGCTTACTTTGAATGTATCCATGAAATGAAGCTCATCGTTGACCTCATCTACCAGAGTGGTTTTGCAGGAATGAGATATTCTATCTCAAATACAGCTGAATACGGTGACTACATTACAGGACCTAAGCTCATCACTGAAGAAACCAAGAAGACAATGAAGCAGATCCTCAAGAACATCCAGGATGGTTCATTCGCTAAGGAATTCCTCCTCGACATGTCTGCTGCAGGCGGTCAGGCTCACTTCAGAGCTATGAGAAAACTCGCTTCTGAACATCCTTCTGAAAAGGTTGGCGAAGAAATTCGTAAGCTCTACAGCTGGAACAACGAAGAAGACAAGTTCATCAACAACTGATTTTTCTGATATTTTGATGCTTTACTATCCGCTATTGAAGATACAGAGATGATCTCTGATTCATACGGGTTCGCATTTATTCTGAAAAGATTGCTGCTTTCCCGATAAAGCATTTTTATGATGCATAATCGGGAGAGCAGTTTTGTTGTATATTTATGACATAGGCTCTGAGAAAGGCTTATGTGTAAGCAGGGTTTTGCGGTCGCCCTGAACTTTCGCAGCGTATTCGCAAAGCGTAAGAAGACCGTGATCTTGAATAATTTATTATAAAGGTGGAGAAAAAATGGAAAGTAATTTCTTCTGCAACGGCGTTGATATGGCTCCTGCACGTTCCCTTTTCAACGCTCTCGGAATCACAAAGGAAGAAATGGAACGTCCTCTCGTAGGTATCGTTTCATCTTATAACGAAATAGTACCGGGTCATATGAACATCGACAAGCTTGTTGAAGCTGTTAAGCTCGGCGTTGCAATGGCAGGCGGTACACCTGTTGTTTTCCCTGCGATCGCTGTCTGTGACGGTATCGCTATGGGTCACAAGGGAATGAAATATTCACTCGTTACACGTGATCTTATCGCTGACTCTACAGAATGTATGGCTCTTGCACATCATTTTGATGCTCTTGTTATGATCCCTAACTGTGACAAGAACGTACCCGGTCTTCTCATGGCTGCTGCCAGAGTAAATGTTCCTACTGTATTTGTAAGCGGCGGTCCTATGCTCGCAGGTCATGTACAGGGTCACAAGACAAGTCTTTCAAGCATGTTCGAAGCTGTCGGCGCATACACAGCAGGCAAGATCGGCATGGAACAGCTTGAAGAATTCGAAAACAAAACATGTCCTACATGCGGTTCATGCTCAGGCATGTACACTGCAAACTCCATGAACTGTCTTACAGAAGTGCTCGGTATGGGTCTCAGAGGAAACGGCACTATCCCTGCTCCTTATTCTGAGAGGATCCAGCTTGCAAAGAGAGCCGGCATGGCAGTTATGGAACTCGTAAAGAAAAATATCCGCCCACGTGACATTATGACAGAAAAAGCATTCCAGAATGCTCTTACTGCTGACATGGCACTCGGATGCTCAACAAACAGTATGCTTCATCTCCCTGCTATCGCAAATGAATGCGGCATAACCATAAATCTTGACATGGCAAACGAGATCAGTGCCAAGACTCCTAACCTCTGTCACCTTGCTCCTGCAGGTCCTACATACATGGAAGACCTCAATGAAGCAGGCGGTGTATACGCAGTTCTCAACGAACTCAACAAGAAGGGTCTCCTCAACACAGATGTTATGACATGCACAGGAAAGACACTCGGCGAAAATATCAGCGGCGTTGTAAACAAGAACCCTGATATCATCAGAACCATCGACAATCCATACAGTCCTACAGGCGGTATCGCTGTACTCAGAGGAAACCTTGCTCCTGACGGATGTGTTGTAAAGAGAAGTGCTGTTGCTCCTGAAATGCTTGTTCACAGCGGTCCTGCAAAGGTTTATAACTCTGAAGAAGATGCAATAGCTGCTATCAAGGGCGGCAAGATCGTTGCCGGAGACGTTGTTGTTATCCGTTACGAAGGTCCTGCAGGCGGTCCGGGTATGAGAGAAATGCTCTCACCTACTTCAGCTATCGCAGGAATGGGACTTGACAAAGAAGTTGCCCTTATCACTGACGGACGTTTCAGCGGTGCTACAAGAGGTGCTTCCATCGGACATATCTCTCCTGAAGCAGTAAGCGGCGGTACTATCGCTTATGTAAATGACGGAGATATCATTTCCATAGATATTCCTAACCACAAGATCACTCTTGAAGTATCTGATGAAGAACTTGAAGAAAGAAAGAAAAATACAAAGCTTCTTATCAAAACAGATATCACAGGCTATGCAAAGAGATATGCTGCAATGGTATCATCTGCAGACAAGGGCGCTATCATCAACAAATGATAAAAAAATATTTGTATATTACTTCTCTTACTTCATTTGTTCAAATATTTTTATTTTCCTGAAATTGAATTTTCAGAAAAAAGGTGCTTTGAATCGAGGTTTTATTTAAATGAACAGCACTCTTAAGGAGCTCTATTACAAACTGAATTCTCTGGTTATTTTCAGAGATATTATGAACTGCCGCACGATGCAGACTCTTGAAAGCCTTTTAAAAACTGTCTGCAGTGACGACACAAACGAAGAAACAAAAATTCACGCCTATGCTGACTTTGTATCAGATCTTTACCGTCATCACAACGATCTCGGTACATATATTCTCACTCTCGTTCTTGAGGATGAGAACATCTATATGATCAGAAAAGCGCATAAGCAGGATATCAGTCCAAAAATGCACGACTGTCTTATCAATGAACTGAAGTCTCTCGAAGATATATCTTCAATGACTTCTGAAATGGTTAAGAAAGAGATCGGCTACTCAGGATTTCTTCCTGAATGGGACAACACAAAATACAATTTTACTGATGAATACAAACTGCGTGTCGATAACATCGACAAATACGGTTACGGCATCTATGCAAAGTACTATATGTTTATCCTTAAGGACAGCAACATAGTACCTGTAAAATATCCTGATGAAATAAGCCTTTCACAGCTTATAGGATATGAAACACAGCGTAAGCTCATTATTGAAAATACTAAAGCACTAATTAACGGTAAGCCTGCCTCAAACGTTCTTCTTACAGGAGATGCAGGTACCGGAAAATCTTCATCAGTAAAAGCAATAGCAAACGAATTCAGAAAAAACGGCTTAAGAATCATAGAAATAAGAAAGGATCAGTTAAGAGATATCCCTCTTATAATTGACAATTTAAGCCGAAATCCTCTGAAATTTATACTTTTCATCGATGACCTTTCATTTGCGTCAGATGATGACAATTTCAGTGCATTAAAAGCAATACTTGAAGGTTCTGTTTCAGCACGTGCCTACAATATTGCAATTTACGCAACAAGCAACAGACGTCATCTTGTCAAGGAAAACTTCTCTGACAGAGACGGTGATGATATGCACAGAAACGACACAGTTCAGGAACTTATTTCCCTTTCTGAACGTTTCGGACTGAAAATATCATTCTCCAAGCCAAACAAAGACGACTATCTTAAGATCGTTCACGGTCTCGCAGAACAAAACGGTCTTGATATTCCGTCAGATCAGCTTGACGAACAGGCTGAACGTTTCGCTATAAGCAAGAGCGGTCGTTCGGCAAGAGCGGCAAAGCAGTTTATCGACAAAATGCTTGCCGAATCAGCACTCTAAGTAAGAGTAAAATTAAAAGCCACGACGGGAACAGATACGCATAAAGCATACTTTACAGAGAACTGTCATTTTCGCTGAGAGACAGAAGCCATGCAGCGTTATTCTCTATCATCCCCGAGCTGACGGCCTAACCCCGATAAAGGCATTAAGCCGCTCCGGTCCTTCCTCCGTTACCCGGAAAACGTATTGTCAGATACGATAAGTACTTTAAGGTGGTTGCAGGTACATTGATTTATCTAAAAAACATCAGAAGGTGCACGCGAAGGTGCAGGGCGACCGAAAAGCCCTGCGAACTTTTCCGCTTTACCAACGATTTGTCTTTGTGGATAAAAATAATCTGTCTTTAAAGTATAATAAAAATGAAATGAGTGTTTATAATTATGCTTACTCTTGATAAAATCTACCATGCAAGCTTCGTATTAAAATCAGTTGTCAGAAGAACGGATCTTATCAAAGCTCCTAAACTTAACCCTGACGGAGAAATATATCTCAAAACTGAAAACCTTCAGATCACAGGCTCCTTCAAAGTCAGAGGTGCCTACTATAAAATATCTCAGTTAAGCGCTGAAGAAAAAGCAAAAGGCGTTATCGCATGCTCCGCCGGAAACCATGCTCAGGGTGTTGCTCTCGCAGCAGCAGCAAACGGTATCAAATCCCTGATATGTCTGCCTGATGGTGCACCTATCTCCAAGGTTGAAGCAACCAAGAGCTACGGAGCTGATGTATGTCTTGTTGAAGGTGTATACGATGATGCATACAACAAAGCCCTTCAGCTCAAAGAAGAAAAAGGATATACCTTTATCCATCCGTTCGACGATGAAAATGTTATCGCAGGTCAGGGTACCATCGGTCTTGAACTTCTCGACCAGCTTCCTGATGTAGATGCAGTCATTGTTCCTGTCGGCGGCGGCGGACTTATCTCAGGTGTCGCATTTGCAATGAAGACCCTTAAACCTGATATCAAGGTCTATGGTGTTCAGGCAGAAGGTGCACCGAGTATGGTACAGTCTTTAAACAACGGCAAGATCGAATGTCTCGATTCCGTTTCCACGATAGCAGACGGTATCAAGGTCAAAGAGCCGGGCGTAAATACTTTTGAATACTGTCAGAAATATGTTGACAAGATCGTTACTGTTTCTGATGACGAAGTTTCATCTGCGATCCTTGCGCTCATCGAGCAGCAGAAGCTTATCGCAGAGGGTGCCGGAGCAGTTGCAGTAGCCGCTGTAATGTTCAACAAGGTCCCTGTTAAGGGCAAAAAGGTCGTATGCCTTGTTTCAGGCGGAAATATCGACGTTAATATTCTTTCAAAAGTAATCAAGAGAGGTCTCTTAAAGTCAGGCCGAACAGACTCTGTTACAATAGAGCTTGTAGACAAGCCCGGTCAGCTTCTTAAAGTATCTCAGCTTATCGCTGAACTCGGCGGCAACGTAATTTCGATCCATCATGAAAGAGCCTCTGAAAACACCGATATCAACGGCTGCTTCTTAAAAATCGTTCTTGAAACAAGAAACTTCGAACACAAGATGGAAATCAGAAATGCACTTACAAAAGCAGGCTTAAAGCTTGTTGACTAATTATTATAAGAAGAAGGTAAAAGCAAATGGCTAAAGTTATATATACAGAAAATGCTCCTGAAGCACTCGGTCCTTATTCACAGGCAATAGTAACAGGAAATATGGTGTTCACATCAGGACAGATCGCTATTGATCCTGCTACAAACTCAGTTGAAGCTACTGACATCGAAGGTCAGACAACACAGGTAATGAAAAATCTCGGCGAAGTATTAAAAGCTGCAGGTTCTTCATTTGACAAAGCAGTTAAAACAACATGTTTCTTAAAGAACATGTCTGATTTTGCAGCTTTCAACAAGATCTACGGTGAATACTTCACATCAAAGCCGGCAAGAAGCTGTGTTGCTGTCAAGGAACTTCCAAAGGATGTTCTCTGTGAAGTTGAAGTTATAGCAGAGATCTGATTTTGATTTTAAATATAAATAAAAAAATTCCGGTGGGATCTTTTAAACTGATCCCATCGGATTTTTTATTATCAAAGCGTTATCTTCATTCCATCTGTACTGATCACTGCAGCAGGACATTTCCTTTTTGCTTCCTTTTCATAGATCTTAGGATTTGACATCGCAGGACTGTAATGTGTCAGCCATAATCTCTGTACCTCTGCATCATTTGCTATTCTGAAAGCTTCTGAGAAAAGCATATGTCCCTTTTCCTTCATACTCTGAAGGTTTTCATCATCACCGTACATTCCCTCACAGATAAACAGATCTGATCTGAAAGCCTGGTCGGTAATTGTATCTGTCGGACGTGAATCGGTTGCATATGTTATTTTTACAGGCTTCCTTTCTTCATCTGTAACCATGTCGGTAGTGAAGACTTTTCCATCTATTTCAACGCTCTGTCCTGAATGAAGCAGCTTCCACATCGGCTTTGGTATATTCAGTGCTTCTGCTTTTACCGGATTGAAAACCGGTTTTCTTGAAAAAGTAAATGAATATCCGAGACATGGGACACTGTGTTTTACAGGAAATGCATTTACACTTACCATATCATCTGTTTCCGACATATTAAATGATGTTATTTCATTTGTCGGAAATTCTGTTATTTTGATCTCATACGGAAGAAATCCGCATATGCATCTGAGGTTGTTTACGATCTCAGTAAGTCCCTTCGGACCGTAAATTTTTAACGGAGTCTTTTTGGAATAATTGCCAAGAGATAAAAGCAACCCCGGAAGTCCCGAAATATGATCTGCATGAAAATGTGTGATCAGAAGTATTTCCAGCTTTGAAAGCTTGCAATCCGCTTCAGCAAGAGCAACCTGTGTTCCCTCACCGCAGTCAATAAGTATTCCTTTGCCGTTGTATTCCATAAACAAACATGTCAGCCATCTGTCCTTCAGAGGCATCATGCCGCCTGTTCCTGCCAGGCATATATCTACCATTTAAAATTTCTCCTTTATTACTGATTTTTTAATTCAACGATGGTTACACCATCTTCCCCTTCACCGTATACTCCCAGTCTGAAGCTTTTAACCACAGGCATCTGTTTAAGTCTTGCATGTACTGCCTTTCTGAGGATACCTGTTCCTTTTCCGTGGATAACAGTAACAAGAGTCAGATTTGTCATAACCGCATGATTTATGAACATGTCAAGTTCCATAATTCCTTCATCTGCAGCAAAACCTCTGATATCAAGCTCCTGCTGTACATTTCTTGCAAGTATATTTTTCTTTGGCTTGAATGTATTTTTCTTTTTATTCTGGTCGTTCTGAACGTTCTCTACCAGTCTTACATCCTCTACCTTAACCTTTGTCTTTACAATACCTGCCTGTACAAATACCATCTGTTTTGCGTCAGGCTCTGAAACAACTGTTCCCTTCTGATTGTTCATCGAAGGAAGTGTTACGATATCTCCGACCTTCAGGGCACGTGGAAGTCTGTATTTTTCGTTATTTGTCTTCTTGACAACAGGATTTGCCTTGTCGTACATGTTGTTTAAGCTGCTTTTGCTCTTTCTTTCAGCTTCTGTGACCATCTCACCGAATTTCTTTTTATCCTTCTGTTTTCTTATTGACTGGAGTTCATCAAGAAGTTCGTTGGACTGAGCCTTTGTCGACTCAATAATATTCATTGAGATGCTGCGTGCTCTTTCAAGCTCTGATTCTTTTCTCGCTTCTATCTCATTGAGTTCAGCTTCAAGCTTTTTCTCATTTTCCTCAGCAAGTTTTCTGAGTCTTGATACCTCGGCGTTCTGTTTTTCAAGCTCTTTTCTCTGTCGTTCAAGCTTTTCAATTACCTTTTCAAATCTCATATTTTCTTCAGATACAAGATTTTTCGCTTCGTCAATTACATCAGCAGGCATCCCGAGTCTTCTGCATATTGCAAAAGCATTTGATTTTCCCGGAGAACCCATGATAAGCCTGTAGGTAGGACTCATTGTCTGAATGTCAAATTCACATGATGCATTCTGTATACCCGGTGTTTCAAGTGCATATATCTTCAGCTCCTGATAATGAGTCGTAAGCATCAGCTTTGTTCCTTTATCCTTAAGCTTTTCAATGATAGAAACTGCAAGTGCAGCACCCTCAACAGGGTCTGTTCCTGAGCCAAGCTCATCAAGGAGAACAAGAGTTCTTTTGTCTGAAACTTTCAAAATATCTATCACTCTCAACATATGCGATGAAAATGTTGAAAGATTTTGTTCTATGCTCTGGTTGTCACCGATATCGACAAGCACTTTATCAAATACAGATATTCTGCTTCCGTCACTTACCGGGATAAGCATTCCGCACATGGTCATAAGTGTCAGAAGTCCGGTAGTTTTTAATGAAACAGTTTTACCGCCCGTATTTGGACCTGTTATTATAAGTGAAGTGTACTCTTCTCCGAGAGAAATATCGACCGGAACAACCTTCTCAGGATCAATTAAAGGGTGACGGGCTTTTTTCAGGTCAATAATACCGTCATCTGAAATAACCGGAGCAGTCGCCTTCATTTTAGCTGCAAGATTAGACTTTGCAAAATAAACATTCAGAATCGAACATACTCTGAAATTTTCTGAAATACTGTCAGAACAAAGAGCACACTCAGCCGTAAGCGCTTTTATAATTCTGTCAATTTCTTCCTGTTCTTCACTTTCAAGTATTTTAATATCATTGTTGCAGTCAACTACAGACATAGGCTCAATAAAATACGTCTGTCCTGTACTTGAAGTATCATGTACAAGTCCTGGTACAGAACCCTTGTATTCAGCTTTTACCGGAAGAACATATCTTCCGTCTCTCATAGTTATCACTGCATCCTGCAGACACTTCTGAACAGAGGCGGATTTAACCATCTTGTCAAGAGTGTTTCGTAATTTTGAGCTTGTCTGCATTATTTTTCTTCTGATCGATGCAAGCTCAGGACTTGCTGCATCTGAGAGCTCTTCCTCTGAAACGATCGACATTTCCAGTCTGCTCAAAAGTGCATCGTTCGGAATAAGTCCTGAAAACAGGTAATCAAGGTCTGTTTCACATTCTTCGCACTGACTGTACCATTCACGAAGCAGTTTTGTCTGTTTGAGCATGGCAAGTATCTCAAGAAGGTCCTTCAGTGAAAGTCTGCTTCCCTGTTTTGCACGCTTTAAATGTGGATTTATATCTTTAAAACTCATAAAAGGAGGCGTTCCGAATTTCACTGACAGTTCAAACGCCTGAGAGACCTTGTCTATCTCTCTCTTAATTTCTTCGCAGTCAGACGAAGGACGTATGTCAAGTGCCATCTTTCGTGATGCTTCATTCGATGTTTCTTTACTGAGCATTTCAAGTATTTTATCAAGCTCAAGTGTTTTACTATAATAATTCATGTTTCTCTCTTTCTGTCAATGCCATAAAAACTCATTTAAAGATCCGTGTCGTTATGAAATTTCTGAGTTTATCAGGCTTTTATAAAAATCCAATGTTTTAAAATGTCTTCCCAGATGTTTCAGAAGATATCGTTCCGTAATATCAGACAGCACCTTCAGACTGTTTCCGGTAAGATTAAAATTAAATATCTGTTTCATGTCTGTCAGTGCTATCTGTCTTAATGCATGAACAACAGACGCCCCGACAGGAACTGCTTCAATTCCATGAACCGATGAAAAACAGCTTTCACAGAACAGTGTTCCGTTTTCCGGTAAAAAATACATTTTATCTGTCAGATAAGTACAGCATCGTGTACATCCGATAAGATTCGGCATTTGTCCGGTCTCAGACATAAAACGAAATTCAAAAATACTTTTCAACAAAGCATTTTCACGCTTTCCTTCAGATAAAAAATGGAGAACATTCAGAAACAATCTAAGAACATCCTCAGAGCCTGATTCATCCGGAGTAAATGCATATGAAACCACTTCAGAAAAATATGATGCAAGTGAAAGCTTTTCAAGGTCTTCACGAATTGCATAAAATATTTTTATCGGTTCAGCACTTTCAACATAATACCTGTTGTTTTTCATATTCAGACAGAATTTTGAATAGGCAAAAAGCTGTGCAGCAGCTGCATTTTTACTGGTCAGCCTTTTCACTCCCTTGGCCATAACTTCAACTATTCCGTTTTTATCTGTCAGAATATCAAGGAACTTATCGTTGTCTCCGGACTGCCGTTCACGGATAACTATTCCGTTTACTGTAACCAAAAGCATCTGTATCACTCCAAAATTCTGATGTTTCACATATATTCAGCTCAAAAAAAGGAACTGACAAAATAATTGCAGTTCCTTACGATCTCAGTCTTTATCAGAAAGTCCGAAAGTCCTGATCAGGGCTTCCCTGTTTCTCCAGTCCTCTTTAACTTTTACCCAGCACTGAAGATTTACTTTTATCTGGAAAAATTCTTCAAGTTCTTCTCTTGCAAGCGATGCTGCTTTTTTCAGCATTCTGCCGCCTTTTCCGATTATAATGCCTTTATGTGATGCCTTTTCGCAAAAAATAACTGCAGAAATATCGAGAAGATCCTTGTCATCTCGTTCTCTCATGGTCTCAACGGCTACTGCAATGCCGTGCGGAACTTCATCATCAAGAAGTTCAAGCAGCTTTTCCCTGACTATTTCTCCTGCTATAACTTTTTCAGGCTGATCAGTGATGGTATCAGGACCGAAAAAGTGAGGACTCTCAACAGCCATTTCAAGAGCCTTGTCAAGTACGATGTCTACACCGTCATTCATGATGACACTTATCGGTATTACATCCTCAAAGACAAACTCCGAACTCAGTTCAGAAATCATCTTTGCAAGCTGAGCTTTGTCTTCAAGAAGATCTATTTTATTCAAAATAAGAACAACAGGTGTTTTCTGAGCGTTAAACGATGCAAGCATCTCTTTTTCCTGCTGTCCGAGAGGTCTTGTACAGTCTGCCATAAAAAATATGGCATCTATATCCTCAGCAGAATCCCTGACTGCCTTTAACATATATTCACTAAGCTTGTTCCTTGCTTTATGAAGACCCGGTGTGTCTATAAACACGAGCTGGGTTTCATCAACATTTACAACGCCTGTGATCTTTGTACGGGTAGTCTGGCTTTTTGAACTGACGGATGCGATTTTTTCGCCTATCAGTGCATTTAATAATGAAGATTTGCCGGCATTTGTCCTGCCGGCAATAGTAATAAATACTGTTTTGGTCATTTCAGCTTTGCCCTTTCTTAAAGTCCGGCCTTTGAAACAAAAGTTTCATCTCTGGAAATTCCGAGCTTTTCAAGAACAGCTTCTTCCTTTTCACGCATGATTCTGGATTCAAGGGTGCTCTTTTCATGGTCATAACCTAATAGATGGAGCATGGAATGAACGGTCAGGAATCCAACTTCTCTTTCAAGAGAGTGTCCGAAATTTTCAGCCTGCTTAACAGCAGTCTCAAGTGAAATAACTATATCCCCAAGCATTACATACCCCGTATCTGTGTTTATATCATAATTTCCGTCCTCGCCGAGAGGAAATGACAGAACATCAGTTGACTTGTCCTTGTCACGGTAGATCCTGTTAAGATTTCTGATTTCCTTGTTGTTGATAAATGAAACACTGACTTCAGTATCTCTTTTAAACTTCTCTGTGATAAGAACTGCCTGACAGCAGCGTCTGATAAGAAGTCTTATACCTACAGGAATCTTTACCTCCGACTGTGAATTTTTAATATAAACCTTTAGTTTAGCCATAATTTACTTTTTCTTCCCTTCTTCAAAATACTTCTCATAGGCTTTTATGATATCCTGAACAAGCTTATGTCTTACGACATCCTTGTCAGAAAATTTCTGAATAGAAATATCTTCAACATTTTTAAGGACCTTTGTTACTTCAACAAGTCCTGATTTTTTGCTTGAAGGCAGATCTATCTGTGTTACATCTCCGGTGATAACCATTTTACTGTTTGTTCCAAGTCTTGTAAGGAACATTTTCAGCTGCTCGGATGTAGTATTCTGAGCTTCATCAAGAATAATAAATGCATCATCAAGTGTTCTTCCTCTCATATAAGCAAGAGGAGCAACTTCGATAGTACCTTTTTCCATATGTTTCTGGAAGGTTTCTGCACCAAGCATATCAAAAAGACCATCATACAAAGGTCTGAGATAAGGATCAACCTTTTCCTGAAGATCACCCGGAAGAAATCCAAGATTTTCACCTGCTTCAACTGCAGGACGTGTAAGTATGATCTTTGTTATCTCATGGGCCTTGAACGCCTTTACCGCCATAGCGACCGCAAGATAAGTCTTTCCGGTACCGGCAGGACCGATTCCGATAACTATCGTATTGTTTTTTATCGCATCAACATATTTTTGCTGACCTACGGTCTTAGGACGAACTATCTTACCCGAAGTCGTAAGGCATATGCTGTCGCCCATCATAGCTTTGAGTTCCTTTTCAGCACCCTCTGCTACCATATTTGTAACATATCTTACAGACTGTTCATTGATGTTTTCGCCCTTTCCGGCAAACTCAAGAAGTGCTCTTATAGCCTGATGTGCTTCGCTGACATTTGCATCATCACCGATAATCTTAATATTGTTTCCGCGGCTGATTACTACGACGTTATACTTTTTCTGAATCGCATCAAGGTTGGAATCACAGTTGCCGAGCAATTCCTGAATCTGATCACTACTGTCAACATTAATTATTTTTTCAGCCATACATATCACTCTTTCCCTAAATCAAAATGTCGTCAAAGCAAATACTTTTCCTATTTATATTATACCACAAATTCTCATGCTTTAAAAGTATTTTGCTATGATTTTTTCTACCAAAGTTATACGAATATCTAAATGAATTTTGATATTTTGTACAAATGCATCAAAAGTCTGTCATTTTCCTGACTATTTACTGCTTTACAAAAATGTCAAAAGAAATTCCTGCCTTTGTCCTTATTCCATTTCTGTCATATGCATCTATACTGATATTAATTTTAAATCCGCATGAATCCTCAGGTATCTCAAAAATATTGTAAAATTCATATACTGATGATCCGATCGGTTCATCATCAATTCTTTCCATAAGAAGACTTCTGTCCTCAGAAAATATTTTTCCGTTGTATCTGAACGTATACCTCAGAAAACTTACTTCATTTTTTATACAGTATGTGTTATCAGGTTTTAAAACATATCCGGACTTATCAAACTGAAGTGGTCTTACAACTCCGGTAAATGCTGCTTTTGAGCCTGCTGACAGTACTATTTTTTCATCAGAAAAGGCTGTTTTTATCACATTTCTGAAATCTATGCAAAAAACGTTTTCTTCAGCTTCGGATGAAACCGTATCAACTCTGCAAAGCTTCATGAATTCATTTTCTTCAAAACGGATTATTTTTCCTTTTCTTTCAAAAAAACAGCGTTTACCTCCGTCCGCTTCTCCTATGTCATAGCAGTAAGCTGAAAAATATCGAGGATCCTCGACTCTTTCAAGTGTTTCCAGAAATGCGAGCTCCGTTTCATACGATGTACTGGTCGGATCTATAAGGTAGACAAACATATGGACCTCTGACGAAACGTACATGGAAATATCATTTGCCCTGTACATTTTTAAAAGGCCCATGTGATAATACCATTTTCCCAGATAAGGAGAGAGATATCCCGGCACAAGATCGTTGATTATCGGGATGCCTGAATCCTCGCTCCATCTGATCATATTGTCATGATGCGAATCCGGATTGAAACGGCAGATTATCTGTTTTTTATTTGAACAGATCCTGATGTTCTTTTCATCACCTGCAAGCTCTGTTCCTTCACGAGAACATAAACTGACACAGATCCTGTACTCTCCCTCAGGAAGGAGTTCAAACGGCTCTGAATTATCATCGAGAAATCCGATTCCGTCATCAAAGATCATGCCATGCTCTGAATCAGTACCGCTTACTATCACAGACTTAAAGAGACTGTCTGAATAAAAGCATTTGATGGATGCTTTCTTTATCGAAAGCTCAGGATCATCAGGGTCTTCAACCATGATCTCCGGGAATCCGAACTGTTTCATTTTCTCTCTGCCGGGATCAAGTTTTTCTCTGTAGCATGTAAGTCCGCTGTTGAAGATATCCGCACGCAGGTCATTTTTTCTCAATGAACTAACCTTTCTTACCGGTCTGTTGTTATGATCATAAAGTGTGACTTTTAATACCGAATCGTCCGGTATCTCTGTCTGCGATAATATTTTTCCATCAACTCTGAAATGTCTTCTGAAATGTATATCCGGATGATCACCTGATGGATTTGTTATAAATAATCTGATACTGCTGCTCATATTTTAATTCATCAGAAAAAACTGATCTCTGTTCCTGAATTATCAGTTCCTTTTCCGGTTGACTGATCTACATTGTATACCATCTGAACATGAATATCATTATCTTCAAATGTATATATCTCGATCCTTACCTTTCCGCCTTTTTCGTTTTCAGATCTTACCATATACTTGTATGATTCTTCCTCAGTCATATCCTTTGTATAGAATTCCTGAGCTGCTGATTCAAGTTCAAAGTTTGAATGATAAGTAAAACCGTTGATATCTGAAGTAATAAATGTCAGGGTCTCAACTCTGCTGTTCGGCCATTCGATCATTCCTTCGGTATCTGAGATCATGGTCACTATACAATTATCTATCTCATGAAGTGAACTCTGGTCAAATACAACGTACTCTCCGTCAAAAGTATATGAAAATTCTATTCCCTGATGACTGAGCATGTTTTCCTGACGTCCGCACTGATTTTTGCTGTCGATAAAATAATAGCTGAAAGAAACTTTTCCGTCAGTAGCTGCCCAGACACCTGTTTTAAACATTGTGGCAGCTGATGCAGTCTGACCGCTTCCGCCCTGATTTGAAACGCCGTCATTCTTATCTGCATTCATCGGATCATTCTCGCCCGTATTGTCCGGGGCATCTGAATCGGCAGGGTTACCGTTTTTATTATCCTTTTTATTTTTATTATCTTTATTGTTTTTATTATCTTTATTGTTTTCACCATCATTTTCCGTGTCAGTTGATGCCTGATCTGAAACAGATCCTGATGAACCACTGCTGTCTTTTTTTGCCTCATTGCATGAAGAAGCACCGAAAAGAAGCGATGAACAGATCAAAAACAATAATATTTTTTTGCTCATAATAATTCTCCTGTCTGCAGTATGAAAACTGTCTGTATATCTGAAATTTCTAAAAGCAATTACAAGAAATATGTTATTCCTTGCTCAATATCCATTATATAGTATATCATAATAGTTTTTCCTTGTCTACCAAATTTTCTAATCTGTAATTTGTTTCATCAAATATCCGTTTTCCCCAATCATGTTTATCACAATTATCATAAAATTTGCACAAAAAATATCCTCTCTCAGGATCGGGGAGGATATTTTTATTCTATAAATTTTTCTTGTCAGATGATCAGTTTTTCGGACCGAGAACAGTAACTGCCGAATCATGGGAAACATACTGTTTGAATCTTGCGAGGTCAGCGATATCCGTTATCCCGTTGCCGTCAATATCAGCCGCAATAATCTGTGATGCTTCCAGTTTAATTCCACCCATAAGATAAATACTGAGTACAGTCAGATCTGTCAGATCTGCTACACCGTCAACGTTGATGTCTCCGTATATTATTTCATATGTATTATTCTCAGTTGTTGTTTCCGATACTGTTGATACGATCGTTTTTTCGGAGTCAGAAACTGACACAGGTGCTTCAGTTGTTGTTGTCTCAGCTGTTGTTGTGATCTCAGTTTCGGGGGTCTTCTTATTCAAAGGTTCTATGATCCAGTCCTGACAGTTATATCCGTTTACCTGATACTGCTGAACATTGGCACCATCTTCAGATGAACCTCCGGCCACTTCCACGCACGAAGCACAGCCTGTAATTTTTGTGTAAAGCTTGTACGAACCGTCACCATTTGGAGAAATATCAAATTTCTGATTGTCGCCGCCTGTAAGCCTGTAAATGCCTGCATTTGTACCGTCAGCAGTTTTCTTTCCCGCTATATCAAGCACCTGACTTTTATCGCCGTACTGTGAATAAAGATAAAAATATCCATCATTGTCCGATACTATTTTCCATGCCGTCGAACCATCAGTATCGATCCATCCTGACTGCGCTGCATTTGATCCGCTGCTGTCAACATCGAGATATTTACCGCTGTTTACATTTTTTATCGTATATTCTGTATTCGGATCAAAAGAAACATTGAATACGTCACCCGGATCAGATGAACCTGATGAAGCATGTGTTGCTCCGCCCTGTGTCTGAACACCGTTTATCATAACATACGGTCTCTCCGGCAGATCGGCATCTGAACCAAGATAAAAACTCGGATGAGCAGGCTGGTTATAACAGTTCTGTTCTCCTGCGACCTGCATTCTGTACTGAGGATCGTGCATAAGTGTTGTAAGTCTGATGTTCGTTGTACTTGTTGTTGTGAATACTCTCAGTGCTGAACTGTTTTCAAGAGGAAATACCATTTCTTCTCTCCAGTCACCGATTATGTCAGCACAAAGTGAAGGAACTGCTTTGGTTCCGTTTATTGACATACATCCGCTTGCTGTAAAGATAGTTTTGATATTTGCCGGACTTAAATATTTTGATACTGTTGTTCCGTCAAGTATCTCTCTTTCTGCATCTCCGTCCCAGTACACGAAAAAGTTCTGTCCCGGTCTCTGTGTTCCTATACTCTGTCCCTGACCGTTAAACACTGTAGATTCTGAAGCTCCCCAGAATTCAGCGCCTCTGTTTCCGGCATATACATTGTCAGCACCGCATCTTCCTGTATCCTTTGAACCATCCTTATGGAAAATAATGTTTCCGGTTGCTGCATCCACAAGGGAAAGTCCGTATGGCGAAGCTTCATGGCATACCCAGAGTTCAAGTCCGTTTCTGTCAGGGAGAAAATCACCGAGATGCATTGCATCGCCATGTCCCTTATTGTTACACCACAGAGTCTTTCCGTTGTCATCGATACATGTGGAACCCAGTACTATTTCCTGTTTTCCGTCACCGTCAACATCGGCAGGCATACAGTTGTGGTTTCCGTTTCCGTAGCCGTCATACGCATTGCTTCCGGAATCATGAGTCCAGCGTTTGACCAGTTTTTTGTTTACAACATCATAAGCAACTGCAGTCATTCTGGTATAGTAGCCTCTTACTGATACAGCACTCGGATGAACGCCGTCAAGATATGCCACAGCACCTAAAAATCTGTCAACTCTGTTTCCGTACTTGTCGCCCCAGTCGTTTACATTTCCTCTGGGGAATTCATAATCTACAGTATCCAGCGCCGCACCGGTCATTCCGTCAAAAAGCGTATAATATTCAGATCCGCTCAGCACATATCCGGCACTGTTTCTATTGTCAGCCCAGGCATTTCCTATGACCTGACCTTTTCCGTCAACAGTTCCGTCAGCTGTTTTGCATGTCATCTCTGCCTTTCCGTCACCGTCAAAATCAGCTACCAGGAACTGTGTATAATGCTGTCCTGCTCTGATATTTTTTCCAAGATCAACTCTCCACAGCATTTTTCCTGAAAGTGTATAGCAGTCGATGTAAACGTTATCAGTATAACCTTCCTGCGAATTATCCTTGGCATTTTCAGGGTCCCATTTTAAAAATATCTCATATTGTCCGTCACCGTCAACATCTCCGACTGAACAGTCATTTGCCGAATAGCTGCATGAACCGGACGGCTTGTTAAGCGGAATATCAAAATACGAAGACCCGGATGAAAGGCTGCATTTATCAGATGATTTCAAAGAACCGTTTTCATATGTATCCACTCTGTAGACTGAAAATGCATTTCCTGACTTGTCAAGATAACATGTTGCTTCACCGGCTGACGAGGTATAGATCAGAGAATCATCTCTGTACAGTCTGAATTCGGCATCAGACGAATCATCCGCATTGAATCGCCAGCTTACAAACATTCCCTGTGCTGATTTTACCGCATAAATACCTCTGTCCAGCTTCTCCATAGAATACCCGCCGGCAGCGGCTGCACGATCGTTCATCGTTCCCGTCTGAAAAGCAGCAGATGAACACATCGCAGCTGCTGAAACAACGGAAACAATTTTCTGAAGTTTCCTTTTCATAATAATATTCACCTTTCAAAATAAAACTATACATAACTTATTATTGTAATAAGTATTTCCTATATGCATTTAAAGCATTACTAATATTATATATAAATTATATAAAATAATCAAGATACATCTAATATTTTTTGTTGTATTTTCAATTTATTTATTTTTTAAAAAATGTTACAATAAGGTATAATATGATAAAACAGAAAACTTTCTGACGGAGGTGACAGCTTTGTCTTCAGAGCCGATAAGATGCGTAAAATATCTGGACAAGGAAACATATTACATTTTCAGCCGCAACGGAATCGAAACAAAATATTTTTCTGTTTTCAGAAATATATTAAAAGTATCCAGATTCAAAAAAACCGGGTTTACTTTTTCATCCGGAACAGAAGGATACATACTGTCATCTGAAAACAAATATCTTTCAATAAGTTCGGACAGCAGCAAAGACAGTCCGTCTGTCTTCTTTTCCGAAAATTCATCTGATGCATTCGAATGGATCGTTGAAGCTTTTGATGAAACGATCCCATACAGCGGAATATCGATACGTTCAGCAAAAAAAATAAATGACAAATACTATTATCTGTCCGGTTCCTCTGTTCTTGCAGAGAAAAAAGACAGTCTTCCGCTGTTTCCAGAAGGTCTTTCACGATGGATATTGTTCGGTTCCATATACATGCAGTACCTTGGCTGGATCAGATGTACAGATTCAAAGGTATCAAAAACGATCCGGAATTACTCCGGCAATATGGCACTCGGTCTGTCACGTGACAACAACGTTACGTTTAAAGGCACAAAAGTTATCGTAAACCAAAGCGGAGGAAATTTCCCGAAACTTAAATTTGCAAGCGTCACAATGAATCATGTGATATGTGAAGTAATTGCAGTATGCAATCTTTTAAGACTTTCCGGTTATTCAAAATGTAAAGACAATACCGACTTTTTCAGACTGGCTGCTGAATTTGAAATATCCGGTCTCTACAGACCGGCAGGAAAAAAAGCCATAGTAAAACTTGGTAAATCCTTCAAAATCAAGCCGTTTGAAAAAATTCCGACTAAAAAAGGATCATGGGGATCAGATCCGGATAAGATACGCCTATGTCTTGAAGCACATTGTATCCCTTACCGTGAGTTCAGTATCAACGATATCCGCTGTACGGCTCTCTCAAAAGAAGGCTCTGAGAAAAAGGCTGTCTCCGGATTCAGTAAAAATCTGAAAGAAACCGATACAGGCATCATCAGTATGAATTTTGATGTTTTATATCAGGCTATCCATACATTCTGTATATTTCCGACAGAAAAAAAGCTTCAGGGATTAAACGTGTTCGGTAATCATACAGCAGGAAACAATTATCTCAATACCAAAGCATCATATCTGCAGAGAGAACAGTACGACAATGTTGAACAGATCCTTGATCAGACAAAACATTCACGCTATTTTACAGGAATAATAGTTGAAAAAACCGAAAAATAATAAATTTTACCTTATTATTCTATTTTTGTTTTTTTTAAACATACATATTATGCACACAATATTTCTATTACAAAATATTATGTATTATTTTAGTTTTTTTCATTATTTTTTCCATATTGCATTTTGATATGAATAAGAGTATAATCAATATGTTGCATTGTGAATTTATAGATTATTGCATTCATTATGTGAGGTAGTTATATGAATCGAAAAAAGTATTCTGTTATTTTATTTTTTATTCCTCTTTGTGTATTTCTCTCTTCATGCAGCAATCAGGAAACAGATAACAGTACAATAAATGTCGAATTATCAAACAAAACAACTCAGGTAACCGAAACCGACTTAATGACAACTATCGTATCAGTTACAGAAAAAACAGCTTCAAACGTCTGTGACACTGCAGACACAGCTGTAAGCACATTTATTCCGGAAACCACAGCGGTTTCACCTGTTCCTTTCTCATCCGAAACAAACGTTACAAAAACAATTACACATATTTCCGAACCTGTTCAGAGCATTCAAACCTCAGCAACATCACTGATCAGTCAGGACGAAACAATGCTCGTATCGTCAGTAACATCATCTGTTCAAAGTGATCAGACAGAAGAGATCACCGGGTTTGACAAGGTCGGAGGAAAATGGTGCTTTAACGGAAAAGAAGGAACCGCATACATTCTGATATATGAAAACGGCGGCTGGATACAGTTTGACGAACATGATAACGAAACCGCTTCCGGAACACTTGAAACCGAAAACGGAAATGAATATTCGATGTTTACTTCTGACAAACAACAGTATTCCGATTTTACGCTTAAAGAGGAAGATTATTTCAAAACATCTGACGGAAAGGATTATTACAGAGAATACAAAAACACCAACGACTGATGAAGAAAATATCATTTTTTTCGAGCATGTTTTTTATTATCAGCAGGCAAAAAAATTAGAGACTAAAAAGTCTCTAATGTTAAAAGCACGTAAAATTCTGCATGGATTTGCAGATTTTACGTGCTTGTTTTTATTATGAAAAAAATTTATCAGAGAAGTTCAGCTATATCAAGAAGCAGTCTTTCGGTTTTCTCCCAGCCTATACACGGATCTGTGATAGATTTTCCGTAAACGCCTTCTCCAATTTTCTGCGCACCGTCTTCAATATAGCTTTCAACCATAAGACCTTTGACCATCTTTTTAATGTCATCGGAATGTCTGCAGCTGTGGAGTATCTCTTTAGCTATTCGGGTCTGTTCATTATATTTCTTTCCGGAATTTGAATGATTTGTATCTACAATAAGAGACATGTTATTAAGATTTCTTTTTGAATAATTTTCATAAAGACCTATCAGATCCTCATAATGATAATTAGGATGAGTAACACCATGATTATCAATATATCCTCTTAAAATGGCATGTGTAAGCTGATTGCCCGAAGTAGTAACATCCCATCCTCTGTAAATGAAGTTATGACTTATCTGAGCTGCTTTGATAGAATTGAGCATTACACTGATATCACCGCTGGTAGGATTCTTCATACCAACAGGAACATCAATTCCACTTGCTACAAGTCTGTGTTCCTGATTTTCAACAGAACGTGCTCCTATGGCAACATATCCAAGCAAATCATCCAGATATCTTGTATTGTACGGATAAAGCATCTCATCAGCGCATACAAAACCAGTTTCAGCAAGTGCTCTTGTATGAAGCTTTCTTACAGATATGATTCCCTCGAGCAGGTCCTCTTTTTTCTCAGGATTCGGCTGATGGATCATTCCCATGTATCCTTCTCCGGTAGTTCTCGGTTTGTTTGTATAAATACGAGGTATAATAAGGATCTTATCCTTGACTTTTTCCTGTACAACAGCCAGTCTGCCTATATAATCGATAACAGATTCTTCGTTATCTGCTGAACATGGACCTATGATCATTAAAAACTTGTTACTTTCCCCGGTGAATACCCTGCTGATCTCTTTATCTCTTTTTTCCTTGATTTCTTTGAGCTTATCATTCAAAGGAAACTGTGCTTTTATTTCCTTCGGTATCGGAAGCTTTCTGCTGAAATCCATTCCCACCACGCATCAACTCCTAAATAGAAAATATAATTCGGCATCTGTGTTTTCGGATGCTGATTTTATTATACAACATCATGTGTAAAAATTCCAGTATATTGATACTCTTCTCAAAAAGTTCTGTTTTTTTAACAATTTAAATACATATAAAAAAAATAAACACAGCAATTTGACAGTTTAAACTTTAAAAGTTTAAAGTGATAAATATATTGTTTTTCTCTTTTGATTGCAATGATAGGACAAAAAGCAGATCAATATAGTAATTTTTTTAATAAATACAGCATTTATATGTCTTTTATATTTCACAAATATACTCATATCAAACCTTGACACCACATGTAAAATATGATACAATTAAGTTATGATTAATAATTATATTTTTTAGTTTATAATAGGCAAAATCACTAATTTTCTATGCCTTTTCAATACATTTTATCCAAAGAAGGAGGATGGCTGCATATTTTTCCAGCCTTTAATACATATTATGGAAATTGTTACTGTAAATCCGCAAAAATGTATCGGTTGTAATGCCTGTGTCCGTGTATGTCCTGTTTCTGAAGCATGTGTAGTTAAGACCGCACCTGATGGTCGGATCTATACGGATATTGATTCAGAAAAATGTATAAACTGCGGCGAGTGTATAAGATGCTGCCCTCATGGAGCAAGAGATTTTATAGATGATTATGAAGATTTTATTGAAGATATGTACAGCAAAAAGGGACAGGTATCTCTTTTGGTTGACCCTTCGATCAAAGTCGCTTTCCCTGACGTATGGCAGGATGTCCTCAAATGGTTTTATACCCAGGGAATAAGAAAAATTTACGATGTTTCATTTGGTGCTGATATAGCAACATGGGCTCAGCTTCATTCAGTAAACAAAAATTTAGTCGGAAAATACATTACCTCCTCATGTGCATCAGTTGTGAGCTTTGCTCAGAAGCATAATCCGGGACTTCTTCCTAAACTTTCACCTGTTCACAGTCCTGCAGCCTGCACAGCTATCTACGCAAGAAGACAGCTTCACGATACTGCTGATTTTGCTTATCTCGGACCTTGTATCGCAAGAAAAGAAGAGTTCGAAGAAACTTCTCTCATAAAATACAACGTTACATTCAAAAGAATGAAAGAGTATTTTGACAAAAGGAAGATTTCTTTTTCAAGTACAGGACAGGGTTATTATTTTGAATTTTCCGGAAAACAGGGTCTTATGGGTTCAATTTATCCAAAGCCTGAAGGACTTAAGGAAAACATCCTCATTTACAGAAACGATCTTAATATTACATCAAGCGCCGGTTTTGAAAGAATTTATTCACAGATGAATGATTATCTTTCACTTCAGGATGAAAATGCACCTGATGTATTTGAAATGCTCAGCTGTAACGATGGATGCAATGCCTCAGTCGGAATGAGTGACGGTGTATCACTTTCAACTATTTCAAGAGTAATGGATATCACAAAAAGAGATGCTGAAAAAAGAAGAAGCGGTATCTTTTTGAATAAAACTGATAAACTTTTCAAGGAATTTGACAGAGAGCTCAGTATTGAGCTTTATTGCAGAAAATACAGCGCAAAATCAAAATTTGTTCAGCAGCCTACAAACAATGATCTGAACAATATTTTCAATGCAATGTTCAAAAACAATACGGAAGACAGAAATATCAACTGTAAAGCATGCGGATGCAAAACATGCACCGAAATGGCTACAGCAATTTTCCATGGTGCAAATGTAAAGGAAAACTGTGTATATTATTCAAAAAATCTTCCGAAAAACGATTCTGCACAGGTTGCAGAGATCAGGAAAAATCTGAATGATATGGCAAAGATCATAAAGGAAAATATTCCTCATCTTTCAGATAATGTAACTGCGATAAGAAAAGAAGCTGTATCTATTTTCTCAAACAACAACAAGACCGCAGATGCTGCAAAAACTATCAATTCAGTTATTGAACAAATGATAGAAGCCTGCAACAATCCAAAGGGAGTATCACAAGAAACACTTGCTGAAATATGCAGCACTCTTGATCTTATAAGAAAGATCCTGCTGAATCTCGGCAAATTTGTTACCAAGAACTCCGAATCCGGTTACAATATTGATAAGTCGATCACTCAGGTCGACAACATAGCAGTCAACATCTCAGAAACTGTTGATGCGATTTTAAATAAAACAAAGTAATCAATGAATCAATACTCCGTCATAATGTATATTTTGGCGGAGTAAAAAAATATATAAGAAAGTTGAGAACAAAAACATGAACTGGGAAATAATCACTGCTCCTGCAATCGGAGCAGGTATTGGTTTACTAACTAACTGGCTTGCAATAAAAATGCTTTTCAGACCATGGAAAGCATTATATATAGGAAAACTCCGTGTACCTTTCACACCCGGACTTATTCCGAAAGAAAAACCGAGACTTGCCAAAGCTGTAGCAAAAGTAGTCGGAAACAATCTTCTTGACAGTGATACCATCAAAAAGCACATGCTTTCTGATGAAACAAAAGAAAAACTGATGGCATATTCAGACAAATTATTATTATCGGTCAGTGAAAACGAGAAAACTCTTTCAGATTTTTTAAATGAAAAAGGATTTCTTGAGTTTGCCGATGATAAAGCTGAATCCATTGCAGGTTATGCATCGACCCATATTACCGACAAACTTATAACTGAAAAAATCAGCACCAAGCTTCTGGATTCCGGTACCGATGAATTACTAAAAAGTATGAATCCTATGTTTTCAGGTATTGCCTCAAAAGCGATCAGCTCAGCACATGATTCGATAGTTGAAAAAATTGACATTGTCATTTCTGAAAAAGCTCCTGAACTGATCACTGATTTAGTATCAGCAGAATATGAAAAATACAAAGGCAAACCGATGAAAGATTTCATTTGTCTGATCAACGAAAAATTTCCGGATTACAAGGAAAAGCTCTGGAATTTATGGACTTCTTTAAGTGATAATTATCTTGAAAAAATAATTAAAAGTGTTGATATCCAGTCTATCGTTGAAGATAAGATCAATGAGTTTGAACTTCCTGAACTCGAAAAGTTAATTATGTCAATTTCACAAAAAGAATTACGTGCTCTGGTTATTTTAGGCGGAATACTGGGAATGATCATGGGATTTTTAAACCTGCTGATATGATATCATGTCCGGGTTGATCACTTCATACTTATAGATTTTTCCGCATTTATTTAGTATTTTTGCACAATGCACAAAATTTACAAAAAGATTTTTTTATGCTTTTACTCAAATATAGTTGAATAATTTTCTTTCATATGTTAAAATTTAAGATAGTAATTATAGTTTTGGAGGTTGCATAACATGAAATGCCCTAATTGTGGAGAAATAATTAAAGACACAAAAAAGAATAAAATGAATTTCTGCGGCTTCTGCGGAACCAATCTCAGAACAGGCGAAAAATCCTGGGCTGTCAGAGAGAATGAAAGTGAAAAAATTTCAAATGAGAGTCGTATGTCCGGTGCTCAGATAAATTCCAATCCTTCGTCACCGGCTTTCAGTAATGTTAGCAACAGTAATCAGCGTTTCAATTCTTCAGCTGCTGCAATAGCTGCAAATACGTTAAACAATCCCGCAAACGATGAACAGAAAAAAGTGCAGTATTCAGGAAGCAATACAACTTTTGAAAGTTTAAACACTCCTAAAATTCCTGAATTTAAACGTCCTGATCCTTATAAACAGAACATAAACAACGATAATTCCTATCAGCAGTATATTTCATACAATCAGATGAAAACTATGGCAGAAAAGGCTGATAACGAAAGAATTGACCTTAGTCAGACAGTTGTTCCGCCTTCATTTGACAATTCAGCTCCAAAAGCTGTTGCTCCACCTTCATTTGGTACCGGTTTTGATTCATTTTCAGGTAATGAAATGCAGACAGCATCGACTGAATCTAATGAAGTTACAGCTGATGAACTGAATAAGGATATTGCTGATAAGATCAAAACTCTTGAAAATACAAGCTTCGGAATCAATGCATCAGAACAGAATGTTTCTTCATCATCAGGTCTGACATTTGAAGAAACTCCGATCACTTATACACAATACAGAAAAGGAAACGGTTTATCAGATTATAAAGATAATTCCACAATTCCAAGTCCTGAATCTGTGCAGAACATATCTGAACCACAAGCAACAGCAGATGCAAATGATTATTTATTTGCATACAATAAGGATTCTTACAAATCGATCAATACTATTTCAGAAAATGAAGCAAATGTATCTGATTCAGCATCCATTGACCAGATTTTAAACTCTATTCCTGAAGCTGCTTCATTCCATTCAGTTCCTACAACTCAGCCGGAAAATATTATTCCAAAGCCGGAGCCGCTGCCTGAGCCTGAACCGGAACCGGAAAAAGACAAAATCATTAATTATATTGGTCAGGAAAAATCTGCTGCAGAAAATATGCTGAGATTCAAAGGTGTTACAACAGAAATTATCTATGTTACTGATGACAGAGATTACGATACTGTTATCGGACAGAGTATTGATCCTGACACAGAATTCATAAAAGGCTCTCCAATGTCTATAACACTGACAGTAAGCGCCGGAACATGGTCTGAATGGAGTTCAACACCTGAATATGTTCCTGCTTCAACATATATCACAGAAACCAAAAAAGAATACAGAATGAGAACCAGAACACGTTCTATAGATAAACGTGAAACTACAAATTCATCAGAATATGAAGATTATAATCTTGTCAGAACTGAAAACAAATATTCTGACTGGAAAGTTGATCAGTATTTCACTTCAGAAAACATTCCTGTTGATGATAAAACTGAAATTGTTGCAAGACAGTCCGGTTTCAAGTATGCAGGATGGTTCAATCCTATGAATATGACCAGCATTTCTTTCTCTACTCCGGATGTTGCTAATTTCTTCAACAGTAATCTTTACAACGTTAAATGGACATATGATGAGGTTATCAGTGAACAAAATGTTAAGCCTGATGTTAAAAACTGGCGTCTTGCAAATGACAATATGACAAGAACACCTGCCGGTGATTCAACAACAAGTAATATTTTCTTCAGTTCACATGTAGTTAATGGTAAATCATATGCAATGAAATTCGGCTCTGCTGAAACAGAATGGTTTATGTACAGAAGACGTGAATTAATAGAAACACTTTACTTCTATGAAAAAGAGATAATATCTGACTGGAGTGACTGGGGTGATTGGACAGAACAGGAACTTACATCATCAGAAGACTGTGAAATAGATGAAAGGACACTTTCACGTTCAAGAAGAAAAGTTACTGCAGACAAATAATATCCAAACACAGAGCTTTGAATGATATAATCCCCGCTTTTGCGGGGATTTTTCATACAATCAATATTCTTAGCATACGTGAGATATTTTATGAATTTATCTGTTTTTCCTTTTAAACCGACTTAAATGGCATTATTTTAGAATTGTTATAACTGCATAAACATGCTATAATAATTATAGTTTATTTATAGTTATTCACTATAATTCTGTTGTCAGGTTGCCTGACATTATAAATTAGAAATTTTCATAAATATAATTTTTACATTTCAGAAAGAAAGACGAATTTTTATTCGTCTTTTTTTCTGCCTGTTTTCCAAAAACAAACGGCTTCACAAACATTCAAAATACAGAGAATTTCCTTAATAAATACATAAAATACTGATATTTGACTATATACAGCGATATATGGGCTTTTTCCAACTTGCGGTTCAGTTGAACTCGTGATATAATTAAAGTATCATATTAAAGGTTTGTTTGATTAAGAAAAAAGATTTTAAGAACTTTCAAAAAGATAATTTGATTTAATAGAATAATTTACATTGTTTAAGGAGACTTGCTTATGATAAAACACATTCCGGGAACTACATTGCCTTTTTCTGAAAAAGTTAAAACAGAAGCTTTTTCGTTAATTTCACCTATTCTCACTGCAACAGGAGGACTTACACTTTCACAGCTCTCTAAATTGACAGGACTTGGTAGTTCAACTATACAGAACTGGATCAAAAGAGGATGGGTCGTAAATATTCCCGGTAAAAAATACTATGAAATTCAGGTTATTCGCATTCTCCTGATAAATATGCTCAGGGGAACAATGCAGCTTGAAAACATAGCTATTCTGATGAATTATATAAACGGTGTTGTTGAAGATACCAGCGATGATATCATTCCTGATATCGATCTCTACAATCTGTTCTGTACAGTTATATGTACTCTTGATGATGCAGGTATTTATAAACCGGAACCAATAAAAGCTAAAATCAAGGAAATTGTAAAAAACAATGACAGCTATGTTAAAGAAAAAGAAGATATACTTGTCAATACTCTTTATATAATGTCACTTGCTTATGAATCATCAATAATAAAAACTACTATGGAACAAGAATATGATGATCTTGATATCAAGAAATATAAAATTTAACAACGCCGGGGATATTCCACACCTCTGCTTGTTAAATACAGAGCTTTGAAGATCATTTTTTAGAACGGATGTTTAAATATGCCCCATATTTGTTATATTTTCGGAGCAGGAAGCTACTACAATGATGAATTACCATCATTTGATCCTGATGATTTTATCATCGCTGCTGACGGAGGTTATTCTTTTCTTGAAAAACACAAAGTCAAACCGGATCTTATTTTAGGTGATTTCGATTCACTCGGTTTTGTACCTGAATACAAAGATACAGAAATTATTAAGCTCAATCCGGTGAAAGATGATACTGATTTACTTTATGCTGTCAGAAAAGGCATAGAACGTGATTACAACTTATTTTATTTTTTTGGTGGTACAGGCGGAAGAACCTCTCATACGATTTCAAATATTCAGACTTTAACAATGCTTGCAAAGCAGGGATTGAAAGGTTTTCTATACGGTGACAATGAAATTTTTACGGTCATAAGCAACTCATCTGTTAGTTTCTCTGAAGAATCCAAAGGATTTATATCTGTTTTTTCTATAGACACAGTCAGTACCGGAGTCTATGAGACCGGATTAAAATATACACTTGACGACTACAGTATGAATAACAGCTTCCCTGTGGGAGTCAGCAATGAATTCATAGGTTCTTCGGCTCAAATTCGTGTTACTAATGGTACTTTGCTTATCATTTTTTCCAGAGACGCAAAAATAATTATCAATGAATAAAAAAAGAGCATCAATTTTGATGCTCTTTTTTTATTCATTATTTTAATTAAAAACCGTTTAAATGATATTTGATCATTTTCATTGGATAATTTTTATATGAAATATCAAGGTCAACATCAGTATGACTTCCGTTGAGTTTGTCAATATCCATTCCCGCTACTGTGCCCTTTTCCGAATGCTGCCATATTCCGCATTCCAGACTAGGTGCAGATGTATTGTAACCGGCACACCATATATCAAAATCACAGTTTATCCTGCTTAATTCTGTGTATCTTCTTGAAAAATCACCATTGGTGTAAAACATCGAATAATATGCGTTATCCTGAAGGGTACATAAAAACGCACGTATAGTATCCGTAAGAAGTGATTTGTTGCCGGCAATCGGATTCGAATCAAGTGATCTGTACTCAAAATCATATACAACCGGATACTCGAGCTGATATCCTGCAATTGCGTCCATACACGCTCTTGCTTCCTGAACAGCTTCATCAGGGGATGATGCATGTCCAAACCAGTAAACACCACAGTTTATTCCTGCTGCTTTGGCATTTGTAATATTTTCATAAAACCTTGATTCAACATCAAGACCCTCTCCGGCTTTAATAATTGCAAACTGAACACCTGCATTCTTAACCTGCTGCCAGTCAATTCTTCCCTGCCACTTTGATACATCAATACCTGTACATGTAATATCAGAATCATCAATGACAGGCTCTGCTGTCACTACAGGTTCCACCGGAGCTTCCGGTTCAGTAACAGATGGCTTTTCAGGTTCCGGCTGAGTTATTTCTTCAGAAGATTCATTTACAACTGCTTCTTCAGCTTCAGCTTCTGCTTCTGCTTTCGCTGCTTCTTTAGCCTTTTCTTCAATTTTCTGAGGTTCAGGTAATTTTATTTCACCCTTCCGGCTGCTTTCAATAACATTTGAAGCCTGACTGTTATTCATATTTTCAGAGAAATGAACAAGCATATTATAATTATACTCTGCAATTCCTGACTCTGAATGCGATGAATATAAATTAATTGAACCGACAGAAATATTTGTCTGACTCTTTAAATAGTCTGTCGTAGTAATACTTTCTGTTCTACTTAACGTACTGTTTTCCTGAATTGAAACGGATGACTTTCCTGCTGAACCAAGCGATGCTGCCTGACAAATAGCAAGTAATAAACAAGTAATTTTCTGCATTCTTTCACCACCAAATAATATGTATATTAAGTATATGTTCTATTATAACAATGAATGCGTCTTGTGTCAACCTTTCTTTTGTATATTTCAGACAAAGATGTATTTTATTGTGTAAATACACTCAAAATCATAAATACTTTCAGTATTCTTTTTATGATATAAATGATTTGAAAAATACAAAACTGAAACGAATATCAAGCAAAAAATAACACATTACGTGAAAAATAGCAATTTATCATTTTCTGTTTTCTTTTTTATAATCAAGGTATTCTTCATAAGTACCTGTTCTGTCAATAACTCCGTCAGGTGTGATCTCTATTATCCTGTTTGCCACTGTCTGAAGTATTTCATGGTCATGGGATGTAAACAATACAACACCTTTAAAACTTTCAAGTCCCTGGTTTACTGCTGTAATGCTTTCAAGATCAAGATGGTTAGTCGGCTGATCAAGAATAAGAACATTCGATCCGAACAACATCATTCTTGAAAACATACATCTTACCTTTTCACCGCCTGACAGAACATCAACAGGCTTGTAAACATCATCACCGGAAAACAGCATTCTTCCAAGAAAACCTCTGAGGTAGGTTTCTGTTTCATCATTTATGGAATACTGTCTTATCCAGTCTACGATGGAAAGCTTACAGTTATTAAAATAAACTGAATTGTCCACAGGAAAATATGAACATGATGTCGATACACCCCATTTAAATGAACCACTGTCAGGCTGTTCCTCTTCCATAAGTATTTTAAAGAGCATTGTTACTGCATGTTCATTTTCACTTACAAAAGCGACCTTATCTTCTCTGGAAAGTGTAAATCGAACATTTTTCAGAATTGTTTCGCCGTCTGCTGTTTTGCAGATATCATCGACCTGAAGGACTTCCTTTCCGAGCTCACGGTCAGGTGAAAAACCGATATACGGATACTTTCTGCTCGATGCCGGCATCTCTTCAACTGTTATCTTGTCAAGCAGCTTTCTTCTTGATGTTGCCTGTCTTGATTTTGACTTATTTGCAGAAAAACGTTCAATAAACGATTTGAGCTCAGCAATTTTTTCCTCTGCCTTTTTATTCTGCTGCTTCATCATTCGCTGTATAAGCTGGCTTGATTCGTACCAGAATTCATAGTTTCCGACATACATTTTAATTTTTGTATAATCTATATCTACAATATGTGTACATACATTATTTAAAAAGTGTCTGTCATGAGATACCACCAATACTGTTCCAAAGTAATCTGCAAGAAAATCTTCAAGCCATCTTACAGCTTCAATGTCGAGATGGTTGGTCGGTTCATCAAGAAGAATAATATCCGGATTTCCAAAAAGAGCCTGTGCAAGAAGTATCTTTACTTTCTCCTTGGCAGAAACTGCACTCATCTGCTCATACAGCAGCTCTTCAGAAATACCCAGTCCCTGTATCAGCTTTGATGCATTTGATTCTGCTTCCCAGCCGTCAAGCTCTGCAAATTCCGCTTCGAGTTCTGATGCTCTGATACCGTCTTCTTCCGAAAAATCTTCTTTTGCATATATTTCGTCTTTTTCCTTCATTATCTTATACAGCTTTTCATTTCCCATGATCACTGTATCAAGAACTGTATATTCGTCATATGCAAAATGATCCTGTTTTAAAACAGACATTCTTGCATCCTTTTTTACTGATACTTCACCTGTTGTCGGTTCAAGTTCTCCGCTGAGTATTTTCAGAAATGTTGATTTTCCTGCTCCGTTTGCACCAATTATTCCATAGCAGTTGCCATTTGTAAATTTCAGTTCTACATTTTTAAAAAGAGTCGTTCCGCCGAACTGAATGCTGACATTAGAAACTGTAATCATTTTCCCTCCGAAATTATAATAAGATTTGCGTCATGATAGCAGACACAGTTTATATTATATCAGAAAAATGTTTTATTTTCAATTTATTATTCGCACAAATAAAAATGCCAATGATAACAATTCATTGGCATTTTATTTATTTTCGTTTATTAAGTATTAACTGTTCCTTGGCATTTTCAAGCATCAGTCCGCTCGGCTGAGCTCCGCCCATTATTCTTGCTATTTCTCTGATCCTGCCTTCTTCATCAAGTTTGTGAACATTTGTTTCAGTTCTTTCACCAATAGTCTGTTTCTCTATAAGAAGCTGATCATCGGCCATAGAGGCTATCTGAGCCAGATGAGTAACGCAAAGCACCTGCCTGTATGAGCTGATCTCCTGAAGTTTTATACCGATTTTCTGAGCAGCACGACCACTTACACCTGTATCTATCTCATCAAAGATCAGAGTAGGAATATCATCCTTATCTGCTATTACTGTTTTTAAAGCAAGCATTATTCTTGAAAGCTCTCCGCCTGATGCAATCTTTGATACAGGCTTGGGATCTTCGCCTTTATTGGCAGATATAAGGATCTCCGATGTGTCCATACCATTTACTGAAAGCTTTCCCTTTTCATGCCTTATTTCTATGACAACATTAGGCATGTCAAGAAATCTCAATTCCTCTGTGACTCTTGAAACAAATTTTTCTGAAATTTTCAGACGGTATTCGTATAATGCTTTGGCTTTTTTAGTAGTGATATCAAGAAGCTCCTTTTTCTGCTTTTCAAGCTTATCCAAAAGCTCATCACTATTTTCTATGGTATCAAGCTCTGCTTCAGACTGTTCACACAGATCAATAAGCTCATTAAGCTCCAGTCCGTATTTTCTTTTAAGCATTCCTATGGTTCTGCGTCGTTCTGTAATATGATCAAATATCTCGTCATCGACCTCGAGTGTACCTGAACAATGGGCTATCTCTGACGCAAGATCACGCAGGTCTATTTTCAGGGAAGCTATTCGGTCAAGAAAGGCAGAAGCAGGAGGATATATTGAGGAAACTGCTCCAAGCTCTATTTCGATCTCACTGAGTTCATCCGTAATACCTGAATCTTCACTTTCAATACGGTTTTTTGACGTATTCAGTGCATTTATTATATCTGAACTGTTTTTAAGCATATTGTAATCTTCTTCAAGACTTATGTCCTCATCCTTTTCGAGCTCCAGATGCTTAATATCCTCAACAACTGATAAAAGATATATTTTTCTTTCGGCTGCTGCATTTCTTTTTTTCATTACCTCAGAATATTTCTTTGCACAAGCCTGAAGTTCCTTGAATGACTCTCTGTAATCCTCAAGGAAAGACATATCTCCTCCGAAGCTGTCTATAATCTGTGTGTGATTTTCAGGACACATGAGTATCTGATTGTCGTGCTGACCATGAATATTTATCAGCATTTCCCCTATTTCTCTTAATACAGACACCGATGATGTTCTTCCGTTTATTCTTGCAACGCTTCCACCGTCTGCATTTATCTCCCGGGTTATTGTTATCTCATTATCAGAACAGTCTATTCCAAGTTCATCAAGTTTAGTTTTAACTTTTTCAGATAAATTTATAAACAAACCGGTCACAACAGCTTTTTCTGCCCCGGTTCTTACTATATCCTTTGTGACCCTCTGCCCGAGAACTGCGTTAATTCCATTTATCAGAATTGATTTTCCTGCGCCGGTCTCGCCCGTAAAAGCGTTGAATTTTTCCGAGATCGGAATTACAGCACTTCTGATCACCGCAAGATTTTCTATGTATAATTCCTTAAGCATCTTCTCTTCCCCTCTTTTTCTCTCAGCTTAGCTTATTAACTGTTTTATTGTCTGCACGAGTTTTCGTGCATTTTCTTCATTTTTAAGCATAATAAAAATAGTATCATCACCGGCGATCGTCCCAAGGATCTGATTATAATTCATTGAGTCGATCATGGCACATGCTGCCTGAGCCATTCCGGTGTGACACTTTACTACTACCATATTTACTGCATAATCCACACTGATAATAGTCTGAATAAGCAGATTGGAAAAACGAACATCTTTGTTTTCTGACTGAAAATACCTGTATACACCATTATCATCAGCCTTTTTTACAAGTCTCAGCTCCTGAATATCCCTCGAAACCGTAGCCTGAGCAACATTAAATCCTGACTTGATAAGTTCCTTCTGAAGCTCATCCTGAGTCTCAATACAGGATGAGCTGATTATTTCGAGAATTCTCTTATGCCTTTGATTTTTCATTTTTCTCATCCTTTCGTCTGATTATTTCAATGAGCGTGACAATTTCTGATTCAATGCATCATAAAAGGAAACTCCGGACATGTCGATCAGTTTGATCTTATGCTGTGACTTCTTTATTATAAGTTTATCTCCGCTTTTAAATCTCTTTGGCTCATTTCCGTCAACTGAAAAATACACATTTGTTTCCTCAGAAGAATGATGAACAACTGTAATTACTTTATCATCTGTATAGATCATAGGTCTGGAATATAATGAATGGGGACATATCAGATTCATTTCCATGCACTTAAGTTCGGGTTCTATAACAGGTCCTCCGGCTGAAAGGGAGTATGCTGTTGAACCGGTAGGAGTTGCAAAAATTGCACCGTCAGCCCTGTAACTTCCGATAAGATGATCATTTACCAGCACGTCAAAATCCACTATTTTTGCGTACATCCCGGTAACCACTATGTCATTAAGAGCGTGATATGAATGAAGCTTTCCGTCATCACTCATGATCTCCGCTTTCAGAAGCATTCTCTCTGATATTTTGTAATTTTTTGAAAAAAGTCGTTCAAGACAATCAAGTTCATTTTTCTCCATAGAAGCCATAAAGCCGAGTGTACCTGTATTGATCCCAAGTAATTCTGCTTTGCTGTCGATCATTTTCGAAGCACATTTTAAGATCGTTCCGTCTCCTCCAATAGCTGCTACAACATCACAATTGTAAACCATGTCATTAAAAGAACCGAAGCAAACTGATTCATTTTTAAACTTATCCTCAAGACTGTTATCCATAAACACATTTGCGCCAAGTTCTTTGAGCCTTTTTATTACTTCAACGGCACATGAGTACGCATCTTTTTTATTTAAATTTGGAGAAACGATTATATTCATTTTCTTCATTTCCTTTTCAAAGCTTTTTCTACAAGCATGTCAACATCTGAAAAAAAAGATCCCGGACATTCACAATTTTTTTTCATATACATGAGATATTCGGAATTTCCGCTTCCTCCTTTGATTGGAGATACGTCGATTCCAAAAGGTGTAAGCCCGTTTTTTCCTGCAAATGAAAGCATATCGTTTAAAATAGTTTTATGTACAGATGCAGACTTTACTATCCCGTTTTTTGAAATATTTTCTTTTCCTGCTTCAAACTGAGGCTTGATAAGAACACACGCCTCGCCTTTTTCACATAGCAGCTCTGATATTTTGGGAATAACATACTTTAATGAGATAAAAGACACATCTGTTGCAATAAAGTCGATCCTGTCATCAAATAATGACTGCTCAGCCGTTCTGATATTTGTTTTTTCCATATTTACAACCCGGCTGTCAGATAACAATTTTATATCAAGCTGACTGTGACCTACATCCAAAGCGTATACTTTTTGTGCACCGTTTTGAAGCATACAGTCCGTAAATCCACCCGTGGATGCTCCTATATCCAGACAGATACGATCTTTAAGATCAATGTTAAAAACATCTAACGCTTTCTCAAGCTTCAGACCACCTCTGCCGACATATCCATGGATCTCAGCAGTTACTTCAAGAATATCATTTTCACTGACAGAAAATGACGGTTTGGTACAGACTTTTCCGTTCACTGTCACATTTCCGCTTTTTATAAGCTTGCTTGCATATTCACGACTTCTGACAAGCCCTCTTGACAAAAGCTCTTTATCAATTCTGCTGTCACTCATCGGATCATTCCTCACTGTATATATCCGATATTTTTTTATACATTCCATCAGCATACAAGCCGTTCTGAGCCAGCTGATTTTTAACAGATGCCTGTTTTACGAATTTTTCAAGAGCAGAAATACAATACCTGCCCTTAAAACCCTTTTCAATAAGAAGGGAAAGAAAATATTCGGCGATTCCGCCGTTCTTCATTCCTTCTTCAAAAAAGACTATCTTTTTATATTTTAGCGCTGCATTAACATATGCTTCATCTATTGGAAAAATCTTCACAAGCTTCATAATATCGCATTTTATATTTTTATCATTTTTAAGTTTATCGCATGCTCTTATCAGTCCCGCTGAAATACGTCCGTAAGTAACTGCAAGAATATCACTGTCTTTTTCCTGTTTAAAAACTATATCTTCATACTTTTCTTCAGTGATATCATCAAATGCACAGCTCTCATTTCCTCGCGGATATCGAATAAAAACAAGACCTTCCGTATCATTCACAGCTTTTCTGAGTGCAGCTTTAAGCTCAGAATAACATGAAGGTGAATAAATAGTCGCTCCGGGAATATTTGTTGCCATAGAGACATCAAAAATGCCATGGTGTGTTTCTCCGTCTTCTCCGACAAAGCCTGCTCTATCTACTGCTATAACCATATGAACGCCTGACAGTGCTGCATCATGAACAAGCTGATCATATGCCCTTTGCAAAAACGAAGAGTAAACTGCAAAAACAGGAATATATCCCATACTCGCAAGTCCTGCTGAATAGGTAACAGCATGACCCTCGGCAATTCCGACATCATAAAATCTGTCAGGAAATTCCTTTGCAAAATACTGAAGTCCGGTCCCGTATTTCATCGCAGCTGTAACTGCACAAATCTTTTCATTTTCCTCTGCAATTTTTACCAGTTCGTGTCCAAAAACTGATGAAAATGAATCTGATCTTGCTACTTCTGAATTGCCTGTTAATATATCGAAATGAGAAATACCGTGATATTCTCCGGGATTTTTTTCTGCCGGCAGATATCCTTTGCCTTTTATAGTATTAACATGTACCAATACAGGCTTGTCAAATGTCTTTGCAAGACTGAGAACATCCTCGAGTTCCTGAAGATCATGTCCGTTCACCGGTCCGAGATATATAAATCCCAGATCCTCAAACATGGTGTTTCCTTTAAGAACAACACCTTTTATTGCTGTTTTTGACGCTATGAGAGCTTTGCTTATAGGACTTCCGACAACCGGAGTCTTCTTTAAAACATGATCCACCGCTTCCTTGGTCATATAATATTTTTTAGTATTTCTTATACTGGAAAGATACTTTGCAAAAGCTCCAACATTTTTTGAAATTGACATATTGTTGTGATTAAGTATCACTATAAGATTTTTTCTTCCTTTACCGGCATTATTAAGACCTTCATATGCAAGTCCGCCTGTAAATGCTCCGTCACCAATAACAGCTATCGTGTAGTTTTTATCATTTCTATTCAGCTTCATCGCATCTGCAATTCCACATGCAACAGATACAGAGGTGCTGCTGTGTCCGCTTATAAATGCATCATGCTCTGATTCATTAGGCTTTGGAAATCCGGATATTCCGTTTTCCTGTCTCAGAGATTCAAATTTTTCCAGACGACCTGTAAGAATTTTATGAGTATATGACTGATGTCCTACATCCCATACTATCTTATCATCCGGAGAAGAAAAAACTCTGTGGATAGCCATCGTAAGTTCAACAACTCCGAGATTTGAAGCAAGATGACCGCCATTTTTTGATACAGTTTTTATCATTACGCTTCTGATCTCCTTGCAAAGATCACGACACTGATCAACTGTAAGCTTTTTCAGATCTGAAGGCAGTTCAAGACTGCTAAGTTTAATCGGTTCTGTTATTTTATCTTCCATTTCATTATCCTTTGACCGGAATTAAAATACCAATTACTATTCCGACTACTGCACCGCCGAGAACTTCAAGCGGAGTATGTCCGAGATATTCTTTTAATTCCTTTGGCTGTTCTTCATTATCCTGATCGGAAAGCTTTTTGTTAATGCTGTTAAGCAGCTTTGCATGCTGACCGGCTGCATACCTGACACCCATGGCATCGTATATTACAATCGCTCCAAAGATACATGTAATTCCGAAAACTACTGATGATGTTCCCACAGCTTTTCCAACAGATATAACTGTTGAAATAACCATTGAGGTATGTGAGCTCGGCATTCCCCCTGCTCCTAAAAGCCTTTCCATCATTACTTTATTAAATTTTATTGCATGCAAGACGGTTTTGATTATCTGAGCAACTGCCCATCCCAAAAAACCGCTAACGATTATTGCGTTAAACATTTATGAATATCGTCCTTTATTTTTTATATTATTCTATCCCAAAAGTTGCCTTTTAACTTTGGACTTCAGTATCATTATTATCTGATACTATTTTAAGTTTTGCATTTTCAAGCTCTTTTTTCAGACCTGCAGAAATTTTCATTCCTTCACTATATAGTTCAGTTGCTTTTTCAAGTGAGATCTCTCCGCTCTCAAGCTTTTTTACAATATCATTAAGCTTTTTCAGATTTGTTTCAAAAGACATTTCAGCATTTCTCCTTTTCTTTTATAACTGCATCGGCAAAACCGTCAGAAAACCTGATCCTTATCGTCTGGTCTTTACTTAACTGAGCTGTGCTTTTAATTATTTTTCTGTCAGTATCATATACTACAGAATAACCTCTGCACAGAACTTTCATAGGATCAAGTGCGGACAGCTCTGACAAAAGACTGATAAATGCTGATTCTTTATGAGTGATAAGATCAGCAAATGACCTCTCTATTCGTTCAGAACAGGTTTGAACATCTGATAAATACTTCTCACAGACATTCAAAGGGGATTTTTTAAACAGTCTTGTCTCCAGTTCATTTAATTTTTCCTGCTTTCTCCTGAGATCAAGCTCAAAAAAAGATCTTATGCTGTTTTCGAGATCGTCAAGTCTTTTCATAAGCATTTCTTTTGAAGGGACCGCTCTTTCAGCAGCGGCCGATGGTGTAGGTGCTCTCAGATCTGCTGCAAAATCAGATATTGTAAAATCAGTTTCATGTCCGACTGCGCTGATAACAGGAACTGTCAGACCGTATATACAATACGCAAGACCTCTGTCATTAAAAGCTGCAAGGTCCTCATATGAACCACCGCCACGACCAAGTATTACGACATCACACCGGTCTTTCTCTGCTTTTTTCAATCCTTCACATAATTCTGAAGGAGCAGAATCGCCCTGAACAGCTGAATGATACACTCTAATCTCACAAAGAGGGTATCTTCGTTCAATAACGCTGATTATATCATGAAGTGCAGCACCTTTTGAAGATGTGACAACACCTATTTTTTCCGGAAAAGAAGGGATCTGAAGCTTATGATCCTCATCAAAGATTCCTTCCTTTGACAATTCGGATTTTAATTTTTCAAATAAATAATGCTGATCTCCGGTCCCGTCCGGAAACATATCCGTAACATAAAGCTGATATACTCCGTCACGCTCATAAACTGACACGGAACCCATAATAATTACATTCATTCCATTCTCAGGAATAAATTTCAGCATTGAGGCGTTACTTTTAAACATTACTGCCCTTATCAGACTTTCGGAGTCCTTGACTGTAAAATACAGATGACCTGCATTTTTAAAATTTGAGATCTCACCTTTGACAAGTATTCCATGGATCTTTGGATCTTCCTTGATCTTAAAAGCTATATACCTGTTAAGCTGAGTAACAGATAACGCATCAATCACAAATTCCCCTCCTGTCTGATTTTTGCAAACAAAGCTGTTCCGGCAGCATTATCGCATGAATATACCGGATCAGCAAATACTGCAGAATCATATATTTCTGACAGCTCTTTGCGAATAATACTGTCAGACATGACACCTCCTGCAAAGCAGACCGGTTTCTTTCCGTATTTTTCAAATGCACTGTTAAGCATAGCTGAAAGCGTTTCTTTTATATACGAAAGACAGTACCCCGCTATATCCTCCGGACTTTCTTTTTCATCAAGCATTTTTCTGCAAATATTTTCAATTCCTGACAGACAACAGTTTCCATCCTTTATTACAGGTCTTGTTTTAAACTTCCTTTTACTGTTCAAAGCAAGCTTTTCAAGCTCTGCACCGCATGGAAATTTAAGACCGAGCATAAGACCTACACGGTCGACAGCCTGCCCGGCTTTCAGATCAAGAGAAGTACCCACTTCAGTGATATTCAGAACATTTTCCTTGTCAGGCGTGCACAAAAGACAATCTGTTGTTCCTCCGCTGACATGAAACGCTATAAAATCATGATCGAGATATTCGGTTTTTCCTGCAGAATACAATGCTGCAAGAACATGACCTGCCTGATGTGAGGTAGTATACACCGGAATGCCGAGAACAGAAGAAAGTGATACTGCCATTCCTTCACCGCACAAGAAACACGGCATATATGAACCTTTTACCATACGAGGTCTGACTGAAACACCTATCGCATCGATTTTTCTGCCATTGATATCAAGCCCGGATATCATCTCCGGAAGTTGTTTTGTATGATGAAAAACAGCATCACTTTGTCTTAGTCCAAGCTGTCCTTCTTTGACAGGAAGGAGTTTTTTTTTCTGTATCATACAATTTGTTTCACTGTCGAAAAGTGCTGCCGATGTCGTATAGTTACTTGTATCGATCCCCAGATACAAAGACATTATTTTTCCTCTTTCTTTTCTTCAGTGCTTCTGACATAAGCACCAAGAACACCATTTACAAATGAAATATCTTCTTTATATGAGTAGTTCTGTGCAAGCAGTACCGCCTCACTAACTGCAGCGTTGACCGGTATTTTGTCACTAAAAAGGATCTCATAAAATGCTATCCTTAAAATTGCAATATTTATTTTGGCAATTCGTGAAAAAGCTCTTTTCTTGCTGAATGAAGCAATTATACCATCAAGCTCATCAGATTTTGAAATTATTCCGGTTACCATTTCCTTAACTTCATCATCAACCGGAACTTCATCAATACCGGATGCCAGTTCAAACAGTTCTTCGATCGAATCATCTCTTATAAGAGATTCGAATATTATCTTAAAAGCACTGTCTCTAACTTCTCTTCTTGTCATTAAAAATACTCCTTTATTGTATTATTGGGATGACTTATCAAAACTTACGCCTGCAACTACTACATTAACTTTCGATACAGTGATCCCCGTCATTGCCTGGATCTCTGACTTTACTGCATTCTGAATTTTTTCACCTGTCAATACGGCGTTATAACCCTGTTTCAGAATAACCTCTGCATCTATTTCTATAACATCACCGATGATCCTAACTCTAACCGGTTCTTCCTTAACAAAAAGATTTTTTATGAATCCTTCTGACGGTTTTATTTCTTCAACGCCCTTGACTTCGTTGATTGCTGCTGTAGCAATTGTAACAACTACATCCTCTGAAATGCGGACAAATCCCGGATTTTCTTTATTCATAAACATTTCCTCCATATCGCAGAATGATCAAAACAAATTCAATCCTTAATATTATAACATTATTTTTCTGTTTATACAACTGTTTTTCCTTAAAAAAGTCATACTATTCTCAGTTTATTGGTTTTAAAATCAACATAAAAAAGGCATAAGTCCACATATTATTGTGAAACTTACGCCTGAATATTTTTATTAGATCACTTTCCGCGTTCAATCATATAGTCATTCTCATCCGGAACAGAACGATATGAATTCTTAACTGTCGGGTCTTTTGATACGATACGCTTTAATGTGGCAAGATCTCCGATATCCACCACATTATTTCCGTCAACATCAGCATTATCAAGCCCGTTCACTTTATAACTGCCTTTTTGCATTAACAATACCGAAAGAATAGTAAGATCTGTCACCTCTACACTTCCATTCAAATCAATATCTCCCATCAAATATTCCGTTGACTTAATAAATCCGGTATTTTCAATTTCATTTGACATAAAGCTGACATATCCGGCATCATAACCCGGATCGTCCTCTGCAGAAGAATTTGCGTTTTCACCCTGAGAATATGCGGAACCGTCATCATAAGGGTCATCCGGATAATCAGGAACAACAAGACCCGGAGAATTGTCGGATCTCCACCCTCTCGACGAATTCCCGCCCCCGGCTGTTGAACCGGTTGGACTGTTCGAACTGTCTGAGCTGTCTTTCGTTCCGGATTCACTATCCTGTCCTGAAAAATTCTTATCGGTTTCAATTTTAGATGTTGATACAGCTGCGTTGGTTGTTGTACATTTTGAGATATCTTCCTTATATGTACCGGAACAGGAAACAGTTGTTGTAACCGTAGACTCACTCCTTGTCGTATTATCCGTACATATTGTTTCAGAATACGAATCTTCACTTTTTCCGGTAACTTTAATTTTAACAGAAAACACTTTACCTTCTTCTGTGTAGGCATATACATTTACAATATCATCTGTACCGTCATCAGGGTTAAATTCTGAAAGAAAGCCTTCTTTTACTACATAGGTAGTCAAGCAATTTATACTGCATCCTTCAGTTCTTATTTTAACTATATTGTAACCTTTAGGCCACATAAATCTGAATTGTGTGTTTACCTGGACTGACTCAAAGATATCTTTCTGTGAATCGACGGCATAAACACACGCAGAGGATGTGATCATAAAAAAAGCTGTCAAAGCTGAAATTATCCTTTTTTTCATGCTGAACTCATCTTCTTCCTTTTATAATAACGTAGAACATCGATAACCGATTCTCCTGCTTCAAAGCTCTGTGTTGTTATATCTTAACTATATTATATCATTCAAAAGCTCAAAAAGTCAATCAGTACTCATGAAAATATTTCTGAGATAAGATAATTTGAAACAAGGAATCCTTCCGGAGTAAGATTGATCACATTATCACTTAACTGTACCAGACCGGCCTTTATAAACTTTGTAGAGTTTCTGATTATCCTGTCTTTTTGCTCCGGATATTCATCAAGACAAAAACCTTCAGTCAGTCTCAGCTTCAGCATACCCCTTTCAAAAAATGATCCGGGATTTTTTTCATTTATCTCTTCTCTCTGAACATCCGATAAAATGAATTCTGAAAGATCCCGCGGAACCTCATATCTCAAATCTCTGAAATATGAATGTGCTGACGGTCCGATCCCTATATATTCCTCGCATCTCCAGTATTTCAGATTATGTCTGCTTTCATATCCTTCTTTTGAAAAATTGGATATCTCATACTGATGATATCCGAGATCATCAAGTTTTTTCACCAGTGAAAGGTACATATCAGCGGTTTCATCTTCATCGGGAACAAGTGCTGAGATAGTATTTGAATAGAATTCTGTTCCCGGTTCTATTATAAGCATATATGCAGAAATATGCTCCGGTGAAAGTCCGGCTATTTTTTCGCAGGAATACATAAGTGACTCTTTGCTTTGTCCCTTTATTCCTATCATAAGATCAGCCGATATATTTTCAAATCCTGCTTTACGGGCAATATCAAAAGTTTTTTCAGCATCAGAAAAAGTATGCCTTCTTCCGAGACCTTCCAGTTCACTGTCAACTGCAGACTGAACTCCGACCGAAAGCCTGTTTATTCCGAAGGAAATATACTCCTTTAGTTTATCATAATTCACGGTTTTAGGATTGACTTCTACTGAGATCTCATTATCACTGCTTATACGTTCGGATAATGTATCCATTATCCTATAAAAGAACTCAGACGGCATAAGTGACGGTGTCCCTCCGCCAAAATAAACCGTATCAAAGCAAAGAGCGGGATCATTATTTATATAATACTTTATATTTCTTATTACTGCTTCTGAATAATCAACGGCATTTTTTCTGCTGAATCCTTTAGAATAAAAATCACAGTAAGGACATTTTACTGCACAAAACGGAACATGAATATACAGTCCGGTTTTATTCATTACATATCCTTTCTGTTATTTACTTCAAGTTCAAAGAAAAGTCCGTTGGCAAGCTTTCCGATAAGAAATCCTGCAATCAATACTATCAAACATGTTGTTTTAGATGCATAAAAACAGTAACAATTGAAAAATATAAAAATAAGGACAACCGTCATAAGTACCGATCTGAAAATTGTCGAATACAGACCGTGAACTGCACGTCTTCCGCATTTCGGACATACTTTTCCTTTTGAAGCCATTCCTCCTGCCATGAATTTTTTCCAAAAAGAAAACGTATTTTCATTACAATATGGGCATCTGTATTTTTTCATTTTATTTTCCTTTCAAAAAATATTATTCATCCAGCTTTAAAACGCTCATAAATGCTTCCTGAGGTACTTCTACAGAACCTAACTGACGCATTCTCTTCTTTCCTTCTTTTTGCTTTTCAAGAAGTTTCTTCTTTCTTGTGATATCACCGCCGTAACATTTTGCAAGTACATCCTTACGAAGTGCTTTGATCGTTTCTCTTGCTATGATTTTTCCGCCTATAGCAGCCTGAACAGGTACTTCAAACAGCTGACGCGGGATATTGTCCTTGAGTTTTTCAACCATTCTTCTTGCTCTTGCGTATGCATTATCTGCATGAACAATGAACGAAAGAGCATCAACCATTTCTCCGTTAAGTAAAATATCAAGCTTGACAAGCTTTGAAGGTGCATATCCTATAAGTTCATAGTCAAATGAAGCATATCCTTTTGTTCTTGATTTTAACGCATCAAAAAAGTCATATACTATTTCATTGAGCGGAAGTTCATAATGAATGCTTACACGGGTATCATCAAGATAATCCATCGTTTTGAACACGCCTCGTCTGTTCTGGCACAGCTCCATGATGTTTCCGACAAATTCAGAAGGTGCAAGTATTTCTGCTTTTACCATAGGTTCTTCAGCAGACTGGATAAGTGCTGCATCAGGATAATTGGTCGGATTGTCGATATATACAGTTTCACCGTTTGTAAGCATGATCTTGAATACAACTGACGGAGCAGTAGTTATAAGATCAAGATTGTACTCTCTTTCAAGACGTTCCTGAATTATTTCCATATGAAGAAGTCCGAGGAAGCCGCATCTGAAGCCAAAGCCCAAAGCTATGGATGTTTCAGGGTCAAATGATAATGAAGCATCATTTAACTGAAGCTTTTCAAGTGCATCTCTGAGATCTCCGTATTTTGAACCATCTGCAGGATAAATACCGGAAAAAACCATAGGATTTACTTTTCTGTAGCCCGGAAGAGGCTCATCGCACGGATCTGCAGCATTTGTGACTGTATCACCAACACGGGTATCACCAATATTTTTTATTGATGCTGCTATATATCCTACCTCACCGGCAGTAAGTACATCTTTATTTATATGATTTACAGCATCCATATATCCTGCTTCCACAACGGTAAATTCCGCACCGGTTGCCATCAGTCTTATAGTATCGCCTGTTCGTATTGTACCTTCCTTGACTCTTATATAAATAATAACTCCTTTGTATGAATCATAGTAGCTGTCAAAAATCAGAGCCTTGAATTTAGCATTTTCGTCACCCTTCGGAGGCGGAACATCTTTAACAATGCGTTCAAGAACTTCTTCAATATTTGTTCCCATTTTTGCTGAAATTCTGGGTGCATCCATGGCCGGTATCCCGATTATATTTTCAACTTCAGCACATACTCTGTCAGGATCTGCAGCAGGCAGATCTATCTTGTTTACCACCGGAACGACCTCAAGGTCATGCTCAACAGCCAGATATGTATTTGCAAGCGTCTGTGCTTCTATTCCCTGTGAAGCATCAACGACAAGAAGAGCTCCTTCACATGCAGCAAGCGATCTTGACACTTCATAGTTAAAATCGACATGTCCGGGAGTATCGATCAGATTAAACGTATACTCCTCCCCGTCTTCTGCTTTGTAAATGAGACGAACTGCACGTGCTTTTATGGTAATACCTCTTTCACGTTCTATATCCATATTATCAAGAAGCTGTTCTTCCATATCACGCTGTGAAACAGTCTCTGTTTTTTCAAGAATACGATCTGCAAGTGTCGATTTTCCATGATCTATATGCGCTATAATACAAAAGTTTCTAATTTTATCGTTAGCCAAGAGAATTACCTCCGTTAGTTAATAGAATTTTATGATTATCTATTTAATTATAACATAGAGAATTATCAAAGTAAAGAAAAACATCACGTTGTTTCTCTTAAAAAACAAAAAGCAGAAGAACAAAAAGATGTCCCTCTGCTAAAAAATAATTTTTTATTTTACTTCAGTATAATTTGATGGTGAACCGGGCTTAAATGTCTTTCCTGATGCTGATGATATCTGAGTATCGTCAGTATAAATATTATATTCCTTTGATGTGTCAAAAGCATCTGATGCTAAAAATGCATAGCTGAATTTCTTTCTTGCTTTCACTGAAAATATCTCATCTTCGCCGTTCTTTACTATAAGTTTTGTGTCCTTTGCTTTTTCTTCTGCAAATTCAAGATTTACGGCTCCTATGGATACTCCGTCGGCAATATCGATTTTTTCATCCTTGGCTGTTATCAGTACCTGTCCGCCTGTGATTGAAATACCGCCGGGTGCTGTGATTCCTCGGTCTCCGCCTGCAGATACCTTTCCACCTGAAATCGTTACGGAAGTCTCAGCCTGAATTGCATCCTTGCCGGCCTTGATATGGACCTTTCCTCCGGATATCTCCAATGTTCCCTTGGTTGATTTAATTCCGTCGCCTTCAGCCTCTACAGTAACATCACCGTCTTTTATGGTCACTGATTTCTTGCCTCTGATTCCGTCCTCAGCTTCAGTATTTACTGTAAGATCTGCTCCATTTATCTTAAGATCTGCACTGCAGTGAATTCCGTACTGAGTCTCAGCATCTATCTTAAGGGAACCGCTGCCTTTTATTGTAAGATCATCCTTTGCATATACTGCGGCTAACGTTTCTTCAGAAATTTCTGAATAATCTCCGTCAGTGATAAAGTTTTCTGTTCCTTCAACAAGATTAATTGAAGTGTTTTTAGCATTTTCTATATAAACGGCAGGCTTTGATTTTCCGTTTATCTTTACTCCGTTAAAGAAAAGCTTGACCGTCTCTGCATCAGCAGTTTTGTCAGGAACTTCAACATATATCTGTCCGTCATCAAGTGTTCCTTCAAAATAATAAATACCTGATGCTGTTATCTTTACAACATTTCCTTCAACAGTAACATTTTCTCCGCTTGCTTCTATCTTGTCATTTTTGAATGAAACACTTGCAGTTGGTTCTTCATCGCTGCTTATTGAAGTTTCAATGATCAACTTTTTTAACATTATCAGATCAAGAATGTTAATGTTATCATTTTTATCCATATCCGCACAGGTTTTATCAAAGCTTTTTACAGAATTGTTTAATAAATAGTTCTGAAAAACCATGATGTCCTGAACATTTACAGTTCCATCAGAATTGATATCACCTTTCAGAGAGTCAGCAGCCAAAACAGATGAAGCTGATGAACATATCAGGGCAGTCAAGGCAGCAGCTAAAAATTTACCGGTTCCCTTTTTCATAAAATCACCTCATAATAAAATAGTATTTTTTATCTATTATACTGCCTTAGCAGGAACTTTGTCAATATACAGCATAAAAAAAGGACCGCTTAAGCAGTCCTTTTTTTATTTTTATTTTCTTTTATTTGTTTTTTCTTTATTTCCTGATGATTTACTATCAGCGTCAGAATCGGCATTGTCTTCTTTTTCGTCTTCTTCAAATATATTTTCGGCTTCACATACTTCAGCTGCATCATTTTTTCTTTCAAGATTAATTATAGATAGTATAAATGCAAAAAGAACATATAAGCCAAACAATGCAACTTCTGCAACTACAATAGGCATTAAAGCTTTTGAAATTACTATTGAAACTGATCCCTTAACTGACGAACTTGCAGGAACCAGAATTCTGTATGCATCACCAAGAGTAACTGTATCATAGTATTCTTCAGCTGTTTTATTTGTAAGTTCAGTAAGCTCATCTATTTTAAGGTAAAGATTATTAAGATTTTCCTGAACTTCATCACACATTTCCTTACTGTTATTCGGTTCAGCATTCTGAAGCTGTGCTACTCTGGTTTTATAATAGTCAATTTTCTGAACAATAGTTGATGAATTTTTCTGTGCATCAATTTTCTTTATAAAAAGTGAATCATATGTCTCAGAATTCTGAGAAATATTTACATTATCTTCAGCTGAATCACCTGTACCAATCATCAAAACTTCTCCACGCTCATAAGTCGCAATAAGGTCCGAGATAGTTTTTATCTGATCATCCCATATTTTCTTATCTCTTTCGAGATTATCAATACGGTATTGATAATATGAAATTAATCTGAGTTTATTTTTTGTAATATTGTTTACTGATATAAACGAAGCAAGAACATCAAGATCTATTGATTTTATATTGTCGAGTCTTTTTGACAAATCTGCAAATGTATAACCTGTTGTATTTGAACGGAACACTGCTGTATCATTAACCTGTATTCCATTAAGATAAGTATTAAGTGAATCTATTGCAGATGAATATATATCTATCAGTTCAGCATAGTCATAGTCGCTCTCATATTTGTTAAAATCCTTCAATGAATCTCCAAGAGCATAGTTATAGCCATATTGTTCAAAAAAGTACTGTCTGTAATTTCTTAATATTCCATTAAAGATTTTAACTGCATCGCTCTGACTAATACCGGCTTTTGAATAGTTAAAATACAACTTATACTTTGTAGGAACATATTCGATCTGTTTAAGTTCTTTATATGCAGCCAAGGACTGTGTATTTCCCTGACTGATAATGTTCTCATAGCCATCCATTTTTTCTTTTATTTCCTGAGGAACCTCACCCTTGATGGAAATATTTCTCTTTATGCTTTCCAGTTTTTCCAGAGGAATATCATACTCGTTCAGAGTATATTTGATGACTACCGGACTTACGATCTCATATACATCAAAATCTCCGCCATTTGGATTTTTTCCTTTTTCAATTCCATCAAAAACAAAGCTGACACTTGCCTCAAGCTCTGATTCTTCTTTAACTCTCATAATAGAAGAAACTGAAAATACAAAAGAAGCTACTATAACAGCAAGCATAAGCCATACTGCAAAATATTTTTTCAGATACAGAAAAATTGCATGTATCGATATATGAATCTCTTCTTTATTCTCTTCATTATTATCTATTCTTAAATTTAAATAATGTTCATTGCTATTTTTCATACTGTCCTCCAATTTGTTTTAATTTAATCATACGCAATTAATATTATATCATCATAATAATACTTTGTCAATAAAACAGAAATAAAAAAAACAATGCATTATGCATTGTTTTTTATCAATACTATTATTCTTCAATTCCAAAAAAAACATCAAGATCCACCAGTTTCTCAATGCCGTCCACATGGCCTTCACTTGTGTACTGCCACATTATAAAATCTTTCGGATATTCCGGGTGATTTTTGTATTCGGCAAGCCAAAGATCATATTTTGTTATTCTGTCATCATACTTGTGGAATTGTTCTCTTAAAAGGTTAAGCGAAGAATATATCATGGGCTTATATCCTGCATTTTCAACAGTTTTACAGAATTCCAGAGCACTTTTATTAAGTGCCTCCGAAGAAATATTATCCGTTCTTGCAGGCGAGGTTCCAATCGTTTCCCAGTCAAAAACCACCGGAAATGTGATATTGTATCCGCTTATCTGTTCAAGTGTAAACTCTGCTTCTTCTCTTGCTTCTTCCGGAGTAAGAGCCTGAGAAAAGAAATAAACACCTGTTTTGACGCCTGCCGCCGCTGCCTCTTCCATATTTTTCTTAAAATATTCATCAGGATGGATATCACCTGATTCATATCCCCTGTAACCCGCACGAATAATGGCAAAATCGATACCTGCTGCTTTTACCTTCGGCCAGTTGATATTTTTCTGAGCATATGAAACATCTATACCCATCATTGATTTCAGATTTCCTTCATCATAATAATATTTGAATTCTCCTCTGTTTTCAAAATTATCCGGATCGTATGGTCCCGGAAATTCTTCAACTGTAAAACTCTCATCCTGATATTCCACTATTCGCATAGGTTCCGGAGTTTCAGGATTTTTCATGTACAAAAGGCATGCAATCACCAGTATGATTGTTATCAGAACTGTTCCTGCAGCTATTATTATAAATACTTTTCCTTTAGTACTAAAATTTTTGAATGTTTCTGCTACTTTTCTCATCTGATCATTTATTCCGTTTCATTTCTAAATTAGTTTTTGTTTAAATCTTATTAAATCAAAAATATTTACACTATCATCACTGTTAACATCTGCATTGTCGATCTTTTCTGTTTTCTTAAGCAAATACTTTTTGATTTCTGAAAGATCTTTAAAATCTGCCGCTCCGTTGTTATTAACATCACCTGCAGCTGAATTTACCAGAACAGTAAATTCACACGACACACTCTGGTAATCTATCCTTATGATATTATTTCCAGGTGTCACTGTGTTTCCCGAACATCCGTAATCATTTACAAGTTTTTCTGTACCATCAGAATATATAGCGACTATATCCATTCCTGAATCATCAAACAATTCACCGGTCATATATGATAATTTATCAGGTAGCTTCTGAACTCTTATGCCCATCAGTTTTGCCTGAGGACCGGTCCCTTCTTCTGCCTTCTGCGCATAGTTCAATACACACCAGCCCGGTTTGCCTTTATAATTCGTTCTCCCCCACAAATATCCGTCTGCTTCTTCTTTCTCGTATACAGGGATTATCTGATTATACTCTATTACACCTGCTATCTGAGCAGATAATCCCGGTTTCAGTCGTAAATTTACTCCGTCTGATGAAGTTATACGCCAGTTTTCTACGATATCATCTATTATTTTTTCATCAACATCGATTTCTCCGCTTACATGATCTGCATAATCAAGCACTGTCCATCCTGATTTTCCGCCATATATCGTCCTTCCCCATAAAAATCCTTCATTTTCCTTCTTTTCGGTTACTGTAACGACATACTTGTATGGGATCACATCGATAATTTCAGCTGATGTAGTTGAATCACTCCTCAGTCTTACTCCTGTAGCAGATGTCATACGCCATTTTTCAGATGTTTTGCTGTCTTCATTATAGTCATGATCTGATAAAAACAGTTCTGCTTCCCTTGCTCTTCTTCTGACAAGTCCTTCAAGTGTCTGACCTCCTGCCTTACACCACAATCCAAAAGCATCTTTTATTTCTTCGGCTGTATAGTTGGATATTCCGTTTATCAGATAATCCCTGATCGTGACCTGTGAATCGTAACTCCAGACATTTCCAAGATTATAAGTAAAGCTGACAAGTGCATCATATTGATTTTGTGTTACTTCAACATCATATTTTGACAGAAAATTATTGACGTAACCTTCATATCGCAAAACGACATTTCTAAGAAGCATATCAGCTTCAGCTTCGGTTATTCCATCAGGATATGCATCCTTGTCAACTCCTGTTCCATATCCTATGGACCACTGTGAGTAATCCCACTGTGCATACTGAAGAAATCCTTCAAATTCTTTTATCAGAGATAATCCGTTTTCGCTTATACTCATCTGAGCTGCACATTCTACTGTCTGAAAGCCGGTTAAGTTCTGTTCCCCATCACAGAACTGTGCTGTCAGCATCAAAAATGACGCTCCGAGTGCTGTTATTTTTTTCATTATTTCATCCCCGTATCATTATAGTATCTGCAAATACCTTTTATTGTACATCTGTCACATTTCGGACTTCTTGCTGAACATATATCTCTTCCAAAAAGTACAAGTCTGTGACATAATGCATTTCCTTCAGAAGGCTTTACGACCTTTTTCAGATCCATTTCCACCTTAAACGGATCCTTGCTGTCAGTAAGTCCTATCCTTCCGGTTATCCTGATGCAGTGAGTATCTGCTACTACAGCTGGTTTCCCATAGATATCCCCAACTATGAGATTTGCTGTTTTTCTGCCTATTCCGGGCAGAAGTACAAGTTCTTCTATCGTATCAGGCAACACTCCTGAGTATTTTTCCAGAAGCATTACTGCTGCATCTTTAATATTCTGCGATTTTGTCCTGAAAAAACCACATGGTCTGATTATTTTTTCCAGTTCGGCTACATTCGCTTCTGCAAACTGTTCAAGCGTTTTATATTTTTCAAAAAGCTCTTTTGTAACAATATTGACTCTTGCATCTGTGCACTGAGCCGACAGTCTGACTGCAAACAGAAGTTCATAGGGCTTTGAATAATTCAGAGAACATTTGGCTTCAGGATAAATTTTTTTCAATTCTTCGCATAGTATCTCAGCCTTTTGTTTTCCTGTCATAAAAATCATTTGCCTCCATTAAAGCTATTATATCCTGCGGGTCATCAAGCGCCTTTACAGCTTCCATGAAATTTAGTGAAAAGCAGCTGTCGACCTCGTCAAGTGTTCGCTCGGTCAGACTTTTTTTATATTCAGACAGAAAACTTACTGTCTTTTTTAACTTTCCTGAATCCGAATAATATCTGTATTCTGTTCTGAAATTTTCAATTACTTCTCCCGTCAGACATGTAAGCCTTTCTGCAGCTGATAATGCCGTATCTTTTTCCGTTTTTTCAAAAGACATGCTTATTGAAGGAAAACATGTACGTCCGGTCTGAATATTTTCGATAAGAAGATATTTTCTCTCACCGTTTACATATTTGAACATGATCATCTGACAGTATTCCTCCATGAGAAATTCATAATCAGATTCATGTTTTTTTTCAAAAAAGCCAAGACATTTTTTTATTTCAGGTCCAAAATATTCATTTTTTAATTCACTTGCTACAAACAAGAGCTCTCCGTCATCTTTCCTTTTTAAAATGCAGATAACTTTCCCTTTAAACCGCTCTTTAGCTAATGTATCTCCGATAATATAAACTGTATGCTTGTTTTCAGCAGGCTCTTTTTCAAAATATCCAAGACTGACAAAATATGTTTTGTTGTTATGCCTGATATTTCTGGAGCCTTGTTTTTTATCAACTATGATATCTGTTATTCTGCCGAGGATCGTTTTGTTTCCGGAAAAAACAAATTTGCTCACAATTCACGTCCTTTCTTTATTTGCGGAATATACATTTTTATATTTATTTATATTTTATCATATTTTGACTTTTTTATCAACTCTGATAAATTTTTAACCTATATGCTAACAAAGATCCGGATATATCAATATTTGATCATACAGATACATCCGGATATTTTATTTATTTACAAAGTTCATTAACTATTCCGCTTATCACTTTTCCGTCAGCTTTTCCGTTTAATTCAGCCATCACGGTTTTCATGATCATTCCTTTGTTTTTCGAAGCAATAAGGTCAGCACATTTTTCTGTTATATAAGATCTTATTTCATCCTCACCCATAAGTGAAGGCGCATATTCTGTAATAACATCTACCTTGAACTGATACTCCTGCTTAAGCTCCGGACGACTGTCAGGACATGTATCGAGCTGTTCCTTTGCAGATTTCAGTTCCTTTAATATTACCTTGTCGACCATATCATCAGGAATATCTTCTCTTACACCGTTATCTATAGCAACTTTTTTTACTGCAGCAATAAGTCCTGAAATAACTTCCTTTTTTTCTTTTTCCTTAGCCTTCATCGCAGCGATCATATCTTTCTGAAGCGTTTTAAATTCCATTCAAATCTCTCCTTTTTTCAAATGTTTAAAAGCCGCCTTAAAAACAAGGCGGCTTTTATTAAAAAACTAAATGATCTGTTTAGTTATCAGTGCTTGTTGATAGTTCTCTTTACATATGTAGTATGTAAAATTTCATGAGCCTTATGGCTGCCAGGTTTTTCAAGGAATTCATCATAAAGCTTCTTTACTGATGCATTTTCATGTGACATTCTTACTGTGCTGTTTGCATCATAATCATAAAGAGCCTTAGCTCTGAGAGCTCTGAGATCCTGGAAGTTTCTAACTACTGCAGGCTGCTGTGGCTGTCCGCCGCCGTTTACGCAGCCGCCAGGACATCCCATGATTTCGATGAACTGGTAATCAGCTTCACCGTTCTTAACCTTGTTAAGAAGTTCTTTTGCATTGCCGAGACCGCTTGCAACTGCAACCTTAAGAGTTGTGCCTGCAACATCGTATGTAGCTTCCTTGATTCCTTCAACGCCACGAACTTCCTTGAAGTCAACTGATGCAGGAGCCTTGCCTGTAACAGTAGCAACTGCTGTTCTGAGGGCAGCTTCCATAACACCGCCTGTAGCACCGAAGATAACTGCAGCACCTGTTGATTCACCAAGCGGATCATCAAACTGACCGTCAGCAAGACCTAAGAAGTTGATTCCAGCCTTCTTGATCATTCTTGCAAGTTCTCTTGTTGTAAGAGCGATATCTACATCAGGAACACCTGCTGCATTCTGATCGTCACGACCGATTTCAAATTTCTTAGCTGTACATGGCATTACACTTACCATAACAATGTTCTTTGGATCTATACCCATCTTCTGAGCGAAGTAAGTTTTTGTGATTGCACCAAACATCTGCTGTGGTGACTTGCAGCTTGAAAGGTTTTCTGTCATATCAGGGAAGTAGTGTTCACAGTACTTGATCCAGCCAGGTGAACATGAAGTGATAAGCGGGAGCTTACCGCCGTTCTTAAGTCTGTCAAGTAATTCAGTAGCTTCTTCCATGATTGTAAGGTCAGCAGCGAAGTCTGTATCAAATACCTTGTCAAAACCAAGTGTCTTGAGAGCTGTAACCATTTTGCCCTGAACACCTGTTCCGATAGGAAGACCGAATTCTTCACCAAGAGCTGCTCTTACAGCAGGAGCTGTCTGAACAACAACATACTTTTCAGGATCTGCAATTGCTGCAAATACTTCATCTGTGTTATCCTTTTCTGAGATAGCGCCTGTAGGACATACTGCAATACACTGACCGCATGATACACAGCTTGTTTCACCAAGACCGAGTTCAAATGCGCTTGTGATCTCTGTAGCGAAACCACGTTCATTTGCACCGATTACGCCGATGCCCTGTACCTTTGAGCAAACTGCTGTACAGCGTCTGCAAAGGATACATTTGTTATTGTCACGGTACATATGAGCTGCACTGTTGTCGATCTCATAGTTGTTTTTAACACCGTCAAAATATCCTTCATCCTCAACACCGAGGTCACGAGCAAGCTTCTGAAGTTCACAGTTACCGCTTCTTACGCATGAGAGACATTTTCTTTCATGTGTAGAAAGGATGAGCTGAAGAGTTTTCTTTCTTGAATCAAGAACCTTAGGAGTATTTGTAAATACTTCCATACCTTCTGAAACAGGATATACACATGCTGCACAGAGGCTTCTTGCGCCCTTAACTTCAACAACGCACATACGGCAAGCACCGATCTCGTTGATATCTTTCAAGAAGCAGAGAGTAGGGATTTCGATATTAGCCATATGAGCAGCTTCAAGAATAGTTGTACCTGCAGGTACAGTAACATCTATACCATTAATTTTAAGATTTACGTTTTCCATCTATGCTTCCTCCATTATTTCTTTTCAATTGCCTTGAGCTTACATGAAGCAATACAAGCACCGCACTTAACGCACTTTGTTGTGTCAATTGCCATTGCAGCAAGCTTCTTGCCCGGAGCAATGTAATCTGTTCTTGATATTGCAGATGCAGGACACTGTTTAGCACAGAGACCGCAGCCTACGCACTTATCCTTGTTGATTTCAAAATGGAGAAGGTCTTTACATACGCCTGCAGGACATTTTTTGTCAACAACGTGTGCTTCATATTCATGTCTGAAGTAACGAAGTGTTGAGAGAACAGGGTTTGGAGCTGTCTGTCCGAGACCGCAGAGAGCGTTAGACTTGATATAAGCACTGAGTTCTTCGAGTCTGTCGAGGTCTTCAAGTGTTCCCTGACCCTTTGTGATCTTGTCAAGGATCTCATACATACGCTTTGTACCGATACGGCATGGTGTACATTTACCGCATGATTCATCAACTGTGAATTCAAGGAAGAACTTAGCGATATCAACCATACAGTTGTCTTCGTCCATAACGATAAGTCCGCCTGAACCCATCATTGAGCCGATAGCGATGAGGTTATCATAGTCGATCGGAACATCAAAGTGTTCAGCAGGGATACATCCGCCAGAAGGACCACCTGTCTGAGCAGCCTTGAATTTCTTGCCGTTAGGAATACCGCCGCCGATTTCTTCAACAACTTCACGAAGTGTTGTTCCCATAGGAACTTCAACAAGACCTGTGTTGTGGATCTTACCGCCGAGAGCGAATACCTTTGTACCCTTTGATTTTTCTGTACCCATTGAAGCAAACCATTCTGCACCGTTTAAGATGATCTGAGGAATGTTTGCATATGTTTCAACGTTATTGAGAATTGTTGGTTTCTGGAAAAGACCTTTTTCAGCAGGGAACGGAGGACGTGGTCTTGGTTCACCTCTGTGACCTTCGATAGAAGTCATAAGAGCTGTTTCTTCACCACAAACGAATGCACCTGCACCGAGTCTGAGGTCAATGTCAAAGTTGAAGCCTGTTCCGAAGATATCCTTGCCTAAGAGACCGTATTCACGAGCCTGCTTGATAGCAATGTTAAGACGTTCAACAGCGATCGGGTATTCAGCACGAACGTAGATATAACCCTGATCAGCACCGATTGCATAACCTGCAATTGCCATAGCTTCGAGAACTACGTGCGGGTCACCTTCAAGAACTGAACGGTCCATAAATGCACCCGGGTCACCTTCGTCGGCATTACAGCAAACATACTTCTGACCTTCCTTAACGAGTTCCTTGGCAAGTTTCCATTTACGTCCTGTCGGGAATCCGCCGCCGCCTCTTCCGCGGAGACCGGAATCGAGGATAGTCTGGATAACAGCATCACGATCCATCTCTGTAAGAGCCTTGGCAAGAGCTGAGTAACCGTCTCTTCCGATGTATTCTTCAATGTTTTCAGGGCTGATAACACCGCAGTTTCTGAGAGCAACACGATGCTGCTTCTTGTAGAACTGTGTTTCCTTAAGTGACTTGATGGTGTCATTTTCAACAGTTTCCTGATAGAGATATTTCTTAACTACATTTCCTTTTACAAGGTGTTCAGAAACGATCTCCGGAATGTATTCAGCTTTTACCATTGAGTAGAAGCTTCCTTCCGGATATACGATCACGATCGGACCTAAAGCACAAAGACCAAAACAACCTGTCTTGATAACTTCAACTTTTTCTGAAAGTCCGTTCTTTTCTATTTCACTTCTGAGTGTTTTTTCAATTTCCTGACTGCCTGATGAAGTACAGCCTGTACCGCCGCAGATAAGTACGTGCTTTTCGAACTTGCTGTCAGCCTTTGTGCTGTCAACACGAAGGTTTACGTCCTTCTGCACTCTTTCTTTTATTGCTCTTAATTCCTCAAGAGTAGTTTTCATATAGCCTTTCCTCCTCGTATATTCAGAACTTAATCTTTGTATTTGTTAAGTATTTCGTCTATTTCATCAACTGTAAGACGTCCGTATACATCTTCGTTTACTGTAAGAACAGGAGCAAGACCACATGCACCTATGCAGCGGCATGCTGTAAGTGAAAACTTACCGTCAGGTGTACATTCTCCGGCTTTGATTCCGAGTTTTTCCTGAAGCTTTTCAAATACATCTCCTGAGCCTTTAACGTAACATGCTGTTCCAAGACATACTGAGATCTCATATTTTCCCTTCGGGAAGAGTGAGAACTGAGCGTAGAAGGTTGCAACACCGTATACTTCTTCAAGCGGAATACCCATTTCATCAGAGATCATTGTCTGAACTTCGATCGGGAGATATCCGTATATTTCCTGTGCCTTCTGCATTACAGGCATTAAAGCGCCCTTTTCACCTTTTTTAGCAGCAATTACTTCTAAGAGTTCTGCTTTCTGTTCTGCAGTTCCTTTAAATGGAACTGTTGATATTTTTGAACTCATTAAATTGAACCTCCTTGAAAAATTTTGTTTTTCATTAAGCAGTCTTTCTGCTTTCGGACAGATGATGTTAGTCAAACTTTTCACACGTAACAGTAATAGAAAAAAGCATGAAAATTGACATTTTTTCCGTAGTTACGAACAAAAAAATCATTCGCATACACACCATACGATAAAATTATATCATAATACAAAAAAAAAATCTACACAAAATATTTACCAACAAACATTTATAATATTGTACACAATAAACAGTTTATGGCAATACAAAGTCTTTTTCTTCTGTAAATGTTCATTTTTCTGACTGACTCCCCGATCAGACGACTTTTTTATATCATTTAGTGCATAAAAATATAGCTGTAATACCATATTAAAATATGCTCTGCTTTTAACAAGCAGAGGCGATTCGCAGAATCGTTGACCAAACAGTCAGAACGTAAGTGGATCATCATTCAGGAACCAAACCACGCATAAAACAGCATATATATTATTTACTGCATAAAAATACAGCTTTCATACCATAATAAAATATGATATGAAAGCTATAAAAATCAAGTATTATTTAATTCGAATATTTTTATCAGCCTGTGCAAATGCATTCCTTAGTTCTTCGATCATCGGGATCAAAGGCTTGAGTACTTCACTTTTCTTTCTTACATTTGCTTTTACGAGAGTCCTGATAAAGTAATCATACAGCATATGAAGATTTGTTGAGATCTCATATTTGTAATCGAGAATTCCATCAAGGTAATGAATTATTCTCTGAGTCTTCTTTATCAGCTTTTCGCATTCCTCAGGTTTATTTTCCTCGTCAATATAGTAAACTGCAAAGTTTAACGATTTTATGCATTCGTCATACAGAACGAGTAAAAGTTCCCCTGAAGTCATTGTCATTATTGACTGTTCTTTATAATTCTGATAAGGATTTGAAGATGCCATCTTATCTTCTCCTTTCGATTAATATATAATATAAAGTGTTTTTCATCATCACATCATCATTCCGCCAAGCCAGTTTGCTGTGGAATTCATTTTTGAAAGAGCTTCTTCCATAGCGTTGAACTGTTTCCAGTATCTTGTTTTCTGTCTGTCATACTGTGCCTTTAACGTTTCGATCTGGTTCTGATAATTCTGTATATTTTTATACATAGTACTTGTCTTTTCACTCGGTTTTCCTGCAATACCTGCAATGGTAACAAGTTTACCGGGTGATGCTGAAGAAGTATTTGCAGTTTTTTGGCATGCTTCCTTGAGCTTGTCTACAACTTTTCCGCTTCCGGCAAACAGTTCTTTAACTGTATCTATATCTTTGCTCACAGCTTCTGTCAGTTTATCTTTGTCTATTATAAGCTTTCCGTAATCTTTCCAGTCTGAACTTGCTTCGATTCCGATATCTGAAAGGAATTTTCCTCCCGCTTCAGTACTGAACAATACTTTTCTCATATCAAGAAGATAATCTTCTATGTCACTGTCATTTCCGAGAAGACCTGTTTTGGATTTTTTATTCCATTTTTCGATCTCATCATCGGTCATCTCTTTTTCCTGAGCTTTTGTCAAAGGTGCGTATTTTTTGTACTCTTCCTTTTCATGAGTCTTTTTGTTCAGAGATTCTATGAGCTTATTATAGTCTTCTACGAAGCTGACTATTGTGTCAAGAGCTTTTTCCGTATCCTGTGATGTTTCTATTGTAACAGAACCGTTCGTAACACTTTTCAGCGTCAGATCCACACCGTTGTATTTCAGATTATTATCACCGTACTGGATATCTTCTCCGTCTATATTTACTATTGCGTCTGTTCCTTTTTCGGAGATATCTGTTCCGCCAAACAGTGCTTTCAGCTTGGCGTTATCAGTATGGAATTCAATAACGGAATTTTCACCGACATTCTGAGCCTGAAGTGTGATTTTGTCATTTAACGAATTGTAAACCATTGAAACGCCTGCGGAGCTTTTGTTTACAGTATTTATCATGGTTGAAAGAGTATCATCCGCACCGAATGTAAACTCTTTTCCGTTGAGAGTAAAGCTGACCGTATCACTGTCTGTTCCATCCCCGAAAATATCTGAAAGTTTATCTGACATTGTAAAACGATTTGAAACCTTGCTGTCATCCGATCCTGTCAGTGACTTCAGAGCATCTCCTGAGAATGAAACAGTAAATCCTGTCCCAGCATTGACCTTTCCGTCTTCTCCGATACTTATTCCTGCTCCGAATGCATCATAGAGCTTTTCATTTATTGAATCTCTTGTTTCATCTGCTTCTATCGTTATTTTTCCATTCACACCGTTGTGATTTATCGTCAGTTCTTTCGGGAAACTGTCATCTGCTCCGTCAGCTGCAGGCGGGAAAGTAAAGGTAATATCCTTAAGTCCGCTGAGTGTTCCGGAAGATGTACATTTTGCCGCCGTTGCAAGCTGTTTTACTTCTATTTCAAAGTTGCCCGGAACAGCCTCAGATGTTGAAGATACTTTAACTGCAGATGATGACGATGTTGTATTGAATGCCTTGAAATTTGAAGAAAGAGCCAGCGACTTTTCCCCGGCTGCCGACAGATATTTATCACTGAAATCATTGATCTGAGTAATAACACTTCTGTATTCTTCCTGTCTCATTTCCGTTACTTTGATCAGATTTTCCTGCTTGTCAATTTTGCTTTGTGTCGGTGCAAGCATTGCCTTAACAAGCCCCTCGGTATCCATTCCTGATGCAAGACCTGAAACGCCCTTGTTGCTGTAGGCTTCATTGGTATATGAATTATCACTTGAAGAAGTTGAATTTACATTCATTGATGATCACCCCTGAATTTAGTAAAAGTATAAAAAGGCTTCTATAATATTAATCGTCATTTTCCTCAAAAATTCAATAGTTTTACAGTTTTTTTTGCTTAAAATATAGTTTTTAGAACACTCAAAACCAGCGTGTTTTCATTGATTTCAAAGCTCTGTGTTGTTATATCTTTTTTCCTTTTCTTGTCAGATAAACGGAATCCCTTTCTTCTTTTGAAAAATATTTTGCTGCATTTGCACTCTGGCTCTGATTATTTTCTTTGATCAAATAAAGCGTTTCTTCTTTTTTTATTTCCATCCTTTCCCTCACTGCGGGAATAAGTTCCATTAATCTTACACTGACTGCATTTACTGACTGTCTTGCCAAAAATATCTCTTCTGTTCTTTCATCAATATCACGGTGAACAGCTTTTGGATCTGCTGCTTTTCTAACTGCACCTGTTTCGTCAGAAGCACAGTCATCTTCTATTTTATTTAAACATTCATCCGCTTTTTTTCTCAATGAAAAAATCTTTTCGTCTATTTCTTCTATTTCATCAGAAGAACAGACAAGCATCTGACCGTAAAGTTCTTCCATACCAAGCAGATTTTCTTCAAGCTGTTTCAGATTTTTCGATGTATTCTGAACTATTTCACTAAATTCCATAAAAATTCATCTCCATTTTTTTATTTTAATATTTTACTTTTTAAAAAAATATGTTATAATATATTTATGATTATTTGGGGGGATAAAAAATGTTTCCGGTAAAATGTAAAGCAATTTTAAAAACAACTGATGACGAAATACTTGAGATAGGCTGTGCATCATATTCTGCTGAAAATCAGTCTGTTGACTTTACTGCATCATTTGTTCCGATAATGCAGATGGACACTGATGTCAAAGTTGTCTGCACTGAAAATTCAAAAACAACACATGTCTTTTTCGGGAAAGTATATCTTTCATCACAAAAGCTGCTCAGAGTCGTATCATTAAAATGTGTTTTTCTTAAAGGCGCTGAAAAATCCATTGCGTCAAATATTCCTTTTGAAGGTCAGATCCTTCTTCCTGTTTTAAGAAAAAAACTTTTTGGAAAAGTCTCATACGAATGGCAGCTCTGTACAATAAATGCTATATCTGTCCGCGGAGTGGCACTTGAATGTCAGGAGATCCCGGAAGCATATTCCGAAAAAATCAAAATACGCATTTTTGAACCTGTTTTTTCTAAACCTACAGAGCTCAGTCTGAACACTGTACAAAAAGGACTTATGTTCGGAAACCACACAAAATACAAGTACAAAATAGGAAAGCTCAGCAATCATACTGAAGCTGAGCTTTGCGAATATATAAAAAAATCAAATTTAGCACTTCTGGGAAACATCGAACTTATCGACGAAAGTGAACTATACTGATTTTCCGAACTTTCCAAGCATATCTTTTAAAGCGTCAGGTGATACAGCATCTGATGCTTTTTTATTGCTTTCTATCGTCTGGCGAAGTTCACTTCTCAGAACTTTGACATTTTTCGGTGCTTCAACCCCAAGCTTGACTTTATCCCCGCTAACTTCAACAATCTTGATCTCAATATCATCATTGATGCAAAGTGTCTCCCCCACTTTTCTTGATAATATAAGCATTATTTACCATCCTCCTTTATGTTTTCAAAAAGCTTATATTTCATGCTGAAGTTATCATCTGAAATCATCTGTGCGGCTCTTCTTTCATCAAGGTTTACTATAACCGGACTTTTCATATTTACCGTTGACTGTGAAAAGTCATTTGAAACGACCATGACAAGCCACATTTCATACGTACCTTTTCCTATGATGTCTGATATATTTTCACTGAATTTAGGATCATATTTTGTTCCGAGAAGACCGGGATTTGCAAGAACAAAGCAAAGCTCAGGATCTTCCGCCGACTGGAGCCAGATAAATGAACCATCAAGTGATTCGTCCATCATAAACAGATATTTAGTATTGCTTTCAAATCCAAACATAGGCTGATCAAATGTAATCAAATCTTTTTCTTCAGCTTCAACTTTTCCAAAATATTTTGTATCATATTTCATAATAGCCTCCCGATTTTCCCCATCATTTTGACCGGACATTCCATCCGGAATAATAAAATATCAAAAGGGGTGTGCAACAATACAACACCCCCAAGTATCAGTTTACGTCTCTTTTTGTTCTTCCGGCTCCTCATATTCAGGATCCGAACTTTTTGGGAAATAATTGAATCCCCCAACATATTCGATATCGATATCTGCCATTTCTTCAATTTCAAATGTTATTTTCCCGGGAACAAATTTTTTAGTCTGTTTATTATCAGGTTCCCATGAATCATCCGGAACGGCCTTTTTAAGCTTCTGAACATTTGATTCTATTGAAGCATTATTTACTCTGCCGACACCGTTTCCTGAAACTCTGATATGTTCATTACCCGGAACCACATTTTTCTGCCCATAGCGGAATTTGATATCATATACCCCTGAATCTGAACCGCTTTCTGATTTTGAAATTGGTTTGTCTTTTCTGTAGTTACTATAATTTGCTTTTTTAGTCTGATAATCTGAATATTGTGCATCCAAAGTGTTTTTATTTTGTTCATTCAAAGGCTTTTCCCCGGCCGTTGTTCTCTGAACAGTTTTAAGACTGTCAAGATCCGGAACGGAAGGAGCTTTTTCTTCTTCAAAAGAAGCCTTCTCTGAAACAACTTTGATTTTGATCGGTGTAGTTGTAATTTTCAACAGCTGCATAAAAACACCCCCCAGCATTGCTGAAATCCGGTTTTTATACTATATAATCCATAAGCGATTTCGGAATAACACTGCTTCCAAACTGAAGAGTCAGATTCATCGCGTAGTCATACTGCTGATAATACATGATCTCAGTTGCATCATCGATACCTTCAGTATCCTGCTGCATTTTGTGAAGTGAAATATTATCATTTTCAAGTCTCTGTGTAGTGGCATCAAGAAACTGACATCTTGTACCGATTATTGATACTTCTGACATCATCTGATCCATTCTTTTATTCATATGCCCGCGAAGCGCGTCGAGCTTATCCAGATCACCTGCTTTATATGCTTTCTGCATTTCAGTCAAAATATCAACGATATTGTTTGAAACATCCGGATACGTCAGCTCATTGCCTTCAGAATCTGTATATTTCAGTTCTGTTTTTCCATAACCAAGAGTACTGAGCCCGGAAACTGATACTTTATATGCAGTCTGCGGATCTATCTGACCGTTAGTGACTTTTATGTCAAGTCCGATATCAATGAATGAATCTTCACTGTACGGAACTTTGGTAAGTGTTCCGCCGACGTCATATTTATACTTTCCACTGTCACTGACCACTGAGTCAGTACGGACTCCCTGATAAAGCAACATTCCATCGTCATCAAATGAAAACGGCTGTTTTTCAATATTTGCCCCACCGAGAATGTATTTGTCATTATACTTGCTGTTTGCAAGATCGGCGATCGATTCTTTTGAATTTTCAAATATTGAATCAAAAATTACATCGCTGCCTTCCGGGTTTGTACCATTCAACGCTTTCATAACTTCACCCTGAACAGTGATAAGAATGTCATTAATTGCTTTCAGATTATCTTCTGCAACAGTAAGCTGTTCATACGCAGTATTGATATTTTCGGTCATCTGTTCGTTTTTATACAGCTTTGATCTGATACTTATCGCATTCAGACCTGCAGACACATGATCTGAAACTCTTTCAAAATCTCTGCCCGTCTGGATCTTTTCCATCTGTCTGTTTTTATTATTCGTAGCCTTAGAAAGATTTGAAAGATATGTTCTGTTTGTAACACTCTGAGTTATTCTCGTTGACATTGATACCACCCCAAACTTATCCTGTCTTTATCTATAATCTATAATAATCTTTAACCCAATGCTCCTACCTGATTAACTATAACATCAAGCATCTCATCAAACGTTGTCATGATTTTTGCCGCAGCCTGAAATGCTCTGTTATATGTCAGCATGCTGACTGTTTCATCAGTTTCACTGACCCCCATAACATTTTCCCTGAAATTCTGAAGCTCATCGGAAATTTTCTCCGTAGCTTCATATTTATAATTGGCATAAAATTTATCCCCGCCAATTTTTCCGGTATACTCTGTAATATAATCCGTGAATGTACCTTTGTACGTCTCTACTCCATTAATAAATGTTTGCTTGTTGGTCGACAGCTTTCCTATAAGTTCAAGGAAATATGTGCTGTCGCAACTGTTCCTGTCATAATAAATATATGAAGGATCTTCATTAAAATCATCCGAAAGTGTAATATTTGAAGCACTGACTTTTCTTTCAGGATATACCTTTCTTTCTCCGTTTTCAACCGCACACTGTCCGACAAGCTTTTTATACGATGTAACGTTTCCTTCAGCATCAAATGAAGCAGGAAGTGTATTGTTAAGCACATCGGCAAGCTTGATCGCAAACGTATCAAGGCAATCCTGATAATACCTGTATCCTCTTACTGTACTTTCATCAGAACTCGAAATATTGTTTCCTCGGCCGTTAATAATCTCTGCTGATGCTTTTAATATCCCGTCCTGTAATACCGCATTCTCAGAATTGGTCTTCCATTTTACTGAAACGGAACCGTCTGTATTTTCCTGATACATAAATTTGTCTGCTTTGACCCCTGAGACACATTCGTGATCATTAAAAAATACATTTATGGTACCGTCCTTGTTATTCTCGGCTTTAACTTTACCAAACGCGGAAAGCTCGTCGAGAAGGACATTTCTTTTATCAATCAGTTCATTAGGTCCGTATTGTTCTGTATATCCGTTTGTAATAATAATTTCTTTTATATTCTTGTTTAATTCTGCAATGTCTTCCAATATGGTGTTTGCATCGTTTACCTCAATAGCCAGTTCTTTTTTATATGCATTACATGATTCGGTCAGCTGATTTGAAACACGGTTCAGAAGACCTGTCATGTTGTTTACTGACTCCTGGAAAACTGCTGCATCTCCTGCAATATTAACATTGGTTACGATATCTTCAAGAGATTTATACATCTGCTCTATTCCCCAGCCAAGACCGTATCCGTTTCCGTCAACGCCCTCGTCAAGCTCAGAAAGTATATTTTCTATCTCCCCGAACATATCATTGCTTTTACCGTAGTATGATGTTTCAGAATATGAATTTCTGAATGAAATATCCGCTCTTTCGTCTCTAACCTGAGATACTCCCTCTACAGTTGCTCCCATTCCTGTATAGTTGAGCGAATTTACACTAAGTCTGTTTTTGTAGGCATAAACATCTATAGCCACCTGATCCGCTCTCTGTCTTGTATATCCTTCAGATGCTATATTTGCCAAATTGTGTCCTACAATATCAAGAGCCTTCTGACTTGTATAAAGTGCTGATCTTGAAGACTCAAACCCCATAAATGTCGGTCTCATAATATAAATCCCTCCGATCTCAGACTTCCCTGTTAAACAAATTCTTTCCGGAAAGTTTCATTTCCGGCAAAGTTCCCTCTTTGTTATAACAAGCCGGATCAGATATCCCATCATAATCAAGCATTCCCAGTGCTCTCATGTTTTCCCTCACTATTTCAAGAGATCTTCGGTTAAACTCCCTCGTTTTCATAACCGCATCCCTGAAACTGTAGAATAAATCCTCAAGTTCTTCACGGCATTCACCATTTTCCGATTCGACAATTGCCCTGAATGTTTTTCCCTCTAATCCTAATTTCTTTTGAAGCTCTATTCTCTTTTGTTCAAATTGTTCCACTCTCATGATAAATACCTGATATTCTGATAATATTGTATTTATTTTTTCAAGGTTATAGGACGCGAGTGCATCTGTTTTGTCTTTTTCATTGTCTGATACTGAATAATAAAAATCAGTGTATTGTTCCATAAAGTCATAAAATTCATCGTATCCGTCCATAACCTCACCCCATCTCAGTCACAGAATATTTAATTAAGGTATAACAGGAACAGTTCAGAGCAGAACGACTATTTAAAACCATTCCTGTATATTCTTTAAGTTTACCCTCAAAAAGCTATACGATCAAGTATAGCATCTGCTACATCTTCTGCAGAAACATTATATGTTCCGGCAGCAATTCGTGCTTTTAATGAATCTATTTTTTCCTGTGAGGCTGAACCGCTAACTTCTGAAGCAATTGTTTTAGTACTGCGGCTGATCTCAGCAAATGATGCAGCTTCCGGGCTTATAGAAACCTTATCGTGCTTATTGCTAAGCTTTCCGGCAGGTTTACAAAACTCATTTTCCTTCACAGGCTGTGAGTTTATTTCCTGGGCCTTCAGATAACCGCTGCAAGCATTAAAATTAATATTCATAAAAACAACTCCTTTCTTTCAGCATTCCCAAATATAAATCATCAGTAAATAATCCCTCTGTTTTATATATCGTCAGTTCATTTTTTTATTAAATACTTTTATCAATAAAAAAATTTATTAATATGTTTGAAAAAAATAAAATATTATATGCAATTTAAATATTGAAATAGCTGTTATTATTTGCTATAATATGAATAATTATTAATATTTGATGAGGTAATAAAAAATGGCAAGAATAATTTCAATTATCACACAAAAAGGCGGTGTAGGAAAAACAACCACAGTTAATGCACTTGCCGCCGCATTACATAGATCAGGAAGGCGTGTCCTTGTTATCGACATGGATCCGCAGGGAAATCTTTCTTTTAGTGTCGGTGCTGAAACTGAAGATGTCAATACTATATATAATGCAATGAAAAAAGAAGCTGCCGCTCTTGAATGTATTCAGAGGTGCAGTGTTGCCGATATTATACCATCAGATATTCTTATGACATCTCTCGAACTGGAATTTACCGGAGAAAACCGTGAATTTCTTTTGCGAGATGCTTTGGAAGATGTTAAAAGTCTGTATGACTATATTCTTATTGATTCGCCTCCAAGTCTTGGAATTCTTACAATAAATGCTCTTGCAGCCAGCAAATATGTCATTCTTCCGATGTATCCTGATATTTTCAGTCTTCAGGGCATCACAAGAGTTCATGACACTATTGAACATGTAAGAAAATCATGCAATCCGAATCTTGAAATTGCCGGTGTTCTCATCAACAGATTCAATAAACGGTGCAAACTTCATCGTGAGGTTTACGGAACAGCACAGCTGCTTGCTCAAAAACTCGGCTTTCCTGTTTTTAAAACCGTTATCCGAAATTGTCTGCCGATCTCGGAAGCACAGTCACTTCAGTGTGATTTGACTGAATACCGGAAACGGGCTCCCGGAATCAAGGACTTTCAGCGGTTAGCTGATGAACTTGCCGGAAGAGGCATATTTTAACATTTTTTCGGAGGTATTTTTATGACCAATAAACGAGTTAAACGAAATATAAATAAAGAATTAATGTTTAACAAGATCATGCCATCATATCCGACTTCCATACAAAACGGATACTATCGTGATAACGCTTCGCCATCATATGACAGAGCAGCTGTTAAACACGAAAAAACTGAAGTCGGTCTTAGTGATGAGATCATTAAACAGGGTACTGCATTTATCAACAGAGATGCAGCAGTCCATACACCGCGTTCTTCAGAAAACTTTGCAGGTTTTCCAAATGAATTGACAGGTTCTGAAATAAAGCGGACTGAAAAAAATAGTTTATATTCACAGAATACAATATTTGCACAAAACAAGATCACTTCCGATCCGACTCAGGTCTATACAGACAATCAGCCGGGCAGCTATTCCCAGCAAAGTTTTTCAAAACAATCCGAACCTGTTCAGACATATCAGAAACAGCCTGAAATGATCAGTCGTATCAATCAGAACGATATGATAAATGAACAGTATCAAAACAGACCTGAAAAGGATAATGTTTTTTCTTCTGAAGCACCTGTAACACAATACGATCCGGATTCAGGCAGCAACAGATATCTTCAGGCTTTCATTCAGCAACTGGCTGAGCAGAGAGCAGCATCTGAAATATCTCAAACTCAGGTTCACACTGCTGTTAAGACAGCCGAACCTGTAAAAAAAGAACCAAATGAGGTCTACACTTCATATGAACGTGCAAAGATAAAGGAAACTCCAAAGTTTATAAACGTTACCAAACAGATAGTTTACTCCAGCATAGAAGCAATGATGAAAAAGTTCAACTGCTGTACATGTGATCTGTGCAAACAGGCTGTAATCCTTGATACACTCAACAACGTCAAAGCTGAATATGTATTCAAAAAACAATCTGAAATAAGCGAACTCATCAAGGATAAGGATATGACTGAGATCAATAAGCAGCTCATTCGTACCATAGTTAAAATAAAAGCCAATCCACCACATAACAAATAATTAAAATATTTCATTAAGCTGTATGTTTTTACGTCAAAACATACAGCTTTTTTTAACATTTTTGTTTATTATACTTGTTTAAGAACAATTATTCATTAACGATATATATAGTGTAAGATAATTAAAAGCTCTGCTTTTAACAAGCAGAGGCGATTCGTAGAATCG
>JAZUJY010000279.1:0-50636 GCA_045643005.1 Oscillospiraceae bacterium | reverse complement strand
ATAGTGGCGCTCAGGTCGCTCCCCAGCGTTGCCCTATCCTCCACTATGGTAAAAGCACAATAATTATACCACACATTCAAATACACAGAAAGGAAAAGTGTAATTAAATTACTTGCTGGGGGATGATTTAATTATACCAGTGAAAGTATGCAGGATGATGATATCGTAAAGCTGTATGTTGAGCGTTCTGAAAAGGCAATTGAAGAAACCTCAAAAAAATACGGATCATTTTGTAAAATGATCACATACAGTATTTTGCGCGACCACGGAGAATCAGAAGAATGCGTAAACGATACATATCTGAGCCTCTGGTCTGCCATCCCTCCAAACATTCCGAAATTTCTGAAGGCTTTTGTAGGAAAAATTGCACGCAACAAAGCGCTTCACATGTATGAAAAAAAAAATCGGCAAAAGAGACATTCAAATGTTGTGAGTGAGGTACTTGACGAGCTTGAAGAATGCGTGGATATGACTGCTGATGTTGAAGCTTTTTCAGACAGTACAGAGATATCAGAAGCAATAAAAGAATTTCTTGATTCAATGGATGAAGACAAAAGTGCAGTTTTTGTGCTTAGATACTGGTATTTCATGACGGAGAGCGAGATCGCTGAAATAAGATACATGAGCATAAACTACGTAAGAGTAACTCTGTACAGACAAAGAAAAGCTCTTAAAGAATTTCTTGAAAAAAAGGGCCTTTATTGAGGAGAAAGAAATATATGAAAAAAAACGTAAAACTTCTTTATGATCTTGAAAATATTCCGGACAAATATATAGAAAAAGCGCTTGATGCTCCGGTAATAAAAGCAAAAATCCAATGGAAAAAAATCGCACTGATCGCTGCATGTGCGGCGTTTGCAGTTTCACTGCCGTTTATTCTGAAAAACGGTTCAGACGGCATAGTAAAGGAAACCAAGGGCGACAATTCAATATTGTCAGATTCTCCTGCAGATCCCAGAACTTCTTTTAGTGATGACGACACATCACATCCGAAAAATGAGAGTGTAGCAAATTATCTGACGATGACAGCTGAAGAGATCACAGCATCGATGACTCTTGAACAAAAGGCCTATCAGATGATAGAGCCGGGGCTGAATGAAATTGATTCGTATGCGATGCTTATAAATGATTACGGCGGAGTTGCAGCTGAGTACAACAATATAAACTATTATTTGTACAGAACAGCACTTGATGAATTTCAGAGATCTGCAGTTGAATCATCATCAGGGATCCCGTTTCTGTTCGGACTTGATCCGGCAAATGATGTGAATTACTGCCATGAGTCAGTGATCTTTCCGCATAACATCGGACTTGGTGCTGCAAATGATCCGCAGCTTGTATATAAAGCCGGACTTGCAGCAGCCGACGAAAGTTCGATGTGTCATATTCTCTGGAATTATTCTCCTTGCGTTTCATATTCTGATGATCCGCGATGGGGAAATACATATGAATGCTACGGTTCTGATCCGGAGCTGGTAAAAAGCCTGAGCATCTCCTATACTAAAGGACTGACAGACGGCGGTGCTGCAGCTTGTGCCAAGCATTACTTCGAAAATGTAACTGATAACACTGAGAAAACAATTAGCGCAGATGTTCAGAGCAGTATTGAAATTCCTGAAAGTATTGATCCGGAGCTCCTGAATATTTTTCAGGCTCAGGTCGATGCAGGTGTTCATTCAGTTATGGTCAGCCGTGATTCTTTAAGCAAAGGAAAAATTACTGAATGTGCGGAACTTATCAGTAAGATTAAGAATGAAATGGGATTTGCCGGCGTTGTGGTAAGTGACTGGAATGCTGCCAGATATATTAAAGGTGCAACCTACAGAGAACAGATAATAAATGCCGTTAATTCCGGAATTGACATAATGATGCTCACTGAAAAATACGATGAGGCAGCCAAGATCATAGTTGATGCAGTAAGTAACGGAAAAATTACTGATCAAAGAGTGGATGATGCAGTGAGAAGAATAATACAGTTAAAAATGGACAAAGGTCTGTTTGAAGATCCTTATCAGGATGGCAGAAAAGCGAACCAGTCCAAACCGGGTTCTTCCGAATACCGTGAAACAGCTGAAAAGCTTGTAGAAGAAAGTCTTGTTCTTTTGAAAAATGATAACAGCACACTTCCGGTCAGAAGCGGTACTTCGTTATATATAACAGGACCGGCATGTGATAATGCTGCAGTTCAGTGCGGTATGTCAGGCAGTGCTTCAGCAGGCAGCAATGAAAATGATTTTGCAGGAGTTACAACTATCCTGAAGGGCTTTGAAGACAGAGCAAAAGAATTCGGCATAAATATAATTACTGATGAAGATGAAGCCGAAAATGCTGATGCCGTTCTTCTCGTAGTAGGAGAATACAACGGCAGTAATACAAACGATCCGTCTCTGTACGGCTCCTCTGCACTTAAGGAAAATTCAGAAACGATAGAAAATGCTAAAGCGCTCGGCAAGCCTGTTATTACATGTATAGTTGCAGGAAGAAATGTATTTCTGAATGAAGAAGACCTTAACAGCTGGGACAGCGTTGTAATGTGCTATCTTCCGGGTTCGGAAGGGCAGGGTGTTGCAGATGTTCTGTGCGGAAAGGAAAACTTCAAAGGAACGCTCCCTTCTCCATGGTATAACAGTGTGGATCAGATTGGAACGGGTAACTGCAGATTTGAAAAAGGATACGGATTAAAATATTAAAATGTTTTTTATTTTTTCAGATTTTTTTTAATTTCTGAGCGAAAATATGATGAACATTCTTGTTTAAAAACATAAAAATGCCCTCTCATTATTCTGAGAGGGCATTTTCAGTATTTTGATATTCAAAGCCTGTTTTGAACTTGCAGAGGCGATGGATATCCTTTTCATTGTTTTATGCTGTGATGACATTTTTATTATCAAATGTCATATTTTGTTTTATTAAAATTTTTAAGAACCCGGATATGCTGTTGCTTACTTTGTGTAATAGTAGGATTCTGCTGCGCTTCCGTAATAGTAGAGTGCAGTACAGAGGTTTTTGAGATTTGTGTCTGCATCATCTTTTGAAAGGACAGTATAGATATAGTCGTTTACAGAGTAGGTAGGAAACTGATCCTTTCTCTTTGCATAAAGAGTTGCCGGATAAACCTGGTCAATATAATATAAATCATCTTTCTGAATTGAATTGCTGATCTGTTTAGTATAATAATGACGGAGAACCGTACCGGATTTCAGAAGAAGTGTAGAGCCGTAGTAGCAATCCTCTTTTTCCTTTGCCTTCATATAAGAATTTTGATCTGTAAGTATATAAGCTCTATCGGGATCAGCTTCAGCTGCAGCTTCAGCGTCAGCAATTTTTTGGTTTATTTCATTTTTTACTTCATCCCACAGACCGGAATAATCCGCAACAGTGCCGCCGTTAAAGTATGCATTTGCAGCAGAACAGTATTTTTCGAGACGGTCTGCAAGGACTGCAATGTTTTTGTTAGAGCTTGATTTATATACATTGATCATTTTTCCAATACTGAAAGATGCAACTGAGTCGCCGTTCTGGCAGATATTGATGTCACCGTTAAAATCTTTGGCTGCAACTTCGTAAACAGCTATGTTTTCACTGTTCAAGGAGAATTTTTTTCCGTTGATAGTCCAGTTATCCGAATTTGCAATACTGCCGTTGAAACGTATATGTACCTTTAATGTTCCGTCAAGAGCAAGGGCTGCAGCTTTAACTTTGTTGTAGTTATATTTTTTTTCTGCATCGTTTAACGACTCATTTCCCTCTGCGATCACGGTCTGCATCCACTGGGCTTTTGATCCTGTATAATTAACATATTTGAGATTTGAACAGCCATAAGTGGCATCTTTTCCGAGCGCATCAAGGGAATGCGGAAGCGTTAAGGTATCCACTGATGCATACTTGAACATTTCTGTTGAATCGTTTGTTTTTGACATATCAGCATTGGAAAGGTCAATTGTTGAAGCAGTGAAGTTTAAGAACATATCTGCACAATCTGGCGGGAAAACAGCTCCTTCGAGAGCATAAACAGAGTGAATTGCCGGTGAATAGTAAAAAATATCGCGAACCTCTTCTTTGGTAAAATTACCTGCCAGATACAGAATGCCGCTTTCTTTGTCTTTATCTTTTTCATAAAATGGTTTATCTGTGGTGAAATAACCAGGTTTTGTCGGTGTATCTGCGAATGCGTAATAACCGGATACATTATTGCTGTTATATGTTGTGCCGTTGCCGCCGACAAGAGAAGTACAGCCCTCAAATAATTCGCATAAGCTTGATATGTTCCAGCTTTGAGATACAGTGATCGTTTTAAGACCTGAACATGATTTGAAAATATTCAACGGAAAGGTTTCTTTTTCCATACTGAAATTTCTGAGATCCAGCTCAGAAAGACCGGAGCAGCCTTCGAACATACTGACCATGTTGGTGACGTTTTCAGTATTAAATTTACTAAGATCCAGTTCAGTAAGGCTTGAACATCCATAGAACATAGAATTCATTGTATTACATTTTGACGTAATAAAGTGATCTTTCAGAGGAATTGACTGAAGTGAAGAACAATTTTCGAAAACACCCCACATATTTTCAACGTTTGTTGTTACAAAATCATCGCCCAGAACAAGGCTTGAAAGGCTTGAGCATCCTCTGAACATACGCTGAAGACTTGTAGAATTACTGGTATTGAATCCGCTGAGATCAAGTGACGTCAGACTGCTGCAACCCTCAAAAACAGAGTCAAGATTAGCGACATCGGAAATATAAAAATTGCTGAGATCAAGTTCGGAAAGATTGCTGCATCCTGAAAACATATATAATATGTAAGAAAGGTTTTCAGTATCAAATGTGCTTATATTTACAGAAGTAAGATTTTTACAGTCAGCAAACATATGTGCCGTAGTTACTACATTTTTCGTATTGGCATTGGAAAGATCGATTCGTTCAGCAGAAAACTCTTTGAATAAAGAATCGCCGGTCGTAAGCACAGTTCCCTCTTTAGCATAGACACTTTTTACTCTGTCAAATTTTGAAAATTTACGAACTGTTTGCGCTGACGGTGTTCCGCTCAGATATAATGTTCCGTCATCTGAGTTCATATAGCAGGTTTTGTCTGACAAATAGCCATTGTCATTGTTGTATGCAATACAGGCATGTGATTTGTCTGTATATATCGGATCAAATTTTGTTCCGTTTCCGCCTATAAGACTGCTGCATCCGCTAAACATATCAGCAGATGCAGATAATGATACTGATGATGTCTTAAAGAAATCACCGACAAAAATTGTGTTCAGACTGCTGCAGTTTTTGAACATTGAACTCATATTGGTTACTTTCCTGGTATCAAAACCTGAGATATCTATAGTGTTTAACTGACTGCAGTTTTCGAACATGGAACCCATGTCGGTTACGTAATCGGTATTGAAACTGCTGATATCCAGAGATTTCAGATTTTTGCAGTTTTTAAACATTGAATTCATATTTGTTGCATTTGATGTTTTTTTTGCTTTTGACAGATCAATTGTTTCTGCGTTCATATCGCTGAACATTTCTGAACAGTCGCCGGACAAAACGGTATCATTTGACGCAATAATATTTTTAAAATTACTTAACAGGCTGGCAGCATTTTTATTCATGGTACCATAAATATAAGCAGTATCGCTTGCAGGCTCGGCAATATAGTGTGAATCAGTCAGAAGTCCCTGAGCATAGGGAACGTCAATACGTTTGGCTAATTGCAATTTATCATAATTATTACGTAGTTCCATATAGGGTGTTCCGCATCCGCCTTTTAGATTTATATCCCCATAAAACATGTCATTACTATATATAACTTTATCAGTATTCCATTTCGTACCGACATAAATAGTTTGTAATTCACTGCACTCACTGAACATACTTTCCATAGTTGTAACCTTTGAAGTGTCAAAAGTGGTTAGGTCGAGAGTTTTAAGTTTTGAATTCCCAGCAAACATGGAACTCATTTTTTTTACGTTGCTTGTATCAGCATTTTCAAGACCGATGAAATTTTCCAAATTAGTGAAACCTTTAAATAACCTATCGCAGTCTTCAGGAAATACTGTGCCGGGAGTAATAATGATAGTTTCGACAACTTTAATCTGGTCGTGGTAAAAAGAAATTTGACTCTGCACAAGCTTTCCGCTTAATGTCAGAACCCTGCTGTCATAGTCGTATGAACAACAATTATCACCGGCGTATGCTGTAAGAGGAGGTACTGAGAGCAGAGGCATTTCATTGATTTCCGGGAGTGTACTGCTTCCGACAGCAATTAAGGCAAATATGCCGGCTGCTGTTATTTTTATTAGTTTTTTTTCCATAATAGATATTTCCTTTCAGATAATTTATCAGGATAATACATACAGTATATCTGACGATTATATTGTAGCATATGAAAATTCAGATTCATGAAAAATTACAGATTTGTAATTTGACAAAAAAATATACCTGAATTATTCACCATGACTCACAAAAGATATTCGTAGCCACATAATTGCGTAATTTAAAAAGTTTTCTATTTTCACTTAAAAAGTGAAGTCAGAGTATAGAAAAAGAACTTCAAATTTGTTATAATTGAAATCGCTAAACAACAAAAAAACAAAGGAGAAGCTCTCATGGATTCTATTATAAACGATTTCAAATGTAATTTCAATAGTTCTGTAAAATTTAATTTTAAAGGTGGCAGACTTACGTCAGATGCAGGATGTATTCTGATCGAAAGTTTTATGAAATCAATGGGAATACTCAAACTTTTAAAAAGTTTTAAAACCAATGATAAAACTATAACAACACAGAGGATATTCCCCTCCTCTGCAGGCGGCGGGTTCTATCTGACCAAACAGTCGGAGTACAATCTCCGACTGAGCGGGAACCGATTCTGCGAATCGCCTCTGCTTGTTAAAAGCAGAGCTTTGAATGTTGACAATTCGCATGTATTGTAAAATATCGAGGTGGAACCATCAGATACCTTTGAACATTTTTTATGATTTCTTTAAAAAAATGTGTAATATTTTGTGCCGCACGCGGTCTGATATTACAGAGGCCTCTGAAATACTTAACGGAATTTTGAATCTAAGGAGAATATATAATGGATAAAAATAATAAAAGTAAATCAGGGAAAAAAAGTACTAACACATGGAAAAAAATAGCAATTGGAGCGTTCTGCGCAGTACTTGTATTGTCAGTTCCGGTTGTTTTGCATCTGAAAAACCATAAAACAGTAAAAAACAGCAATGAAACGTCACAGACGCTTGTAAGCTCAGAAGCAAAGGAAGGCGCTGTTGCTAAAAATGACGGACAGTCCGAAGAAACAGGATACAAATATGAAAAATATGCATCAATGTCAGCCGAAGAAATAGCAGCCTCCATGACGCTTGAACAGAAAGCAGGACAGATGGTAATGTCAGCACTTTATAATCTGTCCGGTGAAGATCTGATGGTTTCAAACGACTACGGCAGTATACTGTCACTTGAGGACGCACTTCATTATGATGAATGGCAGCAGACTGTTGATGCTATACAGCAGGCGGCAGTAAAATCAGAATCCGGAATACCGTTCATATACGGTCAGGATGATGTTCACGGGGTGAACTACTGTGCTAATGCAGTTATTTTCCCGCATAATATCGGAATGGGGGCTGCAAATGATCCTGAGCTTATGTATGAAGTGGGACTTGCAACTGCTGATGAAGCTAAGCTTTGTCGTATGCTCTGGAATTACGCACCATGTCTTGCACAGTCAGTTGACCCTCGCTGGGGAAGAACATATGAAAGCTACGGCAGTGATCTCGAAATGATAAAATCTCTTGGAACTGCATATACCAAAGGACTTCTCGACGGCGGAATAGTTGCGTGTGCAAAGCATTATTTCGGTGACGGAAATGTTGCTTACGGCTCAGGCGAAAAAATAGGAATAGATATGCTTATGGACAGGGGAGATGCAAGACTTTCAGATGAAGAGATAGAAGCACTCCTTGAAGTATACAAAGAACAGATAGATGCAGGTGTCCAGACCATAATGATAAGTCACAGTTCACTTAACGGACTGAAGATGCATGAAAACAAGGAATATATCATGAAGCTCAAGAATGAAATGGGCTTTAAGGGCTTTATCGCAGGTGACTGGGGATCAGTTGAAAACACATCCGGTTCAACATACGAAGAGCAGGTCATTACTGCCATAAATGCCGGAATAGACATGCTTATGGAGGTTGACCATGCAAACGAAGCAATGCAGATAATAATAGATGCTGTAAATGACGGAAAGATTCCGGAAGACAGGATAAACGATGCTGTTAAGCGAATAATTCAGGTAAAGCTTGATCAGGGACTTTTTGATGATCCGTTCTGTGAAAAGCTTGAAACAAAGCAGAAGGAAACCGGTTCTGATGAATATCGTGCGCTTGCTGAAAAGCTTGTGGAGAAGAGTCTTGTTCTTCTGAAAAATGAAAACGAAACACTTCCTTTGAAAAACGGAACTTCAGTATATATCACCGGTCCTGCATGCGACAGCGGACATGTACAGTGCGGAGGATGGACTGTTGCATGGAACGGAAGCCCCGAAGATGATGTAGAGGGTGTTACGACCATTCTTGATGGTTTCAAAGAAAGAGCTGATGAATACGGCTTAAATATCATTACTAATAAAAATGAAGCTGAAAATGCAGATGTAGTTCTTATCTGTGTAGGTGAGGATGCATATTCAGAGTGGAACGGTGATACAGATGATCCGTCACTTTACGGTGACTGTGCACTTGAACTGAATGAATTTACAATTGAAAAGGCAAAGGCTCTCGGCAAGCCGGTGGTAACATGTATCGTTGCAGGACGAAATGTGATCCTTGATGAAAAAGACCTTGATTCATGGGACAGCGTTGTAATGTGTTATCTCCCGGGTTCAGAAGGACAGGGTGTTGCTGATGTTCTCTGCGGAAAAGAAAATTTCAGCGGAAAGCTTCCTTCACCATGGTACGCATCTGCTGACCAGATCGGAACAGACGAGTGTATGTTTAAAAAAGGATACGGACTTGAGTATTGATAAAAATAAATAAAAACAAAGGGACAAAGACCGTGAATCTTTGTCCTTTTGCTTATTTTTCAGACTAAAAAAATCGGATTGTTGAATAAAACTTCCGCCTGACGATAAATATATCATACAGCCACTCACGTTACCGATATTTGCAAAAAAGGAGAATGTGTTATGAAAAAATGTCTTAAGAGAAGTATGGCTTTTATTTTATCTGCTGCGTTAATATGCGGTTATAATGTATATGACAGTTCACTGTTCCGGGAAAATACCGTTTTTTCTGAAGAAGGCGACAAAGAAACCGATCCTTTGTCTGTCAAAATAAACTTTGATAAGAAAACAGTCAGAAGCGGATCAAATATCAGTTTCAGACTTGATATTTCCGGTGATGTTCCGAATGATGCGTGGGTATCTGTCATAAAGTCGGATGTCCCTCATAACGAGAAGGAGTCAGATGCCGTCAACGGAGACTCTGCTTATCTAAAAGACATAAAAGACGGAAACGTAACGCTTAAGACACCTATGGCGGCAGGTGACTATGATATACGTGTATTTGACGGAGAAAAAGCTGATATTGCAAAGGAAATAGCCTGTCAGACTTTTACTCTGGTATATGCTTACGGACTTGATGTCAGCATAGAGCTTGAAGATGAAATAGTCAGACCGAAAACAGATCTGGAAATAAAGCTTGATATAAAGGGTGAAGTTACGGATGATGCGTGGATCACATTTGTTCCGTCATTTGTTCCTCATACAGAAAAAGACGGAGATGAGTACAACGGAAACTGGGTACGTCTTAAAAATATTGAAAACGGCACAGCAGTGATCAGAACTCCTAACGCTAAAGGTCCGTATGACATCAGAGTGTATAACGGTGAAGACGATGAAATGGCTTCTGAACTCGATTATAAGACTATCTTTCTGAATTATGCACCTGATCTGAATGTCAGCATCGATGTTGAAAAGAAGCAGTATGAGCCAAAAGAAGAAATCCCGATCAATGTTAAAATAACAGGAGAGATCCCGGGAGATTCGTGGATGTCGGTTGTCCCTTCACATGTTTCTCATACAGAGGGAGAAGGGGATGCAGTAAACATAGGATGCGTCTGGCTCAAAGACATAAAGGATAATAAAGCAGTTCTGTCAGCACCGGATGAAGCCGGCTTTTATGACATCAGAGTATATAACGGGGATTTTTCAGACACAGCTGATGAAATTGCATGTATTCCGATAAAAGTCGGTTCTCCTTCCGGTTACAGTGTAAATTTTAAAACTGAAAGCAATATTTTTAATGTCGGTTCTGATGTGAAAATATCTTCTGAGATCATGGGCAATATTCCCGCAGCTTCATGGGTCGGACTTGTGCCTTCAGATACGCCTGACACTGCAAAAGACAGTTTTGCATCAACGATCGGTTTTATAAAAATAAATGAAATAAAAGACGGTTCATTTGTTCTTTCCGGTCCGGAAAACCCGGGAAATTATGAACTCAGAGCCTATAACGGTACAGGTTCAGACAGTGTAAAAATATTTTCAGCTCCTGTATTTTTTATAATTCCAAAGACAGATATTTCTGATGATACTTCAGGAAATAATGATGATACCTCCGGAAATAAAGATGATTCTTCAGATAACGGATCTTTTATTTTTGGCGGAGATGTACTGCGTGTGTATATGATAGGTGATATTGATCTTGACGGTAAAGTTTCGGCATCAGATCTTGTGAAATTAAAAAAATATATTCTTGCTGTTTCTGATACAAAGTTTGAGTATATAAGAAACAGATACGGCGCCGATCTTGACAGAAACGGAAAAATCAACGTTGTTGACCTTTCGATGATGATAAAGCTTCTGCTTGGTAAACAGACAGCAGCAGTTGACGGAAATATAAAAATAGCTTTATATCCTGATAACATACCTGCTGGTTCAATTACCTATGCAAAACTTGAAAATGTTGACTTTACAAAGCTTGGAAGTGATGCATGGCTCGGACTGATACCTTCAGGTACAGGAAAAACGGAAAAAGAAGCTGATGCTGTTGATATCTGTTATTCGTATCTTAATACTATAAGAGAAGATAATTATATCTTTTTAAAGATTCCGGAGGATACAGAACCCGGAAATTATGAACTCAGAATTTATCAGAATGACAGCGGCGGAGAGCTTTTAACGTCTGAAAATGTTACTGTTACAGAAAAGATGACCTTCAAATTCAACAACGTAGAATGGTGCTATAATGAAGAATCAAAACAGAATTCAAGTATTTTATTTGATGTCGAAGGAACAGGCTTCAGTGATGACAATTTCGGAGTGATAGCTGCTGTTCCTGTCGGAACAAAGCATGATACTGATTCGATAAATAAAAATGCGATATTCTATGTAAAAGCAAACGATTGTTTAACACAAATGTTTGACGAATTGTTGCTGGATGATTACCTTAATGAAAAAATGGAGTTAATTGCACTTTCTGATATCTGGGGCGGAAGAGTCCTTGATTCTTATGTGCTTCCGGATAATGTCAAATAATAAAATAAAAAAATATTTTTTTACTCTGTAACCCGGTTACAGAGTATTTTTTTTGATCGTCGTATAATAACATCATGATCGCAGAAAGGAAAGCCGCTGATGGCGGTTGCTGATCGGTTAAACATTGAAATAAAAGGAGCTTAAAGCTATGGATCGGACAAAAGAATTTAAAAATAACGGGGTAAACGACAGTGAAGTTCAGCCGGATGCACTCGCCGGAAAGCTTTCCGGAGATCATAATTTACAGAATAAAAATACAGTGAAAAAAGATCCGAAAGCACTTTTCAGGATAGGCTATGGTTTGTACGTCATTACATGCAATGACGGAAAAAAGGACAACGGTATGATAGTAAACACTGTAATGCAGGTTACAAATTCTCCTGACAGGATCGCTGTATGCATAAACAAGGGAAGCTTTTCACATCAGGTGATAAAAAAGACAGGACTTATGAATGTGAATTGTCTGTCTGAAAATACACCATTTTCTGTTTTTAAATCATTTGGTTTCAGAAGCGGAAGAAATACAGACAAATTTGAAGGAGCAGAGGTTTTTCGTTCGGATAACGGTCTTGCTGTTATTCGTGAATATGCAAATGCCTGTATCTCTCTGATTGTAGAACAGTATGTTGATCTTGGGACACATGGTATGTTTGTATGTTCCGTAGAAGCGGCGACGGTTTTATCAGATTCAGAGACAATGACGTACACCTTTTATCAGGAAAAAGTAAAGCCGCAGTCTCAGCAGACTGACGGAAAAAAAGGATTTGTCTGCAGAATATGCGGATATGTTTATGATGGTGACGAACTGCCTGAAGACTTTATCTGTCCGCTTTGCAAGCACGGAGCGGAGGATTTTGAGCCTGTACAGTAATTTTGAGAGGAGGTGAATGATAATGATCTATATTTGTGATCTGTGCGGCTGGGAATACGATGAAGCACTCGGAGATCCCGATCTTGGAATCTCTCCGGGAACAAGATTTGAAGATCTTTCTGAAGATTTCGAATGCCCGCTGTGCATGGCTAAAAAGGATTCTTTTTCCGAACAGTAAAAAGATCCGAAAAATCAGATAATTTTCTGATTTTTCGGATCAATTTTTTTCCTGAAATTAGTTTTCGTCGATAAGACCTTCATTTTGCATTACTGTTAAAAGGTAATATCTCATTGTTGCTGCATCACCGGCTCTGTTGTACATTTCTTCAAATATCTCAGGATCGGTAAGATCAGCGAGAGAATAATTTGCTTCTTCGGCGAGAAGCTGACCGTCAAGCTTTTTGTATTTTGACAGTTCGATGTTTACAAGCTTTAACTCTGCAAGACCTACGCCTTCAAGGCATTCGCCGAGTCCTTTTGTCATCGAGTTTGATTTGAGAGGCTTGATCATGAGCTTTATAGCGGCTTCAGCCTGTGATGAAGGGTCTTCGCTCGGGTTGCTCATTGTGTTGATATAGCCTATTACTTCATCTGCGTCCATTACAAAGGATGTTATCTGGCTGACCGTTCCGCCAAATTCACTTCCGGTGACCTTCTCAAACAGATCACCTATTTTCCCGATATTTTCTACAGTTGTTTTCTGTGAGGAACTCATCGTATAGTATTCTTTAAAATTGTCAATGTTCTGCTGCGGTACACCGTTTTCAAGGAGAATGTCAAGTACCTTGTTGGTGTCTGCTGAGTTCCCTGTTGAAGCGCCTTTTCTTACCGTAATGGTGCAGGTATCGGTTTTTCCGCCGACAGATGCGGTAACATTTACAGAACCTTCCTTAAGTCCGACAATGCATCCGTCTGAGCTGAGTGTTGCAATGCCCTTGCCCTGATAGGCACTGTCGATGGACCACTGAATATCGGATCTCTGGCAGCCTGCAGGTATAAGATAAACTATCATGTCATGAGGAGCGCCTATATCAATGGTATTGTAATCCTCAATGTCGAGTGTATCCAGATTCTTTTCACATCCCGTTGTCAGCGCAGCAAATGAAAAAGCAAGAGCTGATGACAGAATAAAGCTGGAAATTTTTCTGACCGGTTTCAATATGATCACCATTCCTTTTGTTGTATTGAATAAGTTGGATTTTGTCAGTGAAAATATATTTTGCCTCTGTATTAATTATATCAGATTTCAGGCATTTTTTTCAATAGAATGAAGAAAATAATACTGTACAAAATGATAACAGGAAATTAGCTACTTAGCAGAAGATGAATTTAAAAAAGTTCGATAAAATAACATAAAAGCAGGACTTTTAACATGCAAAATGTCCTGCTTTATCTTATCAGACAAGGCATCATAAATAAGCTTTGAGTATGGGTAACATTTTATTAATTCATAAATTAATTGCAGAAGATGCCTTTAACAAGACGCATATTTACTTACCGGGCGCTCATGATCGGCATTTCCCGGTCCCTTAGTAACATAACTGCTGTTTGCGTCTTTTTTTTAAGAACACCAGACCGGATCGTCCGGCCGGTTGGTTTTGGTGTTCTTAAGTACGGTTTTATTATATCAGATATGTTCAGAGGTTTTCACGGAAAAAAAACTGCGAACATTAAAGTCCGCAGTTTTTTTGTTTTCTAAGTCGTTCTTTTATTAGTTTTACAAAGTCATCAGGCTCAATGACTTTAAGCATCTGTCCGAATGAGAGTATCCTTATCAGTATTTCGATCTCATCCGCCTGAAGATATTCAACAGTAACCAGATAATGTTTATCATCTATTTTTTCAGTCTGATTTTTAAAATGTGCAAAATGAAGGAGAACTCTGTCAAGTGCATTTCTATCGTCTGTGAGTTCAAATATTACTGAGCGTTCATTATCATGCTCAAATATATTTGAATCGTCAGGTAAAAACGGTTGTGTAAATCTGCTGAGTGAAACGATCGTTCCGACATTTACGGTTCTGTAATACATGCAGCCGGAGACTATCAGACGAAATTTGTCATCTTTTTCCGAATACTCAAGATATTCAGGCATGACAATTATCTCTTTTTCGATTTTTTTGGGGCTGATAAGATTTATTTTCAGTGGATATTTGTTTTTCAGGGCATCAAGGATCATCCTGAAATTATTTATATAATTTTCATCCGTATACGGATCTCCGTCTGAATATTTGTCAAATATCGTATAATCTTTGGATGTGAAAAGAGGCTTTTCATCCGGGAAAAGTATTTCATCCGTAAACAGCTTTATTTTAGGATCGTCTGATATCGCTCTGAGCCAGCGCTTCTGAAGTGTGGTGAGAGGCAGTGTCGGAGCGTGCTTTATATGTGTGCTTCCGTCCGGGTTCATAAGCTGCCACTGTCCGTTTTCCAAAGCAGGCTCTATTGTTAAAATACTTTCGGAAAATGCATTTTTTTCAATTATTTCACGCATTTCTTTTTTTGAGAGAGGGCGAGCGACTGCTTCGGCAAGAATTTTTGTAACTGTATTAAAATATGCACTGTAAATTTCATGAAATATCATTTGTATCACCATCTGTTATTCCGTATAGGCTGTACATTTCGAGCAGGTCATTTTTAAAGCGTTTTTCCAGATCCTTGTTTGAAAAGCTGAGCTCCGTGATCCTGCAGATGAAAGTACGTATCCATGGAATGAGTTCATTTGAATCATAAACGTCTGCTGAAAATTTCAGCGTGTTATTATCGATCTCTTCAACGGTACCGCAGCGTTTTTCACGAATAAGACGATTGTAGATATATTTTTCATCGTCATCATATCTGATGGTAAACTCAACATGCTCAAGTTCAGTTCCGCCGGTGTTGTATGTTCCGATATTCCAGAGATGAGGTTTAATTTCTGAAAATTTTTCAAGATATTCTTCATATTCGGGACAGATATCATTTGTTTTTACAGAAATAATGGTATCGGTTCTTACAGAAGCAATTGTTCCGTTTTCGAAATGTCCCATTACATATTGTCTGCCGTTCTGAACACTTATCATAATATGCAGCGGGACAAAATTATTGATCCGGCGTTTGCCGTTTAATCTGTCGCAGGCTTCAAGTGAAATTGCACGATGTTCATTCATCGCAAGAAATATTGAGCAAAGAATTTCGCTGTCCATTGTACTTGTGATATAATGGTGCTTAAAACGAAAATAATCCTCGTGCTCTTCAAGTTTGTCAAGAATAAATGAACCTATAACACCGCATGGGGATATTTCTGAAAAAAAGTCAGGAATATCATGATCGATCCCGCCGAAATCCTCAGAGCGATGATAATACATAAGCTTTCCGCATTTTTCTGATACAATGAGACCTTCAGAAACGTATTCCTTCAGTTTTTTTCTGACAGTGGATTCGTCAAATGTTTTTGGTTCGCCAAACGAGCTGAGATAGTCATATATTTTGTCAGTGATCTCATTTAAAGAGAGTTTTACTTCCGGAGAATAAAGAATATCAAAAAGAATGAAATGAAGAGTAATGTCACCGTCGGTGAAGCTTTTGGTTTTCCATGCAGCGTACAGCGGATTGTTTTCTGAAACACGGCTGTCAATGGAAATGAAGGCATTTTTTCCGTCGGGAGTTTGTCTGAAATACATGTATTCTCCGAGCCAGCTTTCAAGACGTCTGCGTTCGTTGTCATATGAACGGGCGCTTTTTTTTGTATATTCGTCTCTGCTTTTGAAGCCGTATAAATAGAATTCGCGAATATAATCACGAATTCGGGTAAAATCTTTTATGAGTTCACTGTATGCCATGCTCTGCCCTCCGAAAAAATGCCTGATGTTTTTTATTTTGTCGGTACTTAAATTATACAATAATATATAATAAAAATCAATAAAGAACGCAGAGCATACGCTGTATTTCCAATTTTTTGATATATTGATATACGGCTGTATTATTTCAGAATATTATTGTTCTTTCTTATGGACAGGCTCGATAACAACACAGAGCTTTGAAGATCATGTATTTTCGGAAAACATCTTAGTGTTCTTTCGAGAGTTCCGGTCATCTGTGCAAGTGCGATCCCGTAATTTGTAAAAGGAATACCCTGATCAACAGAGCATTTCATACGGTAACGGACATCGCGGTCGGTATTCATACACGCTCCGCAGTGAATTACCATGGAATACTCTGAAAGATCTTCAGGAAACTCAGTGCCTGAGCAGCTTTCAAAAACAAGACCGCATTTACAGAAGTTCTGAAGCATTTTGGGAATTTTGACTGTTCCTATGTCATTACACTGACGGTGGTGTGTGCAGCCTTCTGCCATGAGAATTTTGTCACCTTCACGAAGATTTACGGCTGATGCTATACCCGAAACCGCTGTTTCAAGAAATCCTTTGTAACGTGCCATCAGAATTGAAAAAGTAGTCAGAGGAACATCAACGGGAGTGATCCTGCTTACTGTTTTAAGTGCCTGACTGTCTGTTATGACGATTTTTGGCGGAGCGTCAAGTCTGTTAAGTGTTTCTTCAAGTGTGGTTTCCTTTGTTACCATTGCGATTGCATCTGCATCCAGAATATCACGGATGGTCTGTTGCTGAGGCAGTATCAGTCTTCCTTTGGGTGCTGCTTCGTCGATCGGGCAGACAAGAACGGCTGTATCGCCCTTTACAAGAAGATCGCTTACAATTTTGCGGTCAGTTTCCTTTGGCGCGAGTTTGCCAAGCTTTTCTTTAAGTTCAAATATTCCGGTTCCGGAGCCGGCACTGACATAAAGCGAATTTCCCACATTTTCCGGTATTTTTGTCAGTAAGTCGCATTTGTTGTATGCGATAAGAAAAGGAATATTTTTGTCGTTGAAAAACTTCAGAAGTGTGCGGTCATATTCATTCATTCCTGCCGCAGCATCAACGACAAGTACGGCAATGTCTGTTTTGTTCAGTGTCTGTTTTGTTTTTTGTATGCGAAGCTCACCGAGCATGCCTTCGTCATCAAATCCGGGAGTGTCGATGACAACGACAGGACCTAACGGAAGGAGCTCCATTGATTTGCTTACGGGATCTGTTGTGGTTCCTTTTACATCAGATACGACTGCAAGCTCCTGTCCGGTAACGGCATTTACCAGACTTGATTTGCCGGCGTTGCGGCATCCGAAAAAGCCTATGTGTATACGTTCTGATGAGGGTGTTGAATTTAAGCTCATAATATGCCTCCTTAAAAATCTGTCTTTCCTGCCTCACTTACCGGCGAAAAAATGGACTCAGCCTGTTTTTTGGTAAGCTTTACTCCGAAAACAGTTTCATAGTATTCAATCGTTTTCTCTGTAATATCAATATCAGTGAAATAATCGGGATAAACTGTTTTTGCAAGCCACAGAAGAGTGATGGGGGTATCGATTCCCGGTGTATAGCTTCTGTACATGCCCAGCGGCATCTTGAAGGCTTTTTTGTTCTTAACGGCAGAAATACCGCTCCAGTCGAAGCTGCCGACTGTGTTTTTATAAAGATCCTCCGGAAAAGCTGTCGTGAAGTTTGTCATCAGTATCATATCGGGATCCCACGAATACACCTGTTCGAGTGTGACTTTTACGGAGTTGTCTTCTTTGAGCTCTGCCGATGAATTTATAGCACCGACAGCATCAGCCCACCACTGTCCGAAGAAGTTCTGACCGGATGTGACTATTGAATCACTTGTGTACTGATACAGGAAAAAGATTTTTTCTCTTTCTTCATCAGAAAGAGATCCTGTTCGATTTTTTATCAGATCCAGTGATTCTTCACTGTATTTGTTCGCCATTTCAGAGCGTTTGTCATCATATTCCGGAAATATTTCGGAAAGAAGCTTCAGCCACTGATTCAGTGTTTCAACTGCATTGTATCCCCATTTGTTTACTGATATTGCAACAGCGTTAAAACCGGATCTTTTTAATTTTTCTCCGAGCTGCACACTGCTTGCGTTGTAGAAAACGACCTGCGGATCGAGCTTCATGAGCTCTTCGGCATTTATGTCCGATCCGTTTATTGCTGAGGTATCGGCACTGGTTATTTCCGGATAGAGCTCAGATAAAAGTCCGTTTTCTGCTGCTGACATACTGGAAGGGGACATGGCAACGATCTTGTCTGCAGAATTGAAAAATACTGACAGAACAGAAGGCAGAGGCAGAATATCACACACAGCAACACGTTCAATATCTGCAGGGAGTATTACGGTTTCACCGCTGTGATCCTGTATTTCAACAGTATCACCGGGGATATTTATATTGGAAATATCAGAGGTATCGGCAGTATCGTCGGTACAGCCGGAAAGTACAAAAATTAACATCAGACTGATGCAAAGCATAAAAGTAAATATTTTTTTCATATGATCATCTCTTTAATAAAATCTGGTTTTAACATATCCTGCATATCTTTTCTGAACATTCTTCCTGAGAAGGCTTCATGAGGAAGGGGAATAAAACGGCATTTTTCAGGCATTATCGCTTTGTAAAGCGGATCAGCAATAACTGTTTCTGCGTTTTGACAGATTTTCTGTATTGTCTCTTCGTCATCTGCAGTTATGTCACCGGAAGACAGAATTCCACTGTGCTCAGGAAGAATTTCAAGCGGATCGATGGTTTTTGGAACTGTTTTGTATTCCATGCCTATTGCTGCAGCAAGTGAACGTGAAATTACATTGCTTCCGATGATATATGATCTGCAGCTGTCTTCAGGAATACTTTCGGAAAATGCGCTCCTGTCAGTTCCGTCCTCAGCCGAAGCTTCAAGACATCTGAGCACATGCTCTGCAAATTTGCCTCCAAGCGGTGTGCCGACAACATATGGTGTTTTGAATTTCTTTTTCAGGATCTTTGCAGTTTTCATGCCGGTTTCTGAGATCACCAGATTTACCTTCGCCTCACCTGCACATGAAAGTTCATCGAGTGTACTGTCCATTGCAAAGCAGGATGTCACGTTCCAGCCTTTTTCCGAAAGAAGTTTACGAACAGACTGTACGGTTCCGGAGACTGAAAAATCAAGAGGTGTTGCACCGAGGATATTGACAGATCGTTCTTTCTTCCTGACATCCGTTTTTGTCATTCTTTCTGCGACAGCTGCAAGTGCGTCTGAAGCTCCGCATCGGTATGAGTTCATTCCGCTTGTCGGAAATCCGAAGCACGGGATCCCTGACTCTTCTTCAATTTCTGCAGCAACGGCACTGTAGTCAAAGCCTGTCATCATCGGTATCGGTGTTCCGACAACTGCAGAAAATGCAGGATGCAGCTCTCTGATGGCAGAAAGCATGTCGTTTTTCAGCTTTTCGTCATTGCCTAAAATTGCATCCATTTCAGTCAGTCCTGAAATAAATACGAGACTTTCTGAATGATACCATCTCGGTTCATCGTGAGTGCTGTATGTGGAGTTGCAGCCGGAAGCATCATGCATCACGATCATTCCTCCAAGTTCATACAGTGCGGAGCAAACGCCGAATGCGTCTGCTGAATAAGTCGATAATACTGTTCTTGCCTGTTTCATAAGCAGCTTTCACACCCCAGTCCTTTTATCTGTATATTTTTTTCTGTATCCTTAGGTTCGGAAAATGCTTCCTCCATCAGCTTTGCGAGTTCTTTTATTCCGTCAGATCCGTACAGACCGCCGTTTTCCACAAGATTCACAAAGTACGGAGTGTCTGTAAAATATGCAGCTTTCTGACCGAGAGCAAGTACTTTTTCAGAATGTCCGCAAGGATAACATCGCATTCCGGAGTGAACTGTCGGATGTACCTCAATATGCGGAGCATTTTCCTTAAGCCACAGCCAATCTTCTTTTTCCTCACCGTTAAATGCATCTGTAAAGATCTTTTCAACTTTAAATCTGTATTTCGTCAGCAGCTTTGCAAGTCCGAGAATACGCGGTGTAAATGTATAATCCATGACAATGGGAGTATCGCCGATAAGCTTTTTTGCTCTTGTCATTGCAGCGTCCGCATTGTTTTCTTTTTCAGTGTCTGCATTAAAGGAAATGCCGATGGCAGCTGCGAGAACAGAGAGATTTTTTCGTATCTCGCCCTGATCAAAGCTTACCGGAAGATACAGATGCTGCATATTTAAACGATGTCCGAGAGCTTCTCCTCCGGCCTTTGCCTGAGGCAGCGTGCTGATACAGATACTGCATTTTGCCATTTCCTGATATTCTTCATAAGTCTGACATTCTGTGATCTGGTGAACGGTCCATCCGGCACTGTGAAGAAGTTCGATAATATCGCTGCTTTCACTGAGTGAAAAACAGTTTCCGACGATCGCACAGTGCTTTTCTTCTTTGTTTACGGGCTTTAAAAGACTGTATAGCTGACGTCTCATTATCTGGTCAGGAGTAAGACCGCTTTTTCGCATGGTCGGGATCATATAGCAGTCTGTGAAATCCACGTCCGGAAAGCGTTCGCAAAGTGTCCTGAAGCACATATCAAGATCGCATCCCATAAAATGATGGATACAGCTTGAATAAACAAGAACAGCCTTTGGAAGCTTCTTAAGACGGTTCAGGATATCTGATACACCTTCGATAAACAGCTCCTCCATGTCGCCATTCAGAACATTCTGCTCTTCGACAGCAACGGTCGAAAAGCGGTTTGTCAGATCCATTTCGGCAGCTGAGAGAACAACTCCGCGAAGACATCCTGCGGCACATACAAAGATCTCATGAGCTTCCGGGATCAGCATGCCGACATGAACGATCGTCCATACACCTCTTGCAGGAACGCTGTATTCAAGTCCGGAGACAAACGGGACCGGAAAAGAGGAATCCTTCATCAGAACAGAAGGTACTGCAGTTTCTTCACCAACTCTTTTCAATCACATCACCCCGCATTCCTTCATGATCTTTTCAGCTAAGATGCGGTATTCTTCAGCCATCGGACTGTCCGGAAATGCTTCTATGACTGTTTTATTCAGGTCTTCAGCAGCCTGAACTGTTTCACTCCTTGAAAGTCTTCCGATAATGCTGCTGTTTATATCGTCTGCCAGTTCCATGACTTTTTCCTCTTCGTTTTTTACATCTCTGCGGTTTAAAATTATTCCGCCGAGTGATGCGTAGCCGCGTCCTTTGAAGTTCTCTATTGCTACAGCAATATTGGCTGCAGCATGTATTGCCATATTTTCACCCGATGTGATGATGAATACCCTGTCTGCATATCCGTTTCTCATCGGCATGGAAAAACCACCGCATACAACATCTCCGAGAACATCGTAAAATACAACATCCGGTTTATATGTTTCATAAGCACCTTTTTCTGCAAGCTTTTCAAGTGCAGCTATAATGCCTCGTCCTGCGCAGCCCATTCCGGGTGTCGGACCTCCGGCCTCCACGCAGATAACTCCGTTGAAACCAATATGAACCATATCATCAAGTGTGAAGTCGTTTTTTCTGTCGCGGACCAGATCAAGGACTGTATCAACTTTTTTCCGGTGATGCAGACTGCCTGTGGAATCCGCTTTCGGATCACATCCTATCTGCATCACACGTAGTCCTTTTTCTGCAAGAGCAGCTGAAAGATTTGAAACTGTGGTGGATTTTCCGATACCGCCTTTTCCGTAAACTGCAATTTTAATCATGGTTAATTTCCATCCTTTCATAATCTTTATGATCACCGCGGCCTGAAACAACTGTTCGGCCGACAGATTCCATTTGTTTTTTAAGAAAATCAAGACTTTCTTCGGCATCGAGATCGGTGCCGGTTTTATTGTCATAGAGCATATAGCTCTTTCTGATATTCTGCGGAGAAAGATTGGGCATTACAACGTTGCAGCCTGCTAAGATCCCAAGGATCCTTCCGTCGTCTGACATTGTTCCGAGTGCTGTGGTTGCCGGAAGAAGAACGTCCGGCAGCATTATCCTTGTCAGACTTATTAAAAACAGCGTCAGTTCGCGGTTTCCTTTTTCGTATCCTGCAAACGGAGTGTCCTTATGCGGAATAAACGGTCCTGTCCCTATCATTGCAGGCTTAAAGCTGCACATGAACTCCATATCGGCAGCCAGTGTATCAGGAGTCTGAAAAGGCGAGCCGACCATCATTCCGCAGCCTGTCTGAAAACCGATATCCTTAAGGTCATGAAGACATCGGATGCGGTTGTCAAACGACATTTTCATCGGATGCAGTTTTTCATAGTGTGCTTTGTCTGCCGTTTCATGACGCAGAAGATATCGGTCAGCGCCGGCTGCGTACATTTTTTCGTATGTTTCTCTGCTGCATTCACCGACAGAAAGTGTAACTGCACAGTCGGAAAATTCTGCTTTTATTTTTTTTATAAGGTCAGTAAACTTTGAAGATACAGCATATTCGCTTTCACCACTCTGGAGTACGAAAGTTCTGTATCCCAGCCGATATCCCTCTTTACAGCAGAGAAGAATGTCATCGTCTGTCAGCCTGTATCGTGAGATATTTTTGTTTGAGCATCTGATCCCGCAGTACAGGCAGTCGTTTCTGCATATGTTTGAAAATTCGATTATTCCGCGGAAAAATACTTTGTTTCCAAAATGTTCTTCTGTGATTTTTTCTGCTATGCTTTGTGCATATTTCTGATCTTCGGCAGAAAAATCTGAAATCAGTCTGCACCATTCAGTGTGTGCAAGACATTTTTCAGTGTTCAGTTTGTCTATAAGCTTTGTGTTATTTGTTTCTGACATAAAAAAACTGCCGCATCCAACTATGGACACGGCGTTCGTAAAGAATATTTCTCTTCTCTGCGGATTCGCACCGTATCTTTCGCCTCAAAAAAGATTTCAGCGTCAGGGGATGCATTCCTTTCATTTTTTATTAAATTAATTGATTTTAAACGATTGCTGTTATTTTGAATATGCTGCTTTAGCAGATATTCCTTTTATTCTTCCGATAGCTCCTGTCAGGGCATTGATCGCATCAGACGGAGCGTCAAGGGCAACGGAAATGATACTGATATTTTTTTCATGGTACGGAATTCCCATTCTTCCAATGATATACTGTCCGTATTCATGAAGCAGTGCGTTCATTTTATCAGTTGCTTCCTTGTCTTCAACAATAATGCTTATTACAGCTACTCTGGTTTCCATGCTTTTCCTCCCGGATCAATATTTTTATGGCACAGATAATTTTTTATCCGACCTGTATTATTTTTCACTTGTAAGTGCATCTGCAAGTGCGTTAAGCTGTTCTGTACTTTCATCGTTCAGTGCAGAAAGGATCTTTACTGACGGTTCAAGGAATGTGAGATCCTTACATGGATCGAACATTGTTTTCATGACCTTTGCAGCAGTAGGTGCCCATGATCCGTTTTCGATAAATCCGATAGTTCTGTTTTTGTATCCTCGTTCTGTCAGGTGGTTTATAAACTCACGCATAAACGGGAAAATGTCTGCGTTGTATGTAGTAGTTGCAAGTACCAGCTTTCCGAATCTGAAAGCATCTTCAACAGCTTCTGCCATATCACAGCGTGCAAGATCGTTGACAACAACCTTCGGACAGCCTTTTGCCTGAAGCTTTTCTGCCAGAAGCTCAGCAGCTTTTTTTGTATTTCCGTACACAGATGTGTAAGCAATTACGATGCCTTCGCTTTCAACTGAATATGATGACCATGTATCATAAAGTCCGATATAGTATCCGAGATTTTCAGTAAGTACCGGACCGTGCAGCGGGCAGATGGTCTGAATATCAAGAGCTGAAGCTTTTTTCAGAAGTGCCTGTACCTGTGCGCCGTATTTTCCGACGATGCCGATGTAGTAGCGTCTTGCTTCACAAGCCCAGTCCTCTTCAATATCGAGTGCACCGAATTTTCCGAATCCGTCAGCTGAAAACAGTACCTTGTCAGTGCTGTCATATGTTACGATAACTTCAGGCCAGTGAACCATCGGTGCTGTTACAAAGGTAAGTGTATGTTTTCCGAGTTCAAGTGTATCTCCTTCACCGACTGTGATGCGGCGGTCTGCAAAATCAGTGCCGAAGAAGTTCTTCATCATCGTAAAGGCTTTTGAAGATGATACTATCTTTGCGTCAGGGTAAGCGTTCATAAAATTTACTATGTTTGCAGAATGATCAGGTTCCATATGCTGTACAACGAGATAGTCAGGTTTTCTGCTTCCGAGCACAGAGGAAAGATTGTCAAGCCATTCCTGTGAGAAATTTATATCAACTGTATCCATAACAGCGATTTTTTCGTCCATGATAACATACGAGTTGTATGCCATTCCGTTTGGAACAACGTACTGTCCCTCAAAAAGATCGACTTTGTGGTCATTTACGCCGACGTATTTTATATCGTTTGTGATTACCATAATTATTACCCCCTGTTCTGTTTGATTTTTTTTGTTTCAGAAAAGCATGTGAAAATGCATGTCCTGTTCAATTATATGACCGGAATTAATATCTGAAACACACACAATTTTATTTTAGCATTTCAAAAATGATATGTCAATGACTTATGTTGTCCGGTATCCACTGCAGGCGGCGGGTTCTATCTTTCCGGTCAGTCGGTGTACAATCTCCGACTGAGCGGGAACCGATTCTGCGAATCGCCTCTGCTTGTTAAAAGCAGAGCTTTGAATTATTCTCAGTACCAAATAACAATAGCTAATATCTGAGATTTATTTATACATCCAAAATATCTGCTGTCTATATTTTCATAATCTTCCTTAATCAAATTAGCCTTACCAAAAATGGTAAGGCTAATTCTTCTCAGCGAGCTTTCTTTTGATTTACATGAACGTGGCTCTACGTCCTTTTCATCACTGATATTATACAACATAAATAGTATTTTGTCATTAATAGCTGGGCGCAGACTTAATCAAGCGGATTAAAGAAGGAAGGTATAAAAAGGTTGGTGGTCAGCGTTGTGATTCGTTTATTACTTTGGCGGCATTTGCTATTTCTGTGAGCTGTTCTCGTTCTTCATTTTCCTTGTATGCTTTTCTGACCGGCAGGATCGGGAAGTACATAAAAACAACAATACCTATAAAAAATGTCATCAGACCTGTAATAATATCAATTGGGAAAGGCGTGATCAACCAACCGACGGTCGCAATTTTCCATGCTGATTTAAGCGCAGTAAGAAGTCCTCCGAAGCAGTATGAAACTACTCCTGCAACAAAGCCGATCGAAGAGAGCATCATTCCGAAATTTGATATGGCATTTGGTGTTTTTGCGAAATATAAGATCCATCCGAGAAGTGAGAGTCCTGTGGCTGCCAATGCAACGATCTGTGCAATTTGATATCTTTTTTTGTTCATAATCTTTTCTCCTTAAACAAATAATATATTCATAAGATGCTGTGTTCAGTTTTGTCTGATCACATTAGTTATTATATATTAATAATTATTATATATCACGGAAAAAAAGTTGCGAAAAAGCACATTTTATGCCATAAAATGTATGTTTTGCAAAATCAAATGGTATAATTTTCATAATAAAAAGCACATTTTGAATTATCAAAATGTGCTTAATAAATATTATTTTTTCTCGTTATTATTCTTTTTGGATTTTTTTATGATTATTATAACAATGATTATAACAACGATAATGATCGCAAGCCAGATAAACAAACATATTCCGAGCGGCTGAACAGGACAGATGCCGCATACGCTGCATTTCTTTTCTTCCGTGACCTGAGTTGTAACAGGTGCTGCGATGTCAGGTTCTTCTCCTGTTTCTGCTATAGTTGTTACAACCGGCTCCGGATCGGACGCTTTGTCTGCGTTGCAGAAAAGTGATTCCGAGTACAAAAGCCCCATGCTGTCGTCAGCGTTGTTTTCCAGAGCAGCTCTGAATTCGATGGTGTCATTCTCTTCAACGCCGTCTGTCTCAAATTCTTTCCATCCGCTGTCGATCCAGTCCGAATTTCCCCAGTAGGTTTCCTGCCATTCGCCCCATGTTCCGTTTTTCTGAACACGGTACTGAAGGATTGCATTTAAAGCAGAATTATGATCTTCAACGACCGCATAGTATTTGTTTGCGTCACCGCATGATTTCGGATAGTCACAAAATACTCTCCATCTTCCGCGAACGCTTCCATCCTCTTCTTTTTGTGATTCGATGTGTTTTAACTCGGATATTACAGGTGCTTCTATTTTTTCAGGCTTGACAAGATCAGCCTGGGTGCCGTCTTTTCCGATCTTTATTTCATCGCTCCAGTCAGAAAGAAGATATGAACGGTTATCTCCGCCGTTTGCCTCAAGTTCTTCGTCTGTCAGATCATCGTTTCTGTATATCAGGATATATCTCATGCGAAGTGTAAGTGAGTGGTTGTCCAGATCAAGGTAATATTCGTCGTCTTTGTCTTTTTTGATCACCGGTGCCAGATAGCCTGCATTTTCTTCATCCTGACCGTAATACGGATCGATAATTGCACATCCTTCGCGGTAGGTTTTCTGAGAGTCAGATGCAACGATCTTCTGACGGATCGTCAGATCATACGGCTGATCTTCCTGAGGATATTCATCCTTGTCCCATTCAGTCATATAATGCCAGTCTCCGTCATCTACCTTACAGTCTATCTGAAGATCTGCCAGGTCGATATTGCAGTGATACAGTTCATAAAATTTTTCATAATCGTCAATGTTTTTATATTCGTTGAAAAATGAAATAATATCATCCGGCTGAGTAAGCCACGCATAGACATATTCGGCTTTGTCATCATCATTTCGTTTGATCTGATAATAAATATCCGTCGGAACGTCTATTTTTCCGTCCGGAAAAAATTTTGAAGTAAACTCCTTTGCAACATCCTCGGCAGAAACAGGAATGCAGCAAACTGAAAGTGCAATAACCATTGCAAGAAAAATCGATGATAATTTTTTAAACATAGTATTCCCCCCTGATAGTAATAAAAGCATATGATACTAAAATATCTGCTTTATAGAAATTATTTTATCATATTGAAAGCTTAAATACAATATGATAGAATATATGATAATATGATTAAAAAATAGTGTATTATTTCATAATTTTTATTATTAAACAGCGGGGAGAGATTTTTTACATGATAGATGATTTTTTTAAAAGCGTGATCGATATGGACAGAGCACCGATAGTTATTTGTGACACGGATCATATTATTCTCTATATGAATCCGTCGGCAGTGAGACGTTATATGAAAAGCGGAGGGGAAAAGCTTGTCGGAACAAGTGTTCTTGAATGTCATAACGAACGTTCAAAGGTAATTATAAACAGAGTACTTGACTGGTTTCGTGAAAGCACTGACAACAATATGATATATTCATATAAAAACGAAAAGGAAAATAAGGATGTGTATATAGTGGCTCTCAGAGATGATAAAAAGAACCTTATCGGATACTATGAAAAGCATGAATTCAGAGATCCGGAGAGTGCCGGACTGTATGATTTTGAAAAGTCGTTGTAATTAATGTTTATACAAACAGAAAGTCGTTGCACTTTTTGTACTGCAGCACAGAAAGTCGTTGCACTTTTTGTAAAAATGAGTTATAATTAAAATCAGAGAACGTAAAATTATTTTATGGAGATGATAATATGGAACGTGCTGCAATGAAAGAACTGGTAAAATGGAAGAATAAAAAAAACCGAAAACCATTGATAATTGAAGGCGCAAGACAGGTCGGAAAAACATGGCTGATGAAAGAATTCGGCAGATTGCATTATCAGACTGCTGTTTATATAAATTTTGATTCAGATATTACTGTTAAAAATCTTTTTGAGCAAAACAAAGATACCGGTCGTATAATAATGGGACTTGAATTGTATTCAGGAATAAAAATCAATAAAGAATCAACTTTGATAATTTTTGACGAAATACAGGAAGTTCCGTCTGCACTGGCATCATTAAAATATTTCTGTGAAAATGCTCCGGAGTATAATATAGTGTGTGCAGGCTCGCTGCTTGGAACAGCACTGCACAGCGGTACCTCTTTTCCGGTCGGAAAGGTTGAATTTTTAAAGCTTTATCCTTTGTCTTTTTCAGAATTTTTATATGCATCCGGAAAAGAAAAATATGCAGATTTGTTATACAGCCGTGATTTTGAAATGATAAATACTTTTTGTGATATTTATACAGAAGCGCTTAAGCATTATTATTTTACAGGAGGAATGCCCGAGGCAGTCCTTTGCTATTCTGAAACAAAAGATTTTGTTGAAATAAGGAATATTCAGAAGCGGATATTGAATGCTTATGAGCAGGATTTTTCAAAACATGCGCCAAATGAAATTGTACCGAAAATAAGAATGATCTGGAACAGTATTCCTTCACAGCTTGCAAAAGAAAATAAAAAATTTCTGTATGGTCTTGTTCGTGAAGGAGCGCGTGCAAAGGATTATGAGGAAGCGATAATGTGGCTTTCCGACTGCGGACTTGTTTACAAAGTGTCACGTGTAAATTCTCCGGGACTTCCTTTAAGAGCCTATGAGGATATGAAGGCTTTTAAACTTTTTATTCATGATACAGGACTGCTTGGATGTATGGCAGGTCTCGGTTCAAAGGCTTTGATTGGGGGAAACAGGGCATTTTCAGAATTTAAAGGTGCATTGACTGAACAGTATGTTCTTGAACAGATGACTGCAGACAGTGATCTGAATATTTATTATTATACAAATGAACGCGGCAGCTGTGAAATTGATTTTGTAATTGATGATGGTGAACATGTGGTTCCGGTTGAAGTAAAAGCAGAAGAAAATCTTCAGGCCAAGAGTCTGAAGACTTTTCGTGACAAATATGCACCGGAAATATCTGTCCGGACTTCCATGTCAGGATACAGAAAAGAAGAATGGATGGTAAATATTCCGTTATATATGATAGGAAATATAAGGAGTATATTGTTTGATGCTGAGAGATCATAAATGAAACCATGACAGAAAAAGTCAGTTGAAATCAGAAATCTGATATGATACAATAGTTTTAAAGCAGAAAAAAATATTCAGAGGAGTGATCTAATGTTTAAAAACAAAACCGCAAATACGGTCTTAAATATAATATTGATAATTACAATATTAAATGGTTTGGTTTTTGTTGGGGTCGGAATGCTTTTTAATTTTCTTTCAAACAAAGCGATTGAAGAAAACAACGAAAATCTGAAAAATAATCCTGCAGTTGAAGCAACTATTGAAATGATCAATGAGAAAAAAGATGGCAACGAAATTACATTTGAAGTAATAGTATTATATGATATAGACGGAGAAAGATATCATACAGAACTGGGCTATTATGATTTCAGAATGAAAGAAGGAGATTCAGTTGAAATACATTATAATCCTGAAAATCCGGAAGAAATTTATACCGAGGGTGTAAATCAGACAGCAAAAATAGGTCTTGTAGTCAGTATGATCGCTATTATTGCCGGTGGAAGCGTCATAGCGGTCAGCATAATTATTTTTATAATATCCATTTCTGTGAAGATAAGAAGGAAGAGGGAAGAAAGCAACATGGCATATTCTGACGGAATGTACAGACGTTAGATCCGTTAAAACATCATGATACCAAAAAACGGAGTAAGTTCACTTTTGTGATGCTTACTCCGTTTTATTGTAAAAAAAATTATTTATACCGTCAGATTTGAAAAAAATTTTTGTCTGTAGGGTTGAGAGGAGGTAAATATGGTTGATGATAAAACAATAATTCAGCATTACTGGGACAGGGATGAACGTGCTCTGTCTGAAACTGATGAAAAATACGGCAGGCTGTGTCATGCTGTTGCCGGAAACATACTAAAAAACGAAGAAGATACCAAAGAATGTGTCAACGATACTTATCTGAAAACATGGGAGACGATACCGCCTCAGTGGCCGAAGTTCCTTGCTGCGTTTATAGGAAAAATCACCCGAAATCTGGCTGTAAACATGTACAACAGAAACAGAGCCTCGCGCAGGGGCGGAGGGCAGATAAATGCAGTTCTGGATGAACTTGAGGAATGTATTCCTGACAGAAAAGCTGAAAAGGAATTTGATGAGGATGAATTATCAAATGCAATGAATGATTTTCTTGCATCTCTGCCTGAAAGAAACAGGAAAATATTTATGCTCAGATACTGGGGCTCACAACCGGTCGAAAAGATCGCAAAAAACATGAAAATGTCTGAAAACAGTGTTTCTGCATTGTTATACCGTCTCAGACGCAAACTTCGAAACCACCTTGATGAAAGGGGTGTTAAACTATGACATGTGAAGATATTTTCAAAGCGATCGGAAATTCGGATGACAAATATGTAAATGAGATCGTTTCATATTTGAGTTCGGATAAGTCTGTAAAATCGGATGATATGACATTATCCTTTGATTCTTCGAATGAAAGGACGATAGTCATGGATGTGGTAAGAAAGAAAAAGAGAAAAAGAAAATCAGTATGGATCATAGCAGCTGTGATCGCTGCAACCGCTGTTGCTGTAACTGCTGCATTTTTAGGGGCAAGGAAAGATAAAAAAGAATATAACGAGAAGAAAATAGAGAATTATTTCAGAAGTACGGATATTGAACTGCCTTCGATCTCTTTTATTGAAAATCTGACAGGGGGTCCCGAATGCTGCTGGTTCAGTGCATTTATGTATGATGCATCCGGAAAACCGTTTGCTTGTGTTTATGATATGAAGGACAAGCGTGTAAGAAACATTGATATGACCGGCTGTGAAGGGACGACATCATATTCATATATCGGAAACAACAGCTTATATATAGTTTTTTATGATGATGCGATGAAAGAAAAACTGTACCGATTTGACAGAAAAACGCTGAAATGTGATGGCTGCATTGAACTGCCTTCAGACAATTATGCTGTCAGCGTAACTGAAAATGAGGACAGTACATTTACAGTATCACAGTATATTCTGACAGACGTTGAAATATCGTCCATGTTTGAAACAACATATGACAGGAAAATGGAGAAAATATCATCAAAGGAATTCGTTGATAAATCACTGATGACAGAAGGTACACTGTTCAGAGGATATTTGCCGTGTGAGAGCGGCGGATACTGTGCGTTTTATCAGGACAGCAGCAATGAAATCGATATGCTCACATATGATGATGACGGAAACCTTGTATTTTCAAAGGAAAATGTCTTTTCATCAATGCCCGGAGAATTTTCCACAATATTTTTGTCAGATGAGGAAAAACCTGTGGCAGCTTCATTTGAACATCAGAAAAACGGTTCGGAAATAATGTATTTTACTGAAATTGACCCTGAGACCGGAGAAACTGTTCAGATGTATGAAAGTCAGAGCAGTCTGCTTACGCATTTAGGAGGATTTCTGAGCCTTAACGGGAAGGACAAGCCTCATGACGGATATGATTTTAAAATAACTGAAAACGGAAAACTGTACGGATATACTCTTGATACGGACGAAGTTACAGAGCTTTTTGATCCGGGAGAATGTCAGGACGAAAGAATGTCCGTATCAACATGCGAATGTATTGACGGGAACGAACTGCTTCTGTGCGGTTTTGACATGTCAGAAAATGAGGCGGGATCATATCTTTGCAAAGCTGATAAAGACGGAAACATTGTTCAGCGCTGCAAGCTTGATGACTGCGGTATCAGACAGATACGTCCACAGACAGACGGAACGGTTGTGTATCTCTTCAGTTCATATGACGAGAATGGTGAATCCTTTAATATAGGACGTCTTGGAACAGACAATGCTTTTACGTTTGTAACGCTTCAGAAGGAGATGTACACGGACAGTTTTATAAGTGATAAAAGCGGAAAAACTGCAGTCGGAACAGATACTTCTTCAATAGTGTTTTTTGATAACGAAGGCGCAGAACTAAAGTGTTTCGAAACAGATGCAAACTGGATGCCGATGTTTTTTGCTTCCGGCGATGAGTGCTATACGGTCTATACCGTAAAGGATGGAAAGACAGTTGTAAGAAAGCTCGATTTTGATAAGCTGACAATATCGGATCCTGTCTGTGAGCTTGATTTTAATATTGATAATGTGTATGACGGGTATGATGACTATGATGCGGTTTTCAAAATGTCGGACGGTCTTTACGGTTTCAGGCTTAGTAACGGAAGCATTAAAGAAATAATCAACTGGACTGATTCTGATATAGCAAAGTCACAGGAATATACAGCACTGATAAATAACGATATTATCATAACACGACAGTCATCCCCAAGATATGACACCGGATGTAAGTTTACAAGACTTGAGCGTGTTACAGGATCAGAGCTGGAAAAAATACAGAACAGACCTTTATTAAATGTTGCAGTATCAAATCAGAGTGAAGGACTGAGAACAGCAGTCAGCAGATTTAACATGGAAAATGAAAATATCAGGATTCATATTGAAGATTATTCAAAATATAATGCAGACGGACTGAGTTATATCGGAACCGGTGAAAATTCAAAGCTTAAAGAAGATGTACTTACGGGAAATGTACCTGATGTAATTATTACAGATGACGGATTTGATTTTCTGAGATATTCTGAGTCAGGTATTCTTTCTGATTTGAAAAGCTTTATGGATGATGACATAAATTTTGACAGAGGAAAATATTTTGAAAATATTCTTGATGCATACAGCCTGAACGGAAAACAGTATACAGTTCCCCTGGAGTTCAGCATTAAAACGCTGTCAGGTAAAAAATCTGATGAGTACGATGCGCTGTCTCTGGACTATGACAGATTTTTCAGTCAGGAAACAAAACTTTTTGAGAATAATCAGTCTGAATATCTGAAGGCTTTGTTTATTGCAGGAAAAATGAGTGAGTTCTGTGATTTTGAGAAGAAGACGTGCAGCTTTGAGAATGAGAATTTTATAAAGCTGATCGAAATGATAAAAAAATACAGCACTCCTGAAGAGAGTACTGAAGATGACAGAGTAAATATTTCTGAGGGAAAGATCCTGTTTACTCCGTATGTAATATACAGCTTTGAGGATTTCAGTGTGAACAAGCAGATCTTCCGAGGAGTTGAAACCTGCATGTACGGGATCCCGGGAGAAAATTCAGGTGATTATATTATCTCATCGCAGCTTGCAGCATCAGTGTTCTCTTCATGCAAACATAAAACTGAAGCATGGGAATTTATAAAATACCTCATGACAGATACGTCTCAGAACGATCTTGTATTTATCAATAATGAATATATTAACGGATTTCCTGTAAGCAGGGATGTTTATGAGCAGCTCGGAAAAAAGGAAAAATCAAAGATCTCAAATGTTAATACAACAGACATTTACGGAAAAACAATAAAGCTCAGAAGCATAAGCAATGCAGAACTTGAAGAACTCACCGGCATAATTTCATCGGCTTCATTATCATCATCCGGAGACAGTACAGCTTTCGGAATAGTTAATGAGCAGCTTGAAATATACTTGTCAGACGGTCAGAGTGCAGAGGAGACTGCAAAGAATATTCAGAACAAGGTGACGATGTATCTCAATGAGATAAGGTAAAGATCATTTTTTATACAGACACAGAACAGAAAACGTCCTGACTGAAACTTAAAAAAATCAGTCAGGGCGTTATTTTTTGCATTGAATGATCAAGATAGTATCTGAACAGAATATTGCAATGAAGTTTCAAAAAATGTTATAATGTAACCAGTAACAAAACAGTATAGAAATACAAAAAAGAATACATAATATATACTAATTAATTCTTTACTTGTCTTACGTCATTTTTTAAGGAGTGAACATCTGATGAATTATCATTTCAAGGTGGATTCGGTAAGCGCAGGTCGGCGAAATATATACTCTGATAACGAAATTGAACTTCCGGTTCACGGAATTGTGTGTATTACAGGAAATAACGGATCCGGCAAAACAACATTATTGAATCATATTTTTTACAATAATCCAGATACGATAGCGTTGATCGCACAGGAAAATGATTTGATTTTTAATGAATTAAGTGTTCCTGAAAATATAATGTTATTTAATAGAAATGAAGAAATGCTTAACAGCCTTGCAGGGCAGCTTAATATGACGTCACTTCTTAACAGAAAATCAGAATTTCTCAGTGGCGGAGAGAAACGTATTGTTGCAGTTCTGCGAATGTTTTTTGTTGAAAAAGATATTATTTTTCTTGATGAACCAACTAATGATCTTGATTATGTTACAGTAGATCTGATATGTAAAATGATAAAAAAACTGTCGGAAAAAAAGTCTATTGTGATCGTAACTCATGATTCAAGACTTTTGTCATTTTCTGATGCTGTATATCGTCTTGAAAACGGTATATTAAGTCCGGCTTGTCATGAAACGGAAGGTGAATATCTTAAGCCGGATAAAAAAGAAGTCAAGTCAGACATAAAGCATTTTTTTGATCCGGATATCGCAGGATTATTATTTTTCTTTTTGATTTTGCTGTCGACAGTAATCACCGGATTTTTTTTACTGAATAACAGCAAAAATCATTTTGTTCAGCTTGAAGAAAATCAAACCAATATAGCATCAATGTTTTATTCGGGTACGGAATCAATGCTTAATAATGGTTATATCCCACTGGCGGCTTATATTGACTATACAGGTGATATGAATATTGATTATTTAAAAAAATATCAAAAGCATCTGGAAGAATCTTTATCATGCGGTGGAACTTTAAATATGTTTTTTGATGAAAATCTTGGAGAAGAAGTATATCCCGTAATGATAACAGATTTATCTTCAAATCAAAAACACAATATTATGAATGAATATATTTCTGAAAGAAATCAGGAGACAGTTACAAGAGTTATTCCGGCAGGTATTTCATTGTTTGATGGAATAATGGAAATTTCAGAGACAGACGGAAGTGAAACAAAGGAAAAAATCAACATAGAAAAGTATATGGATATCGCTGACACTGTAATTGGTGGTGATTCAGCAAATCAGCCTGTCTTATACTATGTTGTTAATATTAATAAAGATCAGTTGAGTAAACTGGAAGGTAATTATTATATAAAAAATAATTTGACAGTAAAGATCCAAAAAGACATAAAAATAATTGAGAATGTTTTAAACGGCACAAAGCTTCTGGCTGTGTTACTAAGCAGCAGTATTTTTCTGTACTTTATATATAATTCTGTAATGATGAAACATTACAGAAAGCATGTTTCTGTTTTCAGAAATATGGGAATTGACTATGAATCATTATTAAAAACATTTATATCAAGGCGCGGAATGTTAATGATCAAACTTATTGTAACATTATCCTGTGCTTTAGTTTGTTTTGTGCCCGGTATTTTTGATTCGGAAATAAAACTGTTATATAATGCATTATCTTGTATTTGTGTTGCATCAGGGATACCTGTTGTGTTGATGACACACTGCATAATGAAACGGTTTGTTGAAAAAATCTATACCTTTGGAGGTATTTATGATAATTAATGTAAATGTAAAAAATAATGCTGTAGATTATACAAATCAGACGATTGATATAGAAAAAAACGGATGTTATCTGGTGCGTGGGCATAATGGATCAGGAAAATCTACAGTATTAAAAAATATTGTTTTTACAAAAAAATTTGAGAATGAAAATTGTAATTATTTCGCATATGCAGAGCAGGATCCGGAAAAATACGATATAAGAGTATGTGATTATTTATCGAGATTAAATACTTCAGCTGATATAAAACTCAGGGATAAACTGTTAAATCGATTTAAACTTGACTATCTTAAACTTAAGACAAACATACAAAAGGTTAGTGGCGGTGAACTTATAAAGCTTAATATAATTGCTTGTTTAATAAAAGAAACATCGTTTGTTTTTTTGGATGAACCAACCAATAATCTTGATGATGAATCAGTTGATATTTTAAAAGAAATGATTTCGGAATTACAAAATGACAGAGTAATTGTAATAGTATCTCATGATCCGCGTATGATAATAAAAGACTGTCATTACATAACAATAGAGAATAATAATATTTCTGTTGATTATACTGATAAAAATAATATCAGTTCAAACACTTTGGATGAGGTGAATTGTAAATATCCTTATAAAAAGATTTTTTTAAGATATATAAAAAAGCCGGCTATGATATGTACAATACTTGTATTATTATTATATGGATTAGTATTTTTATGTGTTAATCACATTGCATTTCTGAAATTTTATAATGACGGAGAGATTGCCGAAAAAAACGGATCTGTTCTTGTTTATTCTGTAGATTGTGTAGTTGATGAATTAAGTATGAAATATGCTAAAGTACATTCTATTGAAATACCAAATGAGAAAAACAGGAGTATGATCGTATATAATGATATTCCTGAAATATATGAAAAATATGGTTTCGATGAACTTTATATTGAGAACTATATTTTTATAGATACGTTATATGACAAGCTTCAAAACGGAAATCCTTTGGATGATCCTGTAACAGTATCGTTTCCAAAGTTTGTTTTGGATAACTATATGGAGCAGATCGATTCATATTTCACTGTGAGGTACCTTATTGACGGAAGATATCCAAAGGATAATTCAAATGAAATAGTATTGTCGAAAAATTTAATTGATAAGTATTATAAAGGTGTTGAAGTAAATGATGAGATTGTGTTTAATGAAAAAATATATACAGTTGTCGGAATACATGCTGTTGATTGGTTTATAGTATCGTATAATGAAGATGACACTGAAGATGATAGTTATATGTATCATTACAGATATGATACATATAACGATTTTATTAAATCTCAGACAGAATATAAAAAACAACATGATATGCTTGATGATTATATATACCGTCCTAATATTTTAATCTTTAAAGGTGACAGTTCAGATGAAGCCGCAAATATGAAATCTTTGTTCAAAGACTATCCGGCAAATAATTATCGGTCATATTCGTATGATAATGATATGGCGATATACTATAATTCCAGAATGATTGCCATATGTTTTGGAATAAATGTCGCTGCCGGCATAATTATAGGGTTAATGATTAATAAGATGAATCATAAAAGACGTGAAGATTTGAAAACAGAGTCTGTTTCATTTGATAACTATTATCTTTGCTATGGAAGAACGGCTCATCTGTTTTCAGTAATTGAGATTTCTGTACTCAGTATTATTATTGCACTTTTTGTTGTTTCAAGTGTGAATTTTGCGAAGTTTAAGTTTGAAATATCAACAGCCTGTACCGGATTCGTTATAACTGTAATAATATTACTGATATCACAGTTTATGAATTTAAAAAAACATTATGATTAATATAACAACACAGAGGATATTCCCCGCCTCTGCAGGCGTCGGGTACTATCTGACCAAACAGTCGGAGTACAATCTCCGACTGAGCGGGAACCGATTCTGCGAATCGCCTCTGCTTGTTAAAAGCAGAGCTTTGAATCTTATACACAGATAGTCTAACTACAGGAAGCCCTCGCTTCTATAAGCGGGGGGGGATGTCACTTGCTAATAAGAATAAAAAATGATATACTACTTATATCAGATGCAATAAAAACGGAATGGAGGCATATTTATGGGTTCTTACTTTAATCCTGGTAACGAAGGGTTTACCAAATCAGCAAAAGATAAACTCTATGTTGATAAAACAGGACTTATTAATATTACAAATGATTTTTTAAATGCAAAAAAGAACTGTATAGCCTTAAGTCATGCCCGCAGATTCGGAAAATCACAGGCAGCCAGCATGCTGAAAGCTTATTACAGCAGAGGGTGTGATTCGGAAGAACTGTTTTCTGCATTTGAAATATCAAAGTCTTCTGAATTTAAAAAACATCTTAACAGGTATAATGTTATTTATTTTGATATCTCAGGTTTTCTTGGCGCGCACAAGGAAAATTTAGTTAATAAACTTTTTGGAGAAATACGAAAAGAAGCTGAAGCAGAATATCCGGGAATATACAATGAAGGAGATTCTGTCAGTACTTTACTTTTACATGTTTACGAAAGTTCAGGACAGAATTCAGAAAAAATACCTTTTGTTATTATACTTGATGAGTGGGACTGTGTTATAAGAGAATATTCACACAAGCCGGAGTTCGTACATGAATATCTGCAGTTTCTTCATGCATTGTTTAAAAGTGATGAATCTAAAATTTTTCTTGCTCTGGGGTATATTACAGGAATTTTACCGATAAAGAAAATTGAAAATGAATCTGCGCTGAATAATTTTATGGAATTTACAATGACAAAGTCAGGAAGATTTACAAAGTATTTCGGGTTTACTGAAGACGAGGTAAAGGGACTGTGCAGTAAATATGAAATGAATTTTGATTCAGTAAAAACCTGGTATAACGGATATCTTATAAACGGGGAACATATGTACAATCCAAATTCAGTATATCAGGCTATGATAGAGCATTCCCTTTCGTCTTACTGGAAGAACACATCAGCATTTGGTACCATTAATAAGTATATAACACTTAACTTTGACGGACTGAAGGAAGATGTTATAAAGATGCTTAACGGGGAATCTGTATATGTAGATACAGAAACATTTCAGAATGATCTTTCATGCATAGAATCCAGGGATGAAGCACTTACAGCACTTATTCATCTTGGATATCTTGGATATGACCAGAATACGGAATCAGCGTATATACCTAATTATGAAGTTTCCAAAGCATTTCATGCGGCCTTGAAAAAAAGCTCCTGGAGTGAGATTGCTGATATTTTAAATCAGTGTAGTGATATTCTGAATGCAACTATAAGAAAAGACAGCACAAAAGTAGCAGGGCTGCTTGAACTGGCGCATGAGACCAACACATCAATATTACAGTACAATGATGAAAACTCTCTCAGCTGTGCAATTACAATGGCATATTTTACTGCTCCGGCTTATTACAATATTATAAGAGAACTTCCGTCAGGAAAAGGCTTTGCGGATGTGGCATTCATTCCGAGAGCTGATTCCGGAAGTAAACCGGCAATGATAATAGAACTTAAATGGGATCAGAGTGCAGATACAGCACTGAGACAGATCAAAGAAAAAAGATATAACGGCTGTCTTAAGGGCTATGGGAATGAGGTTCTTCTTGTTGCGGTGAACTATGATAAGAAGAATAAGAAACATGAATGTGTTATTGAAAGCGTTGAGATGTAAACTTACAAAACCAGCCAGACAAGGAAATACTGCTTTGGATTATTTTTTAACTGTTACATATTTCTGGTTTCTGCTTGTAGGCTTATCAGGAATAGTCATCATAATAATATTTTTTTCGATAAGAGGCTGTAAATGGTTAATTGCAAAGCTCTTAACATTCTTATATCCAAATTTATCAGCGATTTCTTTTTTGCTTCTTGGACAAATACAATATTTAATAATATTATCTTCAAGATTGTTCAATGTATCTTGGGCGTTATCTTGGGTGTTATCTTGGGTGTTATCTTGGGTGTTAAGCAGCAAGTCTGTATTATCGCTGAATTTAAATGTAACTATAAGGAAATGCTCAGTAATTTTAAACGCAGATTTATCATATGCTCTGAGAATTCTGCCCATACCTGAACCAAGCTGTTCAACTAAGTCAATATCCTTAAAAATACGCATAAGTTCTCTGTTTCTGGACATTGATCTGCAGTCAAAGAAGTCTTCTTCAGATAATCCAACAGGCAGCCCACCGTATGATGTTATCTGTATACGGTCTGAAAATATTTCAAAAACAGGCGGTACTTCTCTTGAATAGTCATTATGAACTATTGCATTAATTACTGCTTCACGAAGAGCAATCGGATCAACAAGCTTCTTTTCAATTCGTTCCTTGCTTGTGATTTTAGTGAGAGTTCTGTTTTCGATATCCAGTTTATCAAGTACGCTTTTGGTTGCTTTTATCAGTGAACAGTATCCGTATTCTTCATTTTCTATAAGATCAACCTTGTCAGTACCGGCATATTTTGCAACCTTTATTGATGTTCCGTTGCTGTCAGCAAGAAGATATGCTGCATAATTATATTTTCCGTCTTCGGTAAGCAGGTCAAGGTTTTCTGCGAATTTATCATTCAGAGTCAGACCTCTGGCATTATAGTATATCATAAGCTGTTCAAAAGAAAGATTCTTTCTTGGAGATACGATTTTGCTGAGAGAATTATGCGTCCTTCTTGCGTACAGGTCGTCTATCATAGCCTGATTCATTTGCTGGGAAGATGTGCCGATTCGTATAAAACAGCCTGTTTCAGACATTCCCTGACGTTTGATGTAGTAAGGTTTTTCAGGTCCGCTTGATATTATAATGTGAATAATATCTTTTCCCTGATATTTTTCTTTTACTATGTCGAATAATCCAAGAGTTGCCGGCTGAATGTTCTTTTTTATTCTGTCAGCCGCTGCAAGCTGGATACTGTCAATGTTTTCAAGAGAAACAGCATTTCCGTTATCATCAACTCCGATGTAAAAATCACCGCCTTCTCTGTAATTAAGAAAAGCGACAATCTCTTTTTCAAGTTTATCATTAAGTTCTGATTTTAGTTCAGTTTTGTTTGATTCCTGCAGTAAGTCGTTCATATTTTTCCTTTCTCATATTCTCATGTTTATTGTTATTATTATACACGAAACAGAAATAGTTATCAACATTTTTTTTAGTGATAAATTGTAATATTATTAAAACATTTTCGGAGACTATATACTATATTTTTTTCTCTGTCTATTGAATTTTTAAGATGTACATGCAGTTTTCAGCTGCGAAGTTTGAGCACAGTACAATAAACCTATATTAATAAAATAAATTAGCAATAATTCATATCTTTATGTATCGGGATTTGTGAATTTTTCTAAAGTTAAATATGAAAGTGTTACCTTTGAAATTTAGTTTACACAATATTATTGAACGGGAAATAATTCAAAGGAGGTGGATCGCTCTGGAGGATAAAGAAATAATAGATCTTTACTGGGAACGTTCGGAAAATGCTATTACGGAGACTGATAAAAAGTACAGGAGCAGATGTCTTGTCATTGCAAAAAATATTTTGAATGATATTTCTGATTCTGAGGAATGTCTGAACGATACATATCTTACAGCCTGGAATCGCATGCCGACGGAAAGACCGGAATTTCTGAATGCTTTTTTGTTCCGTATTTTAAAAAATCACTGTATGAACCGTCTGAGATATCTTACAGGTGAAAAGAGAAAACCGGCCGGCAATGTTCCTTTTGAAGAACTTGAAGAATGTATTGACGGAAAAGACGAAACTGAAGAAAAAACAGATGAAGCGGCGCTTGTAAATGCACTTAATGATTTTATGGAGAGTCTTGACAAGTCAAAGAGATATATTTTTATCCGAAGGTACTGGTATCTCGATTCACAGGCTCAGATCGCCGAGCAGTGCTCATTGAAAGAAGAAAATATCAAAACGATCCTCGCGAGACTGAGGAAAAGCCTGAAAAAATTTCTGAAGGAAAGAGGTTTTGAGGGATGAAAACAGAACAACTGAAAAATGCGATAGATAAAATAGATGACAAATACATTAGTGAGGCAGAATTTTTTGACCCTGAAACCATGAAGTTCCCAAGATCTCCTGTTGTTTATATTGCCCCTGCTGCGGCTGTTGCAGCATCGGTCGCACTGATAGCTGCTTCGAATATATTTTCCGGGATAAAAAATGTACCTGTTGGTCCGGAGATAAATAACAATTACACTCAGGTTTCAGATACTGCAGTTACCACTTTGACTGAGTCAGTAAAGGAAACATCAGGAAGTGCAGGAAATATTTCAGAGCATGTATCTGATGCTTTAATTACAAAAGAGAGCAGCAGGGAGACCGGAAAGCCGGAAAGTTCTGTTTCTGCTGCTTCAGGAGCGGTTTCTGAAAATATTCCTCAGCATACAGAGCCGTATGTGACAACGTGTGCTCCTGTTACAAAGCCGCAGGAAACTGAGCCTTCTGAAATTATTCAGGGAAAGGAACCAGAATCACCGGTATCAAAACCAAATGTTAATGCAGAGGTAACAACTGAAACCGGAAGTGATGATCCGATTTCGCCTGCAGATGTGCAGGCACCGCCAATTACGTTTTATAATTTTAAAGATCTGAAGAGTACTGTCAGCAGCTATGACCTTAATTACTATTCGGATATTTACCGCAGTTCATATGCTGAAATGTTTGAAAGGATCAGATCAGACGGATATATTTTAGTTCCGGACTTTTCAGAAAACAGCATTTCTCCTGATGAAATATGGGATATCTGGGCTATGCCGCATGCTGATTACGAAGATATCGGAATATTATGTTCGGCACTGTATGATTCATTATGTTTTCAGGTCGAATTTCATTATACTGACAGGGCTGTTTTTGATCAGGTGTCAGACCAGACCGAATATTTCAGAAAAAGACTTGGTATTGATCTGAGCGGGACAGATACGACTGACAACGGTGTCACGGTCGGAAATATCAATGGAAAGGAATGTGCGTATTCATTTATTGACGATGATCATTATTACATTGTCAGAACAAATGCCTCCCATGATGAGATGATAAAATTTTTAAATGAATTTTCTCCCGAAAAAATTAGTCTGGAATAAAATAATAAGAGAGGATGGATTTTTATGAAAAGAAATATTAAAGCTTTGTTGACATTATGTATATCGGTTTGTCTTGCTTCGGCAGGAATATGTTCAGTCAGTGCTGAGAATATTGAAACAGCTGATAACGCTGAAACCGGTTCTGAAGAAATTTTATACGGTGATGTTAATTCTGACGGCATTCTGAATTCAGCAGATTTTATTATGTTCCAGAAATGGCTCATCGGTTCTTCTGATGATGATATTTCTGAAATAAAGGCTGCAGATATGAACGATGACGGAAAAGTAAGTATTATTGATTTCTGTCTTTTAAAAAGCAGTCTTCTTGAAGCATCTGAAAATTTCAAATCCGAACCTGCCGTACCGGTTTCACCTGTAACACAGACAGTTGATGTCCAAAGTATGGATGACCTTATTTATCTGCTTAAAAATTATGATCCTGATGATTATTATTCAGGATACCGCGACAGCCTTGAAGATATGTTCATGCGCTTCAATAGGGACGGGTATGTTTATCATTATTCTGAATATAAAAATTCGGATGAAAAAATAGAGCTTTGTGATATCGATTCACCGGTCGTACTCCTGCCGTATTATGAAAATGAGGATTCAGGAATATATTATAACGTTACTTTCGAAGGCAAAAGATATCAGATAAGATATTATTTTACAGATCCTGAATACAGCGGGGCAGACATGGAGCAGTACATAGAGAAACGACTTGGACAGGAGCATGACGGCGTACAGTACAACAGCTATGTTTTCAGTAAATTTAAGTGCGGCGACAAGTATGATCCGGTCGCATACTGCATGCTTGATGAGGAGCATTACTGCGAAGTAAGGTCGTATGACACCACAGAGGATCTGGTAAATATTCTTAAAGTTCTGAGACCGGAAAAGAAGCTTATATATGCACCGGTACTTGAAATAGAAGAAGGCATAAATGAAGATGAAGGCTATATCTGGAATCTGATAACTGAGGACGGCGGCTGTTATTCTGCTCCTTATGCAATTTTTGCCTCAGCGACAGAGGAAGATGTTCTGCAGTATATAATCAGCGAAGGAAAGAAAGAATCATTTACTGAAGACGAAGAAATCAGACAGTACCTGGCTGATATATCGAAAAATATTGACGAGTACAGCAAATCAGAATGGACATCTTTAGATTACGAAGGAACTGTGTACAGCGATTATTCATTTTCATTATATTATAACGACGGGGACGGAAATCTGAAACAGCTGTATTTCTGCTATATCAAAGACGGAAAAGTTCAGTGGTGTGACAATGAACAGCTTCAGAATTTTGTAAAGCTGCTTGTTGAGCGCGAATATATCAAAGCTGATGAATTCTGGAACTGTATAGATGATGAGGAATCTGTGATGACAGATATTTCTGATCAGTCAGCTGTAGATGATACAGTAACGCCGGAATAAACGCATCAATTTATTGTAAGTCATGATTATAATATGTTATTTCATTATTTATTTGACTTTTTAGGGTGCATTTTGATATAATTATAATAAATATGCACCCTAAAAGGAGTCGGATGTTATGGAAGAATTTTCGAAAATACAGGAACTGCTTCACCAAAAAGCCGATCTTCAGGCTAGAATAAATCTTATCCCTTATGACGGAACTCCCGAAATAAAAGAGAGCAATGGTGAAAAATATCTTTATATTCGTAAAAGAGTTGGCAGCAGAAACACTTCAAAATATGTTGACAGATATTCTGAAACTTTATATCAGCTTTTGTTGAAAAACAGCAGGGAGTTAAGGGAACTTAGAAAATTACTTCGCAGAATTGATAAAGAACTGCTTGCATCCGGATATGCTGAGTCAGAACTTTCACCAAGGATACTGCTTAATATAGACTTTGCAAGGGCAAATATGAAATCCAATATTTATGATCAGGCTGTACTCGAAGGCGTTGCAACATCATTTCCACAAACAGAGGATATTATTGACGGCGGTGTCGTAAATGGAATGACGGCAACGGATATTCAGAAAATACTTAATTTAAAATATGCATGGGAATTTATTCTCGATAAGTACGTAATTCAGAGTAAAAGTGACTATTATTTAATGTGTCATGTTGCAAGACTTGTAAATGAAGGATTTTTTCATGATGGAGGCAGGATAAGGGGCATCCCTGTGACTATTGGAGGATGTTCATACGTACCGCCTGTTCCATATGAACCGGATGTAAAAAATAAAATATCAGAGATAACAAAAAATGAAGAAAATCCCGTTGATACAGCAATAAGGCTTTGTCTTTACTGTATGAAAACCCAGATTTTTATAGACGGAAATAAACGTGCATCAGTTATTTTTGCAAATCACTATCTGATTTCACACGGCATGGGATTCATTGTAATTCCTGAAAAAGAAGTACCGGAATTTAAAAAACTACTTGTAAAATATTATGAAGATGACGATATCACAGTAATTGCTGATTTTATGAAAGAAAAATGCTGGAAAAATTTTTGATATGATTATTTTAGGGTGCATTTATATATAATATTATCCAAAAATGCACCCTAAAATATAGATGAGAAACTGCACCGGAAATTTATAAAAAACAGAACAAAAATGCAGAAAAGCCTGCCAACTAACGCATTTACGTTAATCGACAGGCTTTTTTATGTTTAAGTTAAGAAAATGGTTTTATTACCTCAAATTTGGCTGATACTTATTCCCGCTCGCTCCTAAATCTGCTGCTCTAACGGAATTCCGTTAGACGATTTAGCTCACGTTATCTCTATTGCTTGTATTGTATATTGAATTTTGAGTATCTTATTTTTTGTTGTCATTATGTTGCCAAAAGAGGTTTTGTTATTTAATTATAGTGCATTTTCTGCTAATATTTCCAATAACTCTTGATATTCTGATTTAGAGCCGATACGTAAATCATTCTTTATACTTTCAATATCTACATCTATTAACTCACTTGATAAATCGAATCTGCAATACTTTCCAAAATCATCGTAAAATAGTTTTGAAAGGTGCCGCGGAATTCCAAGCTTCTGAATCTCTATTAGTTCAAGTCTTGTTGTTCCATGTTCTATGTATAGCGACCAATCTTGACTACATATATCAACTTCAGAACGTGATTTAATGATGCAATAATAATTTTCAAAATAATTCTTCAGGGTAAATCTAATAACAGAATCTATTTCTCTAATTGTATCATTTATTATAATATTGATATGTACAGGATTGGTATCATCAAACGGAATGAGTTCCTTGATTCCTCCTTCAGAATATCCAACAGACAGCCGTTTTCCTCGTTTACGATAGATTGCTTTTCTGATTATTTCATTTAGTGAATTCCCATTCATCCAATCAGATAGTAAGTTGGCATAGTGAACTAATGTTTTTTTGTTGCCTTTAGGTAGCATGGGATGATTCCCTTTACTTTCTTCAATATCCCAGTGATATATATCATATAGTAGATTTAATAATTTCAGACAATTTTCAAATGTTGGAGATTCTAAAGGTGGTGTTAATAGTTGCTGCATATTCCATATTTCATTTTGATATTGAACTTTAATTAATGGAAATCTACTTATGATGTTTACAGGGATCTGAAGATTTGATTCTATCTTAGTTAAGATTTTTGTACTATTAGGTTCACTCTTTTGCAACTTAGTTCGTAAAAGACTTGGGTGATCACTGAAAAAATGTGATAGTATAACATTAGAAAATCCGTTATATAACCTTCTTTGAGGTTCGGTAATATTCTTTTTTGTAAATGGATGCCCTTGTGTTGCATTAAGTATGTTTTTATAGAAGTTACCCTTACCTGTAAGAAGATCAGTGGTGATAGGTTCTATTTGTTTAGTTTTTATCATGTCAATACTGCTATCAGTATCCCATCTTCCTCTTTTGTCTATCCACCTGATACAAATAACGTTACCGCAAAGTTCTTTTGTTAAGCGCCCTGCTCTTCCTGCTAAGTTCCAGAAGTCTATACTTTTCATATTTATATTTCCGATTTGATTGTTTAATATAAAAATGTTTTGAGCTGGTAGATTGACCCCTTCTAAAAGCGTTGATGTACAGAATAAGTAATGGATGACGCCTTCTTCGTATAGCTTTTCTACAATATTACGTATTTTTTGCGGTAGTTTGCCAAAGTGGAAGCCGATCCCTTTTCGGATTAAATTAACTAAATAATAATCCTTATGGATAAATTTAGCAATCTCATCAGCAGCACTGTCTAATAATTGTGAATTAACAGGAGTAAAGTTTGGATCAGAGACCATTTGTAGTGCACAATTTATTGTATCATCAATAGTATTGCAATAGATTAAGCTTTTTGGATGAAGTTCATTTACATTCTGTGATATGGTGAGAATAAGAGTGGATAATAAATTTTCACATTTTAGTTTTCCTTTAACTGTCGTACCAGTATCTGAAAAAAATGTTATGTCATTACTAAGCATATCGATGAATATACGAGTTTGACATACAGGGGACTCAGTAATTGACATTGTTTCATCTGATGATTTATTAAACAACTTTAAGAATATATCGACATTTCTTATGTTTGGAGATGAAAAGAATAGTTTACAACTTTTTCTTTCAGCAAGGGAAATAGCATGATAATATATAACAGAGCGAGTATCCTCAGCTAATATTTTCTGAGCCTCATCTACAAAGACATATTCAATTGGAGGATTGGATGTAATTGAAAAAAAGTGCAACAATCTTTCAGGGGTAAAAACAAATATATAGTGAGCATCCTGATTACGCATAATCGCTGGAATATCAGGATTAGAAGACAGATAGTATCCGGGGGTATTATCCATAAGATCTTTGAATTTTTTTAAAGTTTGTGAAACCAATGCCCTTGTTGGCACAAGAAAGACTATATTTAATCCTCTTCTGTTATTTTCAATAAGGTTTTTTATGAATGCAGTAAGGATAAATGATTTTCCAAAAGAAGTCGGACCAGAAAAACTAAAATGGTTTTTATCAAGTAATTCGTTAAAAACGGCATACTGTGCATCGGTAAAGATTTTGTTGCTATTGTCGTCTTTATTGATTATTTCTTTAAACTCTTTCTCTATGGATATGTCAAGTGGCAATATATCAGCATCTTGGTATTCTGATATAAGCAAGTTATAGCCTGGGAAATTTCCCAAACGAACCATAATACCTTTTGCATAGTATCTGTATTTGGTATCTTTTGTATAATTTATTTTTAAACAACTTAATATCTTTAATGCTATATTTTTATGTTCTGAATTTGATGACAAAGAAAGTATATCGGCAAAAGTTAGAATATCACAATATTCTTTTTCTGATAGTTTTAAGTTGTGTGTTGAATTAGTTGGAATAATACTTTCCCATAGTTGCATCTCAACTGTTTGAAAAAGTTTTAGGAAATATTTATCTGATAAAGCCTCATTTGCCATTTCATCGATTATATTCATGCTATTCTACCGCCTTTTCAAGAACATTGGATTGATTCTTTTCCATTTTGTCAAAAGGAACTATGTAAAAGTAGAATGTATGCCTGTTTAGTCCTTTATCGGCTAACTTTTGAAAAATATTATCAATTTTTTTGCCTATTAATTGTTGAAGTTCATTACGTATCCACTCTCTGAAATCAGAATTTGAAAGATTTGTTTTCTCATTTGGAATGTCAAAATTGAAAAGGACAAATACAGCAAATGCAGTATCAACATAAAAAGAATTTGATGATTTTGGATAAATCAAATTCTTCAAAAACTGCCGTTCTTCTTCTGAAAAAGCTTCTTGTACTATGTGAGCATTCAGTAATCCTTTTTCAAATGGTATACCTTTAACAGTTCCGCTTTCATCATCTTTTATAGAAGTATTTATAAATTTGTAGATACTATCAATTGCATTATTTATTCCACTAAATAAATCATTGTATGCTTTAGATTCGCCGAATATCAATTGGTAATCACCAGTATCCAGTTTCAAATAGTGCACACCATCAGCACCATTAACATACATGTTGGGATTTGTTTTTAGTTCCATTTTGCTTAATATCTTTGGTGCTTTTAAATCAGATTCCAAAAAAGAAAAAAGCATCAATTCTCCTAATTCGCCTTTGTTTTTATCTATTTTGCGGAACTTATCTCGTACTAATTTTGAAATTGTCATAGGCCTTTTCTGATATTCATCCCATGTTCGTCTTGATAAGCAATAATGAGCAGCAGCATCTCGTAAAGAATTAATCAATGAGTCATATTGAAACGCATTTGCATCAATAATTGGACAGTAAAATTTCAGATTGTTGTTATTTCGTTGTTCATTTGTGATTAAAATAAAATTATCCAAGAAACCATCATCAATTGTTGTAGAAAGGTTAAAATTTGCATTACTCATATTAATTTTTGCATGATATAGTATCATACGCTCCTTTCAAAATGTATCTTATATAATTTACAATATACCGTAGATGATTATATTTTCAAATAAATTATATAATATCCATAGTTATATTTCAAGGATAATACATATAAAAAATGTATCTCAAAATCTTGCCACTTATTGTATGTAGACTAATTGTAAGAATTATTGTACGATGTAATCAGGATCTTGTTGAACATGAGGTGATATTTTGGATATTATAAATGTATTTGGAACTAACGTACGAAAATATAGAGTGCAACTCGGTCTTTCACAAGAAAAGTTTGCCGAGAAATGTGGATTGCATCGGACATACATTAGTGATATTGAGTGCTTTCGCAGAAGTATTTCACTCGATAATATTCAAAAAATTGCTGATGCACTTGAAATTGAAATTTACAAATTGTTTTTGGAGGTCGAAAATGAAAGATGATCACAAAAAAATAAAGGATATTTTAGAACAGCATTGTGGTAAAGAAAACGCTATTGCATCACATTACATAAGTGAAATAATGGGATATCCTATGGAAGATACACAAGCGGTTGGTCGAAAAGAAATTCATGAAACTGCGGAGGAGTACGATTTACCACTTCTTTCATGTAGCAAAGGTTTTTACTTAGCAGAGACTGAAGATGAACTTGCAGAGTATAATGAAAATATAGACAGTCGTATTCTTGAAATGGATAGAAAAAGAAAATTAGTTAATGAAAGCTTTAGGAGAAAGCACAATGAAGATTAACATTAAAAATGAAGAGCTCTTAGAAATGAATGGTGCAGAATCACCTGATTTTCCAAAGTATACATCTCAGTTGATGAATTGGGCAAATCAAAATGCTCAGGGAACTCGCCCTAAAGTTGTTGGAAAGTTATCTGACCTTTTTCCAGAATTTGAGGACGAAACAGATATGGTAAGCATTGAGAACTGGAAAGAATGGTATTTTAAGAAGTATCCTAATGCTATAAACGATGCTACGGAAAAAATATGGAAACAAGTTGAAAACCTCAAAGAAGCAATAGTCCTTATTGATAAAGAGATGGTAAAGCGTTGGGTAGAAGATTTGGTTATTACTAAAACATATAATGGCTTGTATTTTCAGCAAGCTATACTTGAGCGTTTATCAATTATTTTAGGTCTCCCTTATCGTCTTGCAAATGCTGAAGAAGAATCTAAAGGAATTGACGGATATGTAGGAGATACTGCTTATTCAGTTAAACCTGATACATATAAATCAACCAATGCAAGAAGCATTTCCGACGATGTAAACGTAAAGATGATTTATTATACAAAAAAGAAAACAGGAATAACTGTAGAAATTGAAGATTAAAATAACGGCTGCTTTTCATTATGAAGAGCAGCCGTTTTTATGGTGTGTCGGGCATGACGCACAGCCAGTCGGTGAAAATCCGACCACAGGTATTTACCGCCAAGTGTAGTGAACCACAAGTCGAAAGCCGCGAGGCTGGGATG
>JAZUJY010000278.1:0-34402 GCA_045643005.1 Oscillospiraceae bacterium | reverse complement strand
TATTCTCTCGTTCAGTAGGAGTTCAATCTCCTACTGAACGAAAGCAATTCTTCGAATTGCCTCTGCTTGTTAAAAGCAGAGCTTTGAACAACACAGAGGATATCCCCTGCCTCTATAGGCGGCGGGGTCTATTCTCTCGTTCAGTAGGAGTTCAATCTCTGACTGAGCAGAAACCGATTCTACGAATCGCCTCTGCTTGTTAAAAGCAAAGCTTTAAAAAATATGACAGGACTTTTGGATCATCTCAGTCCTGTCATTTTTGTTTTTCAAGTAATAAAAATAAATATATTTTCAAGCCCAATATGTATAATATCAATAAATATTCATGCATAAAGTTAAAAACCTTTGAACTTGGTATTGCATTTGATTTATTGTAATGTTATAATAAAGAAAAAAGTAAAATATTTTTTCTTTGATATAGTGAGGTAAAATGTTATGGGTGCAAAAGCAATGACAGTTCAGCGTGCTGTAAGAAATGCAGTCGCTTCAACTGAAATGGAGGGCTTCAAGATCTCGGATGAACAGCTGAAGCTCATCAACAAAATCATGAAAAAGGAAATAACTCTGGAGGAAGCTCTGAAGCAGCTCAACCAGAAATATAACAAATAATGCCGTATCACATAGGCGGAACTAATAGCGACTGCTATGAAAACACCTGTATTCTGATAAACAAATTAAATATAAAGGATGAAAAACAGCTTTCGGAAAACGAAGCACTGATAACCAGTCTGAAAGCAGCTGAGCTTATCATTCAGTCTCTCAGACCTGAATTTGATTTTTCAGACTATAAGGATCTTCACAGACAGCTCTTTGAGGATCTGTATTCATGGGCAGGAACAGTAAGAACAGTTCCGATATCAAAATCATCCACAACATTCGCCGCTCCGGACAGCATTGAGGAACTTGGAACACGTATCTTCTCAAGGCTGAGAATGATGGACTACTTCACCGATCTTCCCAAAGACGAATTTATCAAAGAAATTGCAGACCTGTACAGCAGCATCAATTATCTTCATCCGTTCAGAGAAGGAAACGGAAGGACCGAAAGAGTCTTCTTTATCCAGCTCATACGAAATGCCGGACATGATATAAACTACTCCGTCATGAACTCAGATTTGCTGATGGTCGGAAGCATTCAGGCTTCAAAGGGTGTAAATGACAGCCTTACTCAGTTTTTTAAAGAAAATATTATCTTCTGAAAACCGGAATATTTTTATTCCGGTTTTTATAATTTTATACAAAATATAAAATTATGTATTGTTTTTATATAAAAAATAGTGTATAATTGTTATATAGACTATTGTAATTTTTCATCAGTATATATTTTGATAAGGGATCAATTAACGCAGAGGGGGTTTCACAATGAGATTAGTAACAAGATCAGATTTTGACGGACTTGCATGCGGAGCACTTTTACTCGAAATAGGACTTATTGACAACTGGAAGTTTGTTCATCCGAAGGATCTTCAGGACGGACTTATTCCTATCGATGAAAACGATGTTCTTGCAAATGTTCCGTTTGTTGAGGGGGCAGGACTGTGGTTTGACCATCACTCAAGCGAGCATGAACGCAATCAGCTCGAAGGAAAATACAAAGGCGAAAGCCGCATCACGCCTTCATGTGCAAGAATTATTTATGAGTATTACGGCGGAAAAGAACGATTCTCACATTTTGATGATATGATGGAGGCTGTTGACAAGGTTGATTCGGGTCACCTTACTATAGATGAGATATTGAACCCGACCGGATGGATACTTGTTGGTTTTCTGATGGATCCGCGTACCGGTCTCGGACGATTCAGGAACTTTACCATCAGTAACTACCAGCTGATGGAAAAACTCTTAAACTGCTGCCGTACGATGGACACTCCTGAAATATTAGCCATGCCGGATATTATCGAGCGAATAGAAGTGTATAACGAACAGACTGAGCTTTTCAAGCAGATGGTATTTGAACACACTGAAATAAGAAAAGACGTTATTATTACCGATCTTAGAGGAGTTAATCCTATCTACACCGGAAACAGATTTCTTATTTACAGCCTTTATCCGGAACAGAATATTTCTGTATGGATCGTAAACGGAAAAGGTGGTCTCGGATGCTCATGTGCAGTCGGACACAGCATACTCAACCGTACATCCAACGTAAACGTAGGCAGTCTCATGTTGAAATACGGCGGCGGCGGACATCGCGTTGTAGGAACATGTCAGTTTGATGACGATGTAATGGCACAAAAGGTTCCTGAGCTTCTCGATGAAATCGTAAACTATAAAGAATAAGTATTTTTTTACAAATATTAATGTCAGCCGGATAGTATTCTTAGTTACTATCCGGTCGTTTTTTCCACAATTTAACTTGCTAATGTTTTAATAAAGATGTATAATAGAAAGAAGATGCATATTGAAAGTTCAAAAGGAGAAATTCCATGTCTAATAAAAACAGTTCTGAAGCGCAGGATACTCTGAAGCTCAGTGTACCCAAACCTTCAAGACCTGCTGCTGATGAAACAAGAGTTTACACGATTCCCAAGCAGCACCGGGGCAGTAGTTCCGGCCGCCAGAATGCCAAACCGCTTCGTCCGTCACCGGCAGCAGATGAACATACATCAAAAATGTCTGTTAAACGCAATACTCTTCGAACAACACAACCGCTTCCGGAAACACCGGCTCAGAACAGAAACAGCGGTTCAAATAAAGAAAAACCGGTCAGACCGGCTGTTGATCCTTCAGTCAGAAAAAATACAAAAAAGGCACCCGTAAAAACAGCTGCAAAAGCCCCAAAGCCTGTATTAAATGAAGATTCCTACAGAGAGCCGGAGGTTCTCAAAGGAAGAGAAAAAAGGAAAAGCAAAAAAAAGAAAAATCCTGTACGGATAGTATTAAAATCAATTTTAGCGCTTTTTTTGGTAATATTTCTCATATACTCAGCTATCATGCTCAGCATAATCAGAAAAGTAACTCCGCTTGAAAAAACAGGACAGTACAGTAACGACGAAAGCACTCTGCTCTACTCATCAGATGTAAAAAACATACTGGTGATCGGAACTGATGCACGTAATCTGAATGACCGCGGACTCTCTGACTCCATGATACTTGTTTCTTTAAACGGCAAAAACAACAAAATACAGATGACATCATTTATGAGGGACATGTATACTGAGATCGACGGTTATGATTTTGATAAGCTTAACGCAGCATACTCCTATGGCGGAGCTGAGCTTTTAATAGACACCATAGAAGACAATTTCAAGATCAGAATAGATTCATGCGTTGCAGTTAATTTTCTCTCAGTTGCTTACATGATCGATTCCATAAACGGAATAGAGATAGAGCTGTCTTCAGATGAAGCAGATGAAATAAACACTATTATGTACAGCGAAGTAAATGAAATACTCGGTGACGAACGAGATGCCGACTTCCTTCCTGTCGAGCCGGGAAAATACAAACTCAACGGCAAGCAGGCTCTTTCATACAGCAGAATACGACATGTCGGTGATGCGGATTTTGAAAGAACACAGCGTCAGCGAAAAGTTATTACCGAAATGCTTCACAAATTAAAGAAAGTCAACCCGTTCTCATTTGCATCAAACATGAAAAAAGCAGCAGTATATGTTGCATCCGATATGGATACACTCGAAATGTATTCATTAAGCCTGAAACTTCCGTATTATCTGCTTGCATATGACATCGAACAGATGCGTGTACCGATTGACGGTTCATGGTCATATGACGTTACATGGGATGATCAGTCGATCCTGTCTGTTGACTTTGCTCAGAATACAGAATATCTTAAAGAACAGATCTATCATCCTAAAAAAAGTGACAAAAAGAAGAAAAAAGATAAAGACCCTGTTCAGTCTCAGGATACGCCCGGAGAACAAAATGTTCCGGATGAACCAATTCCGGACGAACCGACAGATCCGGACGGCCAGAATGATGAAAATATCAATGACGTTCCGGACGAGGACTACGACGTTGAAAATGACATCAATGATGAAAACGAGCCGGAAGATGTCATTCCGGATGAAGGAGACATTGAAGATCCGAACATGATCGATGATCCGAACGATTTTGAAGACGATTCGCAGGATCAAGACAGATCTGATCAGAATTTCGATGATCCTGGCAACGGTATCGAAAACTACGATGAATTCGACAGCAACGATGATTTTGAAAACGGAAATGACATTCCGGAAGAATAACAAAAAAACAAGAACTCCATCATATTACGGAGTTCTTGTTTTTTTCAAAGCTCTGCTTTTAACAAGCAGAGGCAATTCGAAGAATTGCTTTCGTTCAGTAGGAGATTGAACTCCTACTGAACGAGAGAATAGACCCCGCCGCCTATAAAGGCGGGGGATATCCTCTGTGTTGTTATATATTAAATCCTAATCCTATCTGCTTATTTTTCAAGAGAAGGTACCTTGGGGTCCTTCGAAACATACTGCTTAAATCTCGCAAGATCAGCGATAGTCACTTCACCATCAAAATCAACATCTGCAATATACAGTTTATCAGAAGAAATTCCTTTCTTTGACATCAGATATACGCTTAACATCGTAAGATCTGTCAGATCAGCTGAACCATCACCGTTTATGTCACCTGAAACAACAGGAAGATCGTATGATGTACTTTCAGATGAAACAGGGACAGATATTTCGGTTACAGCTTCTGTTGTTGTAACAGTCTGTTCAGGAACAGAAGTCTGATATGAAGGAAGTGCCGGTGAAGTCATCTGTTTTGAAAAATCAGCGACAGATGCTCCAAGTCCGCTCAGTGAGCTGTTTCCTTTAACTTCAAGGAAGCCGCCGGTATTAAGCGTTCCGTCTGAATTTCTCCACAGCTTATGAAAATCAGAACCCATAGAAGGAACAGACATGCTGACAAAATCATTGTCTGAAGGTCCGTACGCCTGTGTTCCTGCCGCTCCGTTTTCAATTCGGGTCTGACCGGTAATTCTGTAGTGCTTGTTTCCGGTCATGATAAGCGAATTTGAAATTGTTCCGTACAGCTTATCACTTCCGCATTTGCTGTTGTTTCCTGCATATGAAAGAAGGTTTTTAAACTGTGTGTTTGTCTGAGTACATCTGTAAACCATAAAGTTTGCCTTGTCATCCAATGCATTTTTATATGCCGTACAGCTTGTCAGACTTCCGAGAAGCGGATTGTTGTTGTCCGTAAAACCACAGTGAAGATTTTCAAAAGCAATGCAGTTTTCCACCACATGCGCAGTACCTATACCGCCGCCGCCAAGCTTGAAGCCGTTTCCGTCACAGTCACCGTATCCTCTTCCGTCTTCCGTATAACCGTTTCTGAATGCGATGCAGTTTCTTATGGTAACCACACCTATCGGACCGGTCGCTTCCTTTGCATAAAGATCCCAGCCGTCGTCACTGTTATTGTATGACATGCATCCGTCAAATACATTTCCCTCTCCGCATGTCAGCTTTGATGCAAAGCCGTCAGCATTTTCCATCGTTTTATCATCACAGTTGTTCATCGCTGTACAGTTCTTTATAAGATTATAGGCAGGCCATTCGTCCTTCTGACTGTTGGAGTCATATCTGCTGACCTGAAGTCCGGAATCCTGATTATTACAGAAAATGCACATTTCGATGCAGTTATGTGCACCGGAAAGAAGCATTCCGTTATCTCCTGCATACTGGATCCTAATACCGTAAAAATGCCACCAGTCTCCGTCAAGAACGATTCCTCTGTTGCTGTCAGAAACAGAAAGCTTTGAAAAATCAAATACTGCTTCTTCACCCGGAACCGATGCAACTGTTTTGTATTTTCCCTCAGAACCGTTATTTGAATTGTTTATTACTATCGTCTTGTCAAAAGAATACTTGCCGCCCTTAAGCCAGATCACTCCACCCGGTTTAACCATTGAAAGTGCTTTTTCAAAAGAAACAGGATCATTTATCGTACCTGAAGCCCCTGATGAAGCGTCAGGTGAACAGTAAACCGCATCCGCAGCCTGAGTCTGTGAACTCTCTGAAGAAGACTGCTGTGCTTCTGTCTGCTGTCCCCAGCCCCATGGCCACTGAGGTAAATCCGTCTGCTGTCCTTCACCTGTCTGAGTCTGGGACTCGTCAACATATTTTGAAGCACCTGAAGAATAATCAAATACTGTTGACATTCCGGCACCAAACACATTTTCCTTATTGTATTCGCCTGCATTGCTTATCTGTTTTCGGTCCTGATTTACAACGGCTCCCGGACCGAATGATCTGTATTCCGCAAAACGTGCATTTTTATAGGAGTTTCCGCTCATATCACCGTAACCGGTACTTAGAACACAGGAACCCATATAGCAGTTTATGTATGCTATCGCAGCATCGGCTCCCCATGGTCTTGCGAGTCTGTAAGTGCCGTTTCCGATTCCGTTTTCCGATATAAATCTGCAGTTGTCAAAAACATATCCGTATTTGTTTGAACTGTCTGTTCTCGGAGCTGAAAAGCATCCGTCTTTTTTATACTGTGTGTATCTTCCGACAATATCACAGTCTTCAAAATAAGAACGACCTCTTCCGTATATGAAATCAACATTTCCGGTTATATAGCATTTATTGAAATACTGTCTTGAAACCACTCCTGAAGACGAATCAGTGAGAAGCGTATCCTGGAAGCTTATCAGTCTTACATTTGTAAATACAGATCTGTCCGCAAGTACACAGAGTGCATCTGCCTGCTCATCCGATCCGTTTGTATATGCAAATGAATTTTCAACCGTTATATTTTCCAGAGAGAAGCCTTCAGCTGTTTTTTCAACTTTCATGCAGTTTCTCTCATACATGCCTGATGCATTTTTTGAAGGCATGGAATAAAAGACCTTTGTTTTCTGGCTGTCCTCACCGATTATGCTTATATTTGCTGTCTTTACCACAACTCTCTCGTTGTAGTTTCCGTTCTTTACAAAGATCACATCTCCGGACTGTGCGCTGTCTACAGCAGAAGCAAGGCTGTTAAACACCTTGTGTCCGTACTGATCCGTTCCGAATCCCTGTTTGTCAACCACTATATCATATTTCTGGAGATACACGAAGTTAAAGGTTTTTCTGGTCGTATTTCCGCTCATATCAGTAAAAAGAATATCTACATCATTTCTGCCGGGTGCAAGCTGTGAGGAAAACTTAAAGCCTCCAAAAGCTGAAATATTTTCCCTGCATACTTCTTTTCCGTTGACTGTCATGGACACAGAACCACTTTTATCAACTGAACCTCCGACTAAAAAATCAGGACTTGTCAGTGTATCATCAGACTTTGAAGAAATATCTATCTTTGCAGCCTGTCCTTCATAAACAAATGATGAAGCCTGGACCGCATTTATTGTAAGATCATTTTGATAAACATAACCTGTCGATACTGATATCATGCAAACAGCACATATAAATGCGAGCACTCTTTTTTTCGTAATCGTTTTCATCAATTCGTTCCCCTCTTCATTATAAAATTAAACTCATGCGGTTTAACTCATCAAAACCGCTTCAATAAATCAATTATATCACATGATAACGTTTTCTTCTATATTTTACAGGATTTTTTTTTAAGAAATTCTTTTTTCGTTAAAAATGTCCAATGATGATAATATAAAATTTATCACATCGACAAATAATCTGCTGCATACCTATAAAAAAGACCCTTGAACTTTTGGTTCAAGGATCTTTTTGTTATTAAAATTTTAAATCAATATTACATATTATCAAGATCAAGATAAAGTACCTTGGTTTCATCATTGTTTGAATCATTAAGAAGGTTTTTCAGTGACAGACATACTGAACTGTTGACGTTCTTTGATTTTTTGATGATAGCTATTGCAACACTTGAAGTAAAGATCTTGCCCTGATAGTTTTTCTGTCTTGAAAGTTCATTTCTGATCTTATTGGCTGCATCCATTACGCTTTCATAACCGTTGATATTTTTCTTCTGAACATAGGCAATAAATTCATCTGAACCGGTTCTGTATACCTTTGCATCAGGAAGTTCATTTCTAATGGTTTCTGCAGTATTAAGAAGGGCAAAGTCACCAACGTCATTGCCATAAGTAATGTTTATCTCAGACAAATGCTTTACTGTAACCATAAAGAAATACATTGCATTTCCCGGCTCTGCATTTGCAGGATTCTGGAAATCTGAGAAGAACGAAATACGTGTGCTTGATTCTGTAAGGATATCCTTCATAACTGCACTTGAAAGGTTTGCCTTGATCTTTTCGTTTTTCTGATTTGTCTTGATAAGCTTTGCAGTTGTAGCTTCCTGTCTTCTACTGATGATATTAAAGAGTAGAATTATAACAAGACATAATACACAGAATGCTGCGAGGATCAATGTCATCTGACGTGCAAAACTGTAGATATCCTTCTGAGGAGAGTTCACGAGAAGAACCCAGCGTCTGTTTGTCATAACATTATAAGCTGATACAAATTTCTGTCCTTTTTTCGCCTCAAGTATCGGATTGTTGCATGTAAATACAAAGTTTCCTGTCTTTTTGCTTCCGAGTGAAGAATAGAATGTCGGATCCTGTCCGAAAAATCCTTCAAATGTTTCAGAAAGCTCCTTGCTGTTATTGAGATAAACAACAGGCTTCACTGCATTCTCATTATTGACGTCAAGTCTCTCACTGCTGAAGCCAAGAGCTTCGACACCATTGTTTACATAAAGGAAGAGCTCTTTCGCATTTGGATCATCAGCAGCTGCATCCAGCAATGATATCTGACCGCTTGCATTTGGTCCGACAGTATATTTTTTATTCAGGTCGATCAAAGCATAGGTTGCATTATCAAGCATGTTTTCATCATGATTGTTTGATGTTTCATCATTTTTTGTAGGATCGATGGAATCAAGCAGATCCTGGATATAAATACCCATTCCGGCAATTCCTATCGGTTCTTTATCATACTTGTTCTCTTCATCACGCGGAAAAACATATCTGTACATTGACATGATCAGCGCATTTCCGGAAGCAGGTGATATAATAAAACCTGTATTGTATACTTTTGACACGTTTTCACGGCTTGCCTGATCAAGAGCCGTTTTCAGCTGCAGACGTCTGCTTTCTTCGATACGGGTCTGCATTCCGACGTTGTCGGAATTTGAATGGCTTATAATGATAGTATCCAGCGTTGCACAGTATATACCTTCAATCTTGTTGTTTCTTGCGATAAGCGCATTCTCTGCCTCTGTATATTTCTGACAGTCAGAAACAGGAGTTTCCTTTATAACAATATTTGAAACATTCTCTGAATCTCCGTCTGAAACCTGATGAGTTGTCTCCTTATCAGCTTTTTTCAAAGCCTCTGCTCTGATTTTCTGTATTTCAGCTCTTCGTGCCGTCACCTGCTGATCAGCCTCCGACTCGCCGCTCTTCACTCCGACATCAGAAAGATTCAGTTTATTTGCAGCCTCTACGGCAGCAATTACTTCTTCTGATTCTGCATAGAGCTGAAGTTCTTCTTCGACCTTCGCAATATAGTCCTCGATAAGCTTTGAACGGTAACCCGCAACTGTCGTCATGTTTTCAAGTGAATTATCTTTTGCTGAATTAAACGTGATATATATCATGATCACTGATAAAACAGCCAGTACAGATATCATCATAACATTCATGAGATATCTGGTTCTTCTTGCTTTATTTTTCATAAATAAACCCTCTCTTCCCTATATCTTATTTTTTTCCGAACAAGCCGCCTCTGGATCCTTTTTCCTTATTTTTTGCTTCAGCAGCTTTCGCTTTTGCATCCTCTTCATCATCCCCATCATCAAGGAGCTTGTTGAGCTTATTCATAAGGAACTGTCCTCCGTATTCCTTTTCTGCAACATAAGCTGACATTGATGCACTTTTCTGTGCTGCCGCAGAAGGATTTGAAGGAGAATCCGCACCTGCATCCGGAACGTTATGGTCCTGAGAAGGTACTACGCCATTCTGTACATTCTGATTCGGAGGAGTATAAAAATTACCGCCGTTCGCATTTTCATTTCCGAATAACCGTGAAGCCGGAATGGATGTTTGTTTTGCGTTATTTGACACAGGAGGAACAGGCATACTCATAGGTCCTGCCTGTCTCAGGGAAATAAGCGGTATCGGATTTGTAGGCGTGATAACCATTGCGTTTGCATTGTTGGGATTCAGTCTCAGGAGTGTCTCAACACATCTTACACATGGAAGTATAACTGTCATGGTTGTAATGTTGAACAATGTCAGGGCATTAATAACGACATCGTTATACATCATCATATTGTTTACAGCATCAATTTCTGCATGTTTTTCCGAAGGAATCCCCTGCATGTTATCAATTCCGCTGAATCCGACATAAACCCTTCCGCTAAGCGTATTTACAACACAAATCGTATCATTTCTGCCAATTGGTATATTGCTGCTCATGCGTTGATTAACGGCATTCTGAGCAACCTGAGCCATTTCATTAAAAGTCACAGGTAAATCAACTCCTTTTCTTCGTTTTGTGTGTTTTTTTGTTTTTTATGACCAAAAAACAATTGAAGCTTTTAAAAAAATATATTATTACTTTTGACAAAAAAATCGTCAAAAAATGTACAAAATTATTCTATTTATCCATTTTCTATATTTTTATTATATCACAAATAATAATAAAAATCAATATTTATGTCACATCCAACTTACATAAAGACATATTTTTGTAACTATTCACATAATATTTTTTACAGATATTTTATCTCTAAAAACAAAAAAAGACAAATACGTCATTTATGTAAAAAACGTTACGGCAGAAATTTTTAATGATAAAAAAGCCGGCAAAAATACAATTTTTCTGCCGGCTTTTTTATTCAAAGCTCTGCTTTTAACAAGCAGAGGCGATTCATAGAATCGCTGACCAAACAGTCGGAGATTGTACTCCGACTGTTTGGTCAGATAGAACCCGCCGCCTGCAGAGGCGGGGGATATCCTCTGTGTTGTTATAGATCTTCTGACATATATGGTCCTGCAGGAACCATATTTTCAGGAATACAGGATTCAGATATTTTTTCAGTCATCGGAAATCTGATCTTTACACAGAAGGTGTCTCCGTCTATCTGTACTGCAAAATCCCCGCCGCAGGCTTCTGTAAAGCTTTTGGCGATCGACAGTCCAAGTCCGCTTCCCTCCGATGTTCTTGAGCAGTCTCCTCTAACAAATCTCTCGGTGATCTCATCAGTTGAAAAATTCATCTCATATGATGCTGTATTTTTAAGTCTGATGCAGACTCCTGAGTTTTCCTCCGATACTGTCATAAATATTCTTGTTCCTTCAAGTGAATATTTGAGTGAGTTATCTATTATATTCTGAAGTGTTCTGTACATTTTTTTGCCATCAGCAAAGAAGTGTGCTTCATCAGTGTAGAACTCTGTTTTAATTGTTTTTCCGTATCTTCTGATCTTGTCATCCATATCTGCAAGGACCTGATTTACAAGGATAACAGCATCCAGTTCCTCAGAATCAACATCTGTACCGCTTGTTGCCTTTGCAAGATCAAAAAGATCGGATACTATTTTTTTCAGTCTGTCTGTCTTCTGCCCAAGTATCTGAACATAGCTCTTTGACTCTGCTGACAGCTCTTCGTCCTTTGAAAGAAGATCAACATAGCTGATGATCGATGTAAGCGGAGTTTTGATATCATGAGACACGTTTGTTACCAGATCCACCTTCATTCGTTCACTTCTGAGCTGACTTTCAACAGCATCATTAATATTAACTGAGATCCAGTTTAACTTATCCGTCAGATAATAATCCGGTCTGCTCTTTTTTACAGTTTTTTTGCTGTATACCCCGCTGCTTAGTTCATCTATATGTTTTCCAAGTTCTCTTATCGCTTTAAGATCATTTAAAATTGAAATGAAAAAGAGTACTGTCAGTCCGGCTGCCAGCAAAGATAATTCTGCATAATAATCGCACAGGGATTCAAAAAGACAAATCGCAGCTGCCGCCAGAAGAAAAATTGATTTTATCAATATATCCTTTGCAATAACATCTGTTCTTCTTCTGTATCTGTCTGTCAGTCCTGAAACAACCGGGACTGAACTTATCAAAAATGATTCCGAAAATCTTCCGCATTTTATTCTCAGTATAAGCTCACTCAAAAAGAAAAGGGATCCGGTCACAGAAGCTGCAAAACCTGCTGCATTTATAAAATACAGGAAAGGATCAAACGGATAGATATTATTATACAGGAAATAGCTGTGCGGGATAAGCATTGCAGCCATTCCGGCAATACACAATTCATTCGGAAGAATTCTTTTATCACAGTAAAATTTCCTTCTTTCTCTGTCATATCCTCTTGCAGCCAGGACAAAAAGCGCTGACGGCAATAAAAATACTATGATCACAACTTCCGGAGCAACCATATAATAAGCATCTCTAAAATATTCATCCGGATTATAATATAATTTATCAATATAGTCACGGTAAATAATTTCGTCTTCTTCTGAAGGATACACATATATAGATACTTCCGGTCCACTGTCTATAATACTATATGAATCAGCATCACCGCCGTATTCATACGGAACAGGATCCATTCCGTTTTCAGACAGATATATTTCGGCACCAAGTTCATCAGTATATGATATCAGATCTGATGTGTCATAATTATATACGGCTATTCCTTTACCTTCATACCAATAGCCGTCATACTCTTTTTCCGTGTTGAAATAATAATATTCCATTCCTTTTCTGTTGCTGTAACATTTTCTGTCATGAGGATAATTAAAATGTTCATAATCCGGGATTATCGGAGACAAATATCCGTCCAAATAATCCGAACCGGGAATATTTATCCCGTATCCACCATCATTAAATTCAATATAAAAACGTTCATTATCCGGTTTTCCCTGTACATCATCTTCACTTGAAAAAATATTTTTTCCGTTTTTTACAATGGAATAATTATAGCCCGGGATCTCAAAAGCTTCTTTTTTAATATTTCCATGTTCATCCATCATGCCGAGCTTTTTCAAAGCATCAGAAACAGATTTTTTATAATACTCATTTCCCTGAAATTTTCCGTCACTGTTAAGATTTCTGAAATACAAAGCATTTACCAGCCACAGCCTCTCATTCAGTTCAAAGATCCTGTCGCCGGTCGGTTTGAAATTTTCCTCAAAAGTAAGCCTTTCCTCCGACAGTCTTATCACTCTGCTTCTTTCATAATTCCTTAAACAAATAACTGCTGCACTCGCCACAGCAAAAACAGCAAACGCTGCAGCAACCGGTTTTGATATTTTTCTGTTTGTTATTCTGCTAATTATACCTTTCAATTTATTTTTCCATTTTTCCATTTTTCTAACACCTGCTTTTTTCCATCTTATACCCTATACCCCAGACAACTTTCAGGTATCGCGGATTTCCGGGGTCTATTTCTATTTTTTCTCTTATATGTCTGATATGGACCATGACTGTATTCTCAACCGAATATGAATCCTCGTTCCAGACCGCGCTGTATATCTGCTCAGCTGAGAAAACCGTACCTGCGTTTTCCATAAGAAGCTCAGTTATCTTATACTCGGTGGCAGTCAGCCTGACAGGTTCACCGTCAGCATACAGCTGCTTTGCATCTCTGTCGAGCTTAAGTCCGCCGATATTTATGGTATTGCCGGATCTTATACCTGCGCTGTCAGCAGCTCCGAGAGAAAGATATCTTCTGAGATTTGACTTTACCCTGGCAAGAAGCTCCATCGGATTGTACGGTTTTGTGATATAGTCGTCCGCTCCCATTGAAAGTCCGAGTATCTTGTCGCTGTCTTCGGACTTTGCAGAAAGAACTATAACCGGAATGTTCTTCTTGGTTCTTATCTGCATAAGTGCTGACAGACCGTCAAGCTTCGGCATCATGATGTCTATTATGATAAGCTGTATATCGTTCTGTACGACCTTGTCCACTGCCTCAAGACCGTTATAAGCTTTGTGGGTCTTATAGCCTTCTGATACAAGAAGTTTATCTATTGCATTTACTATATCGGGATCATCATCAGTTATAAGTACTGAAACATTTTCTATATCATTCATTTTTCTTCTCCTTGGCAACAGGTTTTACAATTATTATATTAATTATAACCCGTTATTTTTATTTTATCAATGTCATCGCCTCCTGACTGACATACAATTTTCCTGTATCCTGCCTGCATTTTTATTATAAAAAGCGTTTCTTATTTTTTGCTGATATAAATCTTAATTATTTCTTAAGATATTTTTGTTAATTTTTTTAATCTAAAGCTAATATATTTTTTCTTGACATTCAATACAAGAGTTGATATAATATTAATATAATATTAATAATTTATTAATATTTTAAATGATTAAAAAGGAGACTTGGATTTATGAATGCTCAGAAATTCACACAAAAATCGCTGGAAGCAGTAAAAGAAGCTCAGAATATTGCTATCGTTCATCAAAATATGAATATAGAACAGCCACATCTGTTTCTTGCACTTCTTGAACAGGAAAACGGACTTATCCCGCAGCTTGCTGCAAAGATGAATATCAACACAGCAGAGTTTAAGGCCGCAGTTGAACAGGTCGTAAAAGGAATGCCGCAGGTTTCCGGCTCAGGAAGACAGCCCGATACTGTATATATTGCCAAAGAAACAGACAAGGCACTTGTACAGGCTGAAGACGAAGCAAAAAAAATGGGAGACGAATTTGTTTCCGTTGAACATATAGTCATTGCCCTTCTTGACACCCCGGGCGATGCCTTAGGCAAGATATTCAAACAGTTTAAATTTGAAAAGCAGCAGTTTCTGGTTGTTCTTAAGGAAGTCAGAGGCTCTGCACGTGTTACGAACCAGAACCCGGAGGACACTTATGATGTTCTGAAAAAATACGGTCAGGATCTTACAGAGCTTGCAAGGAACAACAAGCTTGACCCTGTTATCGGACGAGACAACGAAATACGAAACATCGTCCGTATCCTTTCAAGAAAGACCAAAAACAATCCTGTTGTTATCGGTGAACCGGGTGTCGGAAAAACTGCCATCGCCGAAGGTCTTGCGCTGAGAATAATCAGAGGTGACGTTCCGAACTCGCTCAAGGACAAACAGATCTTTTCACTTGATATGGGCTCACTTGTTGCCGGTGCGAAATTCAGAGGCGAATTTGAAGAAAGATTCAAGGCTGTTCTTCAGGCTATCAAATCATCTGAAGGAAAGATCATTCTCTTTATCGACGAGATCCACAATATAGTTGGTGCCGGCAAATCAGACGGTGCCATGGACGCAGGAAATCTTTTAAAACCTATGCTGGCAAGAGGCGAGATCGACTGTATCGGTGCTACCACACTCAACGAATACAGACTTTACATTGAAAAGGACAAGGCTCTCGAAAGAAGATTCCAGCCTGTATATGTTGCTGAGCCTACTGTTGAGGATACTATTTCCATTCTCAGAGGATTAAAAGAAAGATATGAAGTCTTCCACGGCGTAAAGATCCAGGATCAGGCTATTATTTCAGCTGCTGTCCTTTCAAACAGATATATTACTGACAGATTTCTCCCTGACAAGGCTATCGATCTTATCGACGAAGCCTGTGCAATGATCAGGACTGAGATCGACTCCATGCCGACAGAGCTTGATGAGATCTCACGTCACATCATGCGTCTTGAGATCGAAGAAACAGCTCTGAAAAAAGAAGAAGACAAGCTTTCACAGGAACATCTGTCTGAGATACAGAAGGAAATTGCAGATCTCAGAGAAGAATTCAACAGTATGAAAGCTCAGTGGGAAAATGAAAAGAATGCCATTTCAAAGGTAAAAGCTCTCAGAGAGGAACTTGAGCAGGTAAACGGTGAAATTGAAAAGGCAGAACGTGAATATGATCTTAACAAGGCTGCCGAACTCAAATACAGTACGCTTCCAAGTCTTCAGAAAGAGATCGAAGCTGAAGAAAAAATTGCTGAAGAAGCAAAGAGCGACAAGTCTCTCTTAAGAAATAAAGTAACTGAAGAAGAAATCGCAAAGATCATAGGCAGATGGACCGGCATACCTGTTTCGAAGCTTATGGAAAGTGAAAGGGAAAAGCTTCTTCATATGGAGGAAATTCTCCACAAACGTGTTATCGGTCAGGAAGAAGCTGTAAAGAAGGTTACGGAAGCAATTCTTCGTTCACGTGCAGGGATCCAGAATCCAAATCAGCCTATAGGTTCATTCATGTTCCTCGGTCCTACAGGTGTTGGTAAGACAGAGCTTGCGAAGGCACTCGCACAGTGTCTGTTTGATGATGAAAAGAACATCGTTCGTATAGACATGAGTGAATATATGGAAAAGCATGCCGTAAGCAGACTTATAGGAGCTCCTCCAGGATATGTCGGATATGAGGAAGGCGGACAGCTTACTGAAGCAGTAAGAAGAAGACCGTATTCCGTAGTTCTCTTTGATGAAGTTGAAAAAGCGCATCCGGATGTATTCAATACACTTCTTCAGGTGCTTGACGATGGTCGTATCACTGATTCACAGGGTAAAACCGTTGACTTTAAAAATACTATAATCATACTCACATCAAATCTGGGTTCAGGATTTATTCTTGATGGAATAGAAAACGGTGATATCACCGATGAAGCAAGGGATAAGGTCGACAAGCTGCTCAAGCAGAGCTTCCGTCCGGAATTTTTGAACAGACTCGATGAGATCGTGTTCTACAAGCCGCTCATGAAGGATCAGATCATTAAGATCGTTGATCTTACACTTGCAAGTCTTCAGAAGCGTCTTTCTGACAAACAGCTTACTGTAACTGTTACGGATGAAGCCAAGAATTTTATTATCGAAGACGGCTTCCAGCCGGAATTTGGCGCAAGACCGCTTAAGAGATATATTCAGCGTACAGTTGAAACACTTGTTGCAAAAACGATTATTTCTGTTGATCTCGAACCGGGTACGGAGCTTGTGGTTGACATAAGGGATAATGGAGATGAGAAAGAGTTTACCTGTACAGCAAAATGATAATGGTTTTTTAAGAAACTTTTCTTTTATTCAAAGCTTTGTATTATTAAATGATTATTCAGCGACCGGACGGAGGTTCGGCCGCTGAAAATTTTGTTTTTAGAACTTTGCAGTCACCCTGCATCTTCAAGGGGATGAGGCAAAAGTAACGGTTTTTCATTAATTCGGAATGGAGTTACTATGAATAGTGCGAATTGAATGAGAGAAGTTATTGTGGTATAATTTTATTGTTGTGCATTTTATGTGAAGGAATCCGGCCTTGCCGGTTTTTTTTTATGAGAGGCACAAAAATACTTAGCAAAGGGCAGATAATTTATTTATGGAAGAAAAAACTACTGAAACCATCAAACAAGACAAAACTACGGAACTTTTCAGAGATGCTCCTGTACCGAAAGCTGTTATAAGCAATGTTATACCTTCGATCATCAGTATGCTGATGGTGCTTGTATATAATCTTGCGGATACATTTTTTATAGGTCAGACAAAAAACACTCTCATGGTCGCAGCCGTTTCACTTGCAACGCCTGTCTTCATGTTTTTTATGTCGGTCGGAATGCTTTTTGGTATCGGCGGTACTTCGCTTATTTCGCGTCGACTCGGCAGCGGCAATATCGAGGATGCCAAGCATACCTCATCCTTCTGCTTCTGGGCTGACTGTATAATCGGTCTTATCGGAATGACCGGGATCATGCTTTTTGTCGATCCTATCAGTACAATTATCGGAGGCAGTCCTGACTCAAAAGGTTACGTTGTTGAATACCTCTCGATAGTTTCACTCGGAATACCGTTTCTTATCCTGAGCAACTCATTTTCAAACATTATTCGTGCTGAAGGAAAGCCTACAACTGCCATGCTCGGAATGATCATAGGAAATATGATGAACGTTGTACTCGACCCGATCATGATACTCGTTTTCAAATGGGATGTCGCAGGTGCAGCATGGGCTACGGTCCTCGGAAACGTTTTTTCAGCAGCTTTTTACACTATTCATCTTATAAAAAGTCCTCTTCTTTCCGTATCACCAAAAAACATCAAGCTTGGACACGGAATAGCCAAAGGCGTTCTTCTCATTGGTATCCCGGCTTCACTCAACGGCGTGCTTATCAGTACATCAAACATCCTTGTAAACAGTCAGATGAAGCGATATGGTGATATTGCGATCGCAGGTCTCGGTGTTGCCATAAAGGTCAACATGATCGTCGTAATGCTTCTCATAGGACTCGGACTTGGTGTTCAGCCGCTCCTCGGATACTGCTTCGGTGCAGGAAACAAAAAAAGATATTTTTCAGTTCTGAAGTTTTCAATCGTCCTTGCACTTTCGATCAGCTTTATAATGACTATCATATGCTATTTCGGAGCAAGTCCGCTGGTAAAAGCTTTTCTTGACGAGCCGGAAGCATACGAATACAGTATGAAATTTGCAAGGATCTACATCCTGTCGGGCCCTATCATGGGAATCCTTTTTGTATTTATCAATGCGATACAGTCCATGGGTGCTGCACTTCCGGCACTTATTCTGAATATAAGCAGACAGGGTCTTATATACATTCCTGTTCTTTTTATTTTCAGATATGCATTCGATACACCGAATATGCTCGCTGCAGCTCAGCCGTTTACTGACTACTGTGCATCCCTGCTTGCGGTTTTACTCTTTGTTTTCTTCAATAAAAAATATTTTGAAAGAAGTATAAAGCTTCACGCAGAAAACAATGAAAAAACTGAAGCAGAAGCAGAAACAGAATAACGTTTTTTATACCCATACCGTCTTTTTAAAGACGGTATGTTTTTTTAAAAAAAATTACAGCAGGATATTTTTGACATTTTCAGCAAAAAGAAAAGAAAAAATTAATAAAAATGTCATTTTTGCCAAAGTTACCCATTTTATTATTAATAGTCTTGAAACAGTAAACACTTTATAGTATAATGATATTTGTTACAGAATAAAATGCATTCGTGAAAAAGCGGTCACAAATTTCAAAAATACTGAAAGAGGATTCATCACATGAAAGATCTTCACAAATCCAGATTAAAAAAATCTTTTCTCCGCGGCAAAACAGTACTGAACTTTGCACTGAGAAAAAAAGATATTATAAACGAGCAGAATTATGAGCTGATCACAAAAAATGAAAATGATCTGTTTCTGAAAACTGTACTTGTAACTCATAATCAAAAGAAAACCATATCTTTTGATATTTCAGGACTTATGCCGTTTTCCGATCTTCTGTCCGGAGAAATATCACAGGAAAAATATTTTAATATACTGTCAAACATAAGCAGCACTATCGAATACTGCAAAAAAAACGGAATATCTTCTGACAATATTTTTTGTGATCCCGACAAGATCTTTATTAACAAAAGCACAAAAGCAGTTCTTCTTGCTGTTCTTCCAATAAACAAAGGAAGCCTTGTCAGCAGCTGTGCACGTTCTCTGAGTGATGCGGACAAAATGGCCAGACTTGCTGTTTCCGACATATCAAAGCTTCAAAAATATCAGAACTTTCTTGAAAATCAGATAATGTTAAAAAAGAAAAACAAACGTCTTGCTTTCGAAGAACAAAAAATGAAAATGATACTCGGATCCTTTGCTGAACCGGTCATTGACAACTCCGACACCATTCCGGAAACGCAGACACCAACCGAGCTGAACTCATCTCCCCTGATAAAAACGCTGAGAAGCGTGACCGGGAACAACTGTCTTCCATCTGCATTTGTAACAGATTCCAAAGGACAGAAGTATTACATTGACCATATCCCGTTTAATTTCGGAAGAAACGACAAGAGTGAAAATATAGATGTTTCTCTTTCAGATATCCCCGAAATATCCGGATTTCATGCAAGTATTCTGTTTACAGACGGAAAATACTATCTGCTGGACAATCGTTCAACAAACGGAACTTTTCTTATTCATGGATCCGATAATGATACTTCTCTTTCATCCCGAAAGCAGATAGATAATGCAGAGCTTTCCAACGGGGACACTTTTTACCTTTACCACACTCCGTTCAGATTTTCCATGGATGACGACACATCACACACTTGTCTCATCGACCGTAACAATTATGATGACTCAAAAACAATGTTCATAGAAAACTCCGGAACATGCAGTACTTCAAATTATCTTTCATATATAACAGATGAAGATAATAAAGTAGCTGCATATCTTTCCTCCTTCCCTTACTCTGATGACATGTTTCCGGGTATCCTTATAGAAAGATTATATGACCATGACCGCATCAAATACAAACTTTCAAACAGATCCGCCGACTCGCTCTTCGCCGCAGGATGTCAATTAAAACAAAATGATTCGGTAATGATCTTTTCCGGATGTTCTTTTACTTTAGGCAACAAAAATTACACATTTTATATAAAATATTAAGAGAGGATACAAAATGACATATATTTCTGCTTACTGTACCGACGCAGGTTCTGTAAAAAGGATCAATCAGGACAGCATGTGCATCAAAGCTGCCGAATATAAAAACAACAGTATAATTCTCGCAGCAGTATGTGACGGAATGGGCGGACTTTCAGAAGGCGAAACAGCCAGTTCATATATTATCGACGGACTGTCAGAATGGTTTGAAAACACTCTTTCCGGTCTTCTTCGCTCATCCAAAAGCATTCTTGAAATACGAGAAAACCTTGATATCTTTATTCATAAGCTCAGCGATGACCTTAACCATTATTCTGAGATCACTGAAAAGGCACTTGGAACTACTTTGTCCGGAATGATATTTTTCTCCGAAATGAACACCGCACTGACAGTACATATCGGTGACACAAGGATCTATAAGATAACCGATGATTCAATACGTGTTCTTACAACAGACCATTCAGTTATTTCCGAAGAAATAAGAACCGGTATTCTCTCTCCTGATTCAGCTGATACTGACACAAGACAAAATCAGCTTACAAAATGCATAGGGGCAGTCATAAAAAATGCAGAATATGATTACAGCATCATGAAAATCGATCCCGGTACAGTATATATGATCTGCTCCGACGGATTCAGAAAAAAAATATCCGAACAGGAAATTCATGAAGGACTTAAACCGGGCGCATGCACAGATGATATTTCAACAGAGAACGCTCTGAAAATGCTCTTAAACAAAAACCTCGAACGAAATGAGATCGACAACATTACTGCTTTGATAGTAAAACCTGTTGATAAATGATTATTCAATGTTTATGGATATCCATCCAAATCACAATCTGAAAGGAGCCGTACTGCTTGCTTAATCCGGGATTTATTTTAAACGACAGATACAAGATAAAAGAAATCATAGGCCAGGGTGGTCTTTCCGTTGTGTACAGGGCTATAGACCTTGAAGCAAACGATGCAGTCCGTGCAGTAAAAGAGATCTCAAAAAAACGAAAAGCCATAATTCATTCTGCCAAACAGGAATCGCAGCTGATAAAAGAGTTTTATGAACACGATGTAAACAACTTTTTCCCGAATATAATCCAGAGTATTGAGGATAATGATTCGCTGTATATCGTAATGGACTATATTGACGGAGTAGCAATGAACACGCTTCTAAAAACAGGGGCATTTTCAAAAAAACAGATAATTGACTATGGTAAGGATATCTGTTCTGTAATTAATTATCTTCACAGCTACGGAAAAATATACAGTGACATGAAGCCTGACAACATAATGGTCATCAACAAAAAAACAGCACCGTCCGATCTTGAAAAGAGTCAGAAAAAAAGTACTTTAAAGCTTATTGATTTCGGAGCTGTAGTACAAACTGAATCAGGCACTCCTGTCCAGTACACTCCTGAATATGCTGCACCTGAGCAGTTCCGCGAAGAAAAGCTTGACATAAGAACTGATATTTTCAACATCGGAGCAACTATTTTTCATATGGCAACCGGAAACAAACCGCTTCCTGTTTTTGATGATGAAAGAAATTTCCGATCCTCCTGTGAACGCTTTATATTCAGCGGAAACAGTTCGAAGATCAGCTCATATCTAAAAAAAATCATTTTAAAATGTGTGGATGACAATCCTCTGAAAAGATACAACAACTGCAAGGAGCTTTACTCGGATCTTGTAAAAGCCGATAAACTCTTCTATATTAAGCTGACCGCAGCATCAGCAGCAGTCACAGTCGCAGCTGCCGCATTATGTATTTTCTCATACGGAAATTTTAATCATTCTGCACAGCAGACGTACAATGAATACATAGAAGCTTTCAGCAATGCCTCTGATTATCAGAAAAAAATAACATACATAAAAAAAGCTGTCCTGCTTCAGCCTGAAAACCCGACCGCTTATCTCGATCTGATCTCATATATGACACAGGATTCGGTTTTAACAGAAAAAGAAAGTGATGATCTTACAACGATCATTTCATCTGAAAACGAAAAAAAGCTGAAAAATTCAGATGATTATGAAGCAATAACATGCAGCATCGGAAAGGCATACTGGTATTATTACAACAAAAACTCCACCGGGCTGCTCGATATAAACTCAGACATAAACGCACCTGCAAGAGCACAGACTTCGACAAACTGGTTCGGAAAATCTCTCACGGAAAAATATCAAATAAAAGATCCCATCCAGTACGAGCTTGCTGAAGTATACACAGATATCGGAGTCTTTCATGCCAACATAAAGCAAAAAGTACTTGAAGCAAATGATGCACCAATGTATCCGACATACTGGCAAAATCTCAACAGGCTTCTTGATATCATTGCCCGTGATAAAAACGATACCGAGATCGTTCTTCTTGAAACATACAGATTTGCTTTGCGTTCTGATATGATCTATGTCTACAAGTTTGCATCAGGAAATATAGCAACCAAAGAAGACCAGATCAATTTTATAAACACAGTAAAAAAAGGCACAGATCAGATCCATACCACAACTGATATCACACAAAATCTTCAGTCAGAGATCAGTCATGACATTTCTGAACTTGAAAAAGTAGTCGACAGTGCCTACAGCAGATCGGAGGAATAAAAAATGACTCACAGTATATGGTTTATCATATTTATCATTTCTCTGATCATTTCAGTGGCAGGAGCTGCTTCCACAATAGTCATGTTCATCAAATTTGACATCATATCTTCTTTAAGGTCTATAAAAGCAGACATTTCAGAATTGCCGTCTGAATATTCCGAAAATGAATATCATCAGGTAAAAACCGAAAATCTTGTGCACTCCGATGACATTCATGATCATGTTTTTTCAAACAGAGCCGCTTCCGGCACTGTGGTAATAAACAGACCGACAGAAGAACGAACAGGTACCATAGTTTCTTCAGACGTATTTTCGGTTACTAAAAGTATTGTGATCTCATACGGAAATGCGGACAAAGTCAAAATTGCACTAAAAAAGCATCACTGCAAGCAATAAAAAATATTTTTTAGTAAATACAAAAAATGCAGATCTGTGACCTATATCAACAAATCTGCATTTTTATTGTTTTTATTAAAATGACGGGATTTTATTTTGCTTTTGTTGTAACTTCTTCAACAAGCATCTTTACAATGTCATCTACAGGAACATCAGGTGTTTCGCCTGTTTTCCTTGAACGAACTGTAACAGTGTTTGATTCCATTTCCTTATCACCGATGATAAATGTATACGGGATCCTTTCAAGTCTTGAAGCCTTGATCTTAGGTCCTATATTGTCATCTCTCTTGTCAACTGTTACTCTCATGCCGTAAGAACAGAGTCTGTCAGCAATGCTCTGTGCATAATCGTTATGCTGTTCACCGATAGGAAGGATCCTTACCTGTTCAGGAGCAAGCCACAGAGGAAGAACACCTGCAAAATGTTCGATCATGTATGCAAGAGTTCTCTCATAGCATCCGAGTGATGTTCTGTGGATAATATAAGGAAGTTTCTTCTGACCGTCTTTGTCAATATAATACATTCCAAATCTCTGAGCAAGCAGCATATCGATCTGGATGGTAACAAGAGTATCCTCTTTTCCGAATACGTTCTTGTACTGAATATCAAGCTTAGGTCCGTAGAATGCAGCTTCATCTATACCTACAGTATACTTTACTCCGAGATGATCAAGAATATTTCCCATAACTCTCTGAGCTTCTTCCCACTGCTCCTTGGTACCTTCATATTTGTTCTTCGGATTTGCAGGATCCCACTGTGAGAATCTGAATGTACATTCATCAAGAAGTCCTACAGTTTCAAGGAAATATTTTGCAAGTTCAAGACATCCCTTGAATTCTTCTTCGAGCTGATCAGGACGAAGGATATAGTGACCTTCTGAGATAGTGAACTGACGAACACGGATAAGACCATGCATTTCACCGCTGTCTTCATTTCTGAACAGTGTTGATGTTTCTGTCAGACGCATAGGAAGATCTCTGTAGGAACGCTGGCGGTTCAAAAATACCTGATACTGGAACGGACATGTCATCGGACGAAGTGCAAAGCATTCCTTTGTTTCATCATAAGGATCACCGAGAATAAACATTCCGTCAAGGTAATGATCCCAGTGACCGGAGATCTTGTAGAATTCTCTCTTAGCCATAAGAGGAGTTTTGGTAAGCATGCATCCGTGAGCCTGTTCCACATCTTCTACCCATCTCTGGAGAAGCTGTACTACTCTGGCACCCTTTGGAAGAAGAACAGGAAGTCCCTGACCTACAACATCAACGGTTGTAAAGTATTCAAGTTCACGTCCAAGTTTATTGTGATCTCTGAGTTTAGCTTCCTCAAGCTTTTTAAGATGTTCTTCAAGTTCTGATGCCTTAGGAAATGCTACTGCATAAATTCTTGAAAGTGCCTTGTTCTTTTCATTTCCTCTCCAGTATGCACCGGTGCATGAGAGAAGCTTAAATGCCTTTACACCTGAAGTTGAAAGAAGATGTGGACCTGCGCAAAGATCTGTGAAATCACCCTGTTTATAGAATGATATCGGCTCGCCCTTGCCTGCATGTTCCTCACAGAGTTCAACTTTGTATGGTTCTTCAAGATCATTAAGATATTTTAATGCTTCAGCAGGTTCAAGCTCAAACTGTTCAAGCTTTATGCCTTCCTTGACGATTTTCTTCATTTCAGCTTCAATTTTTGTAAGATCCTCAGCTGTAAACGGCTTTTCAACGTCAAAATCATAGTAAAAACCTGTATCTATTGCAGGACCGATAGCGAGCTTGGCATCCGGATAAAGATGCTTTACTGCCTGAGCAAGAATATGTGATGCAGTATGCCAGAAGGTCTTCTTTCCTTCGATACTGTCAAAAGTCATTACTTCAAATTCACAGTCTTTTGTTAAGGTGGTTCTAAGATCCTTGACCTCTCCATCTATTTTTACACAGCAGGCAGCCTTGAGAAGACCTGCGCCGATCTCTTTAATAACGTCAACAGCAGCTGTTCCGGCTTCTGCCTCTCTGATACTTCCGTCTTTTAACGTAAGTTTAATCATAATATCAATTCCTTTCATTATAAAATTTATTAAAAAGCCCCTCATTGCAGTATGTATATACAAATATACACACTGCAACGAGGGGCAATAATATACTGCGGTTCCACCCTGCTTTACAGAAAAATTAAAAATTTATCTGCATCTCATTCTGTTCCTGTAACGTAGAACACACGTTGCTTTTTAAGCAAACTCGGAGGACGGTATCCGTATCCGGCAGACGACCTTTTTCTCATCATACAAAAGGTATCTCTGTAACGACTGCATTTTAGAAACGGCTTTCCTCTTCATCGTTTTATATATTTAATTGATCATGCTTTCCTGTCATTCTATGATCAGAGACATCAGTCTGATCAGATCGACAATATTTACAGTTCCGTTTTCATCAATATCAGCAAAACTGATCTTTTCATCATCAAATGCCGATGTACCAAGAAGATATCCTGTCATCAACGAAATATCAGCAGCATTGACACTGCCGTCTTTATTGATATCACCCTTCAGAGTACTGTTGGTATCATCTTTTCCGTACAGTTTTATCTCACTGATATTGCAGCAGAAATTTGATTCCTTGTTGTCACTGTTCGAAGGTGATCCCTCAGGAACATAATATTTGATATATCTGAAATCTTTTCCTATATCTGTTATATATGAATAACCAAACTTCGGCTTTGAAGGAACAGTATAGATCTTTTCCCAGTTCACACCATCCACAGAGCCTGCGATTATCCCCTGAGTCATTCTGTATTCATAGCCGGGACGCGGTGCATATGCGATCGCATCGATACTGTGCGTTTTCCCGAGGTCTATCTGGACCCATCCGTCTGTAACTCCGTCAAAGAAGGTCGAAGCTTTGTTGTCAATGATCTTTTCAACTCCGTTTGAAGAATTTTTCCATGGATCCGAACCTGAAAGCATTGAAGCATCGAGCTCTATTTCATCCAGTTCATCTACGGGAGTTTCGTTTTCCGTAACATTTTCAATGATAAAAGTTGTTACGGAATTTGCTTTCAGAGATGTACTGAAGCTTTTTGAATTTACATAAACAGGATCAAGCTCAGCCCAGTGTTCGCCACCGTTGTTGCTGCCGCTTGTTCTGACCACTTTTACCGTATTTCCGACAGTTTTGAATCCGGAAAGATCAAAATTATAATTCTGACTGCTTCCCTGTGTATTTACTGCAACGATAACAAGCTGATCATTTTCCTTATCATATGCTGCCAGAGTGTTTGACGACGAATTAAGCATCGTAAATCCCGGTCTTATATATCTTGTAAACTGCCCGAAAGCATAATACTTCTGGGACAGGATTATTTCTTTTCTGTCATGGTCAGCTACTGCAAGTCCCCAGAATCCTCCGGAAAGATTCGGCATTCCGGAATCCTTCTTTCCGTTATACCCCTGTGAGCTGATGTGATTGTCAATGACCTGCCACATGATCCAGGCAGAACATCCGAGACCGTTGCAGTCATCAACTATTCTTTTTGAAAACCACAGTGCATTTGCCATATCTCCGGCATTTGAACCGGCTGTCGAGCTTCCGTCAACTTCACTCATCCAGAGATTTTTTCCGCTCGTAAGAGCTATCTCCTGAAGCTCAGCCCTCTTTGAACCGCCATAACTGTGTGTATCTATACGTCCGAGAACATTTTTTGCATCATCCGACATTGAATTCATCGCTGAGACCTGAACATCTATTCCGGTTTCATCAGTTCCGCTGATAATAACATCGGACATGCCTTTTTTATTCATTGCTTTACTAAGCTCGGTGATCATTGTTGATTCAGAAGAGCCTATATCAAAATGACAGCCCTCCTGTTTTTTGCTGTACGCTCCCCAGTAATCAGTATAAGGCTCATTTACAGGTTCAACACTCTGTACCTTTATACCGAGTTCGTTTTTAAAATAGGAGCAGACATTTGCAAGATATTCCGCAAAATCATCATAGCAGTCATCCTTCAGATTGTTGCTCCCGGCACTTGTGTTTCCGGTAGAGCATCCGCTCTTGCACATATAATAAGGAGGCGAATTTGAAAACATCTCAACTATGAGATCATCACCATATGCCTCTTTGATCCTCATAAGAACATTTTGCTGATTTTTGTCAGCATTCCAGTTATAAGTAACCTGACCGTTGTTATATACCGTATATCCCGGCATATTTGAGTCTGTTCTGGTAATATGATCATGCGCCGGATCATCTCCGCCGCCGATATTATAACGTACTATGTTAAGATTCAAACCTCTGTCGCTGAAAAAAGTTTCTGCCGCTTTTTCCGAAAGCTCATCCGAATATCCGACTCTGTTTGCCCACCAGCACAGAGAAGTTCCCCAGCCTTCAAATTCACCATCATTTACCTTAAAAGTACTGTCAGGCGAAATTTTGACGGAAGTGTCAGCCTTAACATCAAATCCGGGTCTGTCTGAATACATCAGCATTCCGGCAAACAAGGCAATTACGGATACAGCCGATGCAAAATATCTGTATGCTTTTTTCATATCAGTGTCCTCCGCTGAATTCAGCAAAAAAAAATAAAAAACACCTATGCCTGAAACTAAACTAATTATTATTATAGCAGATAAAAAACGATTTGTATATACATATATCAAAAAAACAAAATAATTTGTTTTTTCCGGAATATTTTTCAGGATACTCTCTCTGTTGCTTCTCTGCACAGAAAGATCCGCAAATATTTACATATATTCACAACCCTCTCAGATATGGATCAGTTAATATTTATCGGTAAAAATATTGATTTCAGGCATCCAAAAATAATCAAATAACCTTGACTTTTACCATAAAAAGATATAAAATAGAAGTGTTGCATAGTTTTTTGCAGCCGTTTCTTAATAAGAATTGCCTTATCTTATTAGGATTAAGTGCTTCGGCACATGAACATTAAAACGCAGCCTGCTGTGAGATCATATAAATTTTTTAAAGCTCTAAATACATTTTTTACCTAATAAACAGATATAATATATTTAATACAAATCAACATTATTTTAATATAAAATCTTGAAAGAGGAAAATTAGTTTCGGAATTTTTTAAAATTTAACATTTCAGACCCTTTGCAGGTAAGTGCGTTTAATAAACAACTTATTATTTTACCAGTGAAAGGGGGATAAATTTTTCATGCCATTACCAATTTTAGCTTCGGTCAACATGCCGGTCGTTATTATTATCGGTTTGATCGCATTTATTATCGGTGCTGCCGTTGCCGGCTACATTTGCTTTAAGCAAGGATATTCATACAGAAAAAAAGAAGCTGAATCTGCAATTGATTCTGCTGAAAAAGAAGCTGAGCGTATCCGTAAAAGCGCCAGTGCAGAAGCCGAAAGCAAAAAGAAAACAGCTCTCGTTGAAGCGAAGGATGAGATCTACAAATTAAAATCAGAAGCTGAAAAAGAGATCAAAGACCGACGCAATGAAATTTCCAGACAGGAAAGAAGAATACAGCAGAAGGAAGAAAATCTTGACAAAAAGAATGACAATCTCGAACACAAGGAGGAAGTCCTTCAAAACAAGATCAAGTCTGCTGAAGAAAAGCTCAATGAGGCTGAAACGATCAAGAAAAATCAGCTTGATATTCTTGAAAGAATTTCTGAATTTACAAGAGACCAGGCTAAGGAATACATCATTTCCCAGCTTGAAACAGATCTTGTTCATGAAAAAGCGCTCAAGATATCAGCTTATGAACAGCAGATAAAAGACTGCTGTGAGGAAAAAGCAAGAAATCTTATTTCACTCGCCATTGCCAAATGTGCTGCTGAACAGGTTTCTGAATCCTCCGTTTCTGTTGTTGCACTTCCAAACGATGAGATGAAAGGGAGAATCATCGGACGTGAAGGAAGAAACATCAGAACACTTGAAACTCTTACAGGCGTTGATCTTATTATCGACGATACTCCTGAAGCGATCACACTTTCATGTTTTGACCAGGTCAGACGTGAGGTTGCAAGAATTGCACTTGAAAGACTTATCGCAGACGGAAGAATCCATCCGACAAGGATCGAGGAAATGGTCGACAAAGCAAGACGTGAGGTTGAGCACAAGATCAAACAGGAAGGCGAACGAGCAATCCTTGAAACAAATGTTCACAACATTAACCACGAACTTGTTAAGCTTATCGGACGTCTTAAGTTCAGAACGAGCTATCGTCAGAACGTTTTAAACCATTCTATTGAAGTATCACAGTTATCAGGTATCCTCGCATCAGAACTCGGTGTTGATGCAAACGTAGCAAGACGTGCCGGACTTCTCCATGATATTGGAAAAGCCTTAACATCAGAGATCGAAGGATCACATGTACAGATCGGTGTTGATGTCTGCAAAAAATACAAAGAAAGTGCAGAGATCATTCATGCAGTTGAAGCTCACCATAACGATGTTGAGCCTACTACAGTAATTGCCTGCATAGTTCAGGCCGCAGATGCTATCTCAGCAGCAAGACCTGCTGCAAGAAGCGAAAATTATGAAAGCTACATCAAACGTCTTGAAAAACTTGAAGAAATTTGTTCTTCTTACGAAGGCGTTGAGAAATGCTTTGCCGTTCAGGCAGGACGTGAAGTCAGAATCATGGTTCTTCCTGAGATCATCAACGATGAAAAAATGGTACTCGTTGCCAGAGATATCGTCAAGAGGATCGAAGATGAGATGGATTATCCGGGACAGATCAAGGTTCATCTTATCCGTGAAAGCAGAGCTATTGAATTTGCAAAATAATCCTTATGAAAATATATACCCTGCTTTCAAAGCAGGGTATTATTATTTTTTTAAGTTCACATCACAGCAGCTATCCCCTGTCCAACCTAAAACAGTGATTAAAAAAACGTCGGTAAAAAACTTACCGACGCAATTATTATTTTGTGTTGTCTATGCTCCATTTTGAAGTATAGATCTTTTTGGATTTTGTACCGTCAAGGATATTGTTGTTAAAATAAACATCTATATCATTATATCTGTAATCTTCTCTGATCTCATTTCGCTTTCTCAGAAGATTTATCTTATTTTTTAAAATATCAACATTGACCTTTCTCTGAAGAACAGGTCCGTATGTTTTACGCTGTCTTGCAAATTTGATTATTTCTCTTGCAGATACTATATTGTCATCCGCAATGTTGTAAACCCCTGTATATGAATAATCTTTTGCCATGGAAATAAAACAAAGTATGAATTCAATAAGATTATACAGACAACAGAACTGAAAACCATAATCACCTGAATGATAAACAAATAAGTTATTTGTTTCCTTGTCAAGGATCTTATTGATCAGATTATCAGTAAAATCGCTGGTATAAACCGGAGCTATTCTCAAAGCTGCGCCTATCATTTCTTTCTGATTTTTTAAAGCAAAGGAAAGAGCTCTTTCTGCATCATATTTTAATTTTGCATAATTTGATTCAAGATTCAGCTTATCATCTTCTCTGATTGGTTCACGTGATCTCGGAAGTTCATATACAGCACTTGTACTGAGCAGAATAAACTGTCTGACTCCGGCATCTCTTGCCATAAAATACAGAAAATCATCATAATCAGCACTGTGATCCATATCATCTTCAGTTATGATGTTTTCAAGATCATTATCAACAGTACATGCACAATGAATAACGGCATCGAAATGCTCTTCCTTGAAAATCTTTTTAAATGTGGGAATATGATGCGGACCGGCTTTAATAAAAGTATATCCGGGCTTCCCGTAATTAAAACTATCTTCTTTTTCGTCAGTTCCGATAATAACATTTCCCTTTTCCAAAAGGCTTGAACATATCATCTTTCCGATAAGACCGCAGGCACCTGTAACCAATATTTTCTTCATACTACACACCTCCCGCAAATAATATATTTCTGTAAGATAGAAAACTGATTTGTAACCATAAAGTAAACCCGGTAAAAGAAGATTACAATCTGTGTTACATATCTCTGCAAACCCTATATCCAATATTATTATAGCATACGAGCACAAAAAAAATCAATGGTTTTTACATAAAACCGCATTATGAACAAGAAATGAGATGGTAATTATGAACATTATTGAAAAAGAACACGACAACAAACAATATATTACACAAAATAATTATTTACGCAATAAATTCCATAAGAAAGTAATCAAACTCTCTTTAAATGCGGCTTTTTTATGTCCGAACAGAGACGGAAAAAAAGGCGTCGGAGGATGCACATACTGTTCATCCGATTTAAGTGGTGATTTTTCAGGATGTATTACAAAAAGCATCACCGAACAGCTGAACGACCAGGTCGTTCTTCTGTCAAAAAAATGGAATGACTGCTTATATATTCCGTATTTTCAGGCAGGCTCAAATACCTATGCCCCTACCGAGATACTCAGGGAAAAATACGAAGAGGCACTAAGATTTGAAAACACCGTCGGTCTCTCGATCGCAACAAGGGCAGACTGCATATCAGAAGAAACTGTCGAATATCTGTCTGAGCTGTCAAAACGAACATATCTTACGGTCGAACTCGGACTTCAGAGTATTTTTGACGCAACAGCAGACAGGATCAACAGATGCCACACGTATGAAGAATTTCTTAAAACATATCAAATGCTGTACGACAGAAAAATAAATGTCTGTATTCATCTCATAAACGGATTTCCGTGGGAAACAAAAGAAATGATGCTTGAAACCGCCCGTGAAACAGCAAAGCTGAAACCTCACGCCGTCAAAATACATATGCTGCATATCATAAAAGGAACACCTCTCGGCGAAGAATTCGAAAAATCTCCTTTTCCACTCCTTTCCGCTGAAGAGTACATCAGCACAGTCTGCGATCAGATAGAACTCATGTACCCTGAAACCATAATTGAGCGTGTGACCGGTGACGGAAACAGGAAAACACTTCTTGCACCTATGTGGACAGCTGACAAGAAAATGATAATGAACGGCATTGACAAGGAAATGCGAAGAAGAGGTACTCATCAGGGGGATAAATACAAGCCATAAAAAACAAGATCCGGAAAACAGAACTGTTTTCCGGATCATTTTTATTTTACTCTGAACAGTATATCAGCTTTCGCCGTTATTTGCATCTTCGATCAGTGTGTCTATGACACTGTAGCATGTATTTACGGTCTCTGCCCATGATGTGCCGGCCTGAAGCGATGCTCTGATGCCGAATTCACCGCTGTCAAGTGTTCCGGATACATCTGAACTTACACCCATATAGAAGTCGAAAACAGGATTTTCACGTGCCATCTCATGCATCTTATCCTTCATTTCGATCATATCAGTTCTCCAGTTGTATGTATCAACGAGAAGATCGTTTCCTATCTTCTGAAGTCCGTCGTTAAGCATGGTAGCTCTCTTGCATTCTGCAAATTTCGCAACTCCTTCAGGATTTTTTCCGCCTCTTACCATCAGATAACCCTCAAGTGTTGTCGGAATATAGTATTCCTTAGAGTTTGGATCTTTAGGCATAGGAACAAATGCAGCATCTTCTCCGAATGTTTTTTTCCATTCTTCTCCGGGCTTGTAAAATGCCCACAGTCCGCATGGATAGAAAAGTTCTTTTCCTTCTCCGATGAACGAAGGCTTTTCATTCCAGTCAAACTGACTCTTATCAAGAACACAGTTGTCTTTGTTTAGAGAAGCCATAAAATTCTGAACTTTTTCAAGAGCCGGATCTCTGAGATTGTTTACAAGTTTTCCATCTTTAAGTCCGACATAAGGAACTCCGGTTGTCAGTGATAAAGCAGCCTCTGTCCAGTATCCGTCAATACCGTACAGACTGTTTTCAGGATCAACAAATTCATCAAGAAGAGATTTGAACGTATCCCATGTCCATTCATTATTTTCAAACAGCTCTGCAGGATCCTTTAGTCCGTTTTCAGAAATCGTCTTTTTGTTGTATATCACTACGCAATTGTCACCGTTAACATCTGTGCACATCATATAGTGATGTCCGTCCCACATGAGACTGTCATTTTCCTTTTTAAGATCCTTCCATAGCGGTGAATCAAAATCAATATAATCATCTACAGGCACGAACATCTGCTTTATTGCGCCTTTCGGAAATGCATCAAGATCACCTGCAGGGAAAAAATCTATTCCTTCATCTCCGTTTATAGCTGCTGCCAGCTTTTCGTATCTCTGAGACCAGTCAACTATGGTCTGCTCAACTTCTCCGCCATATCTCTCCTGAAACGTGACATATTCGGCATGAGCATCATTTCTGAACTCCCATGTTGACAGCCATTTTATTTTCTTGTTTTCAAGTTCTCCGGTTAATCTTTCATCATTTGCTGAAAGAGAAGCCAGTTCTTCACGTGTGGAAACATCAAGATCATTTTTTGGGGGATCTGATGAATTACAGGAAGCTGCAGATGCGATCAGCAGCATTGATGCAGCAAGAGCTGCTGCTTTTGAACACTTTTTCATAACCCGTTCCTTTCTGCATAGTATTATCTGTAATTTTTTATGTTAGAATAAAGATAATATTATTTAAAACAAATAAACTTTTTTGCAGAAAACTATTACTCTGCTTTATATAAATATTGACCATATACTTACTAAGTATATCAGAAAATACCATTAAAGACAATTCTCATTATATATATATTTACTTTTCGATAATTGTAAAATTATACAATTATTCGATTATTGTATGTATTCATTGATTTTTATTCAGTAACGTGTTCTATGCCCTGATGAAACATTGTTTTTACATGTGAATCGGCAAGAGAATAAAACACTGTTTTTCCGTCTCTTCTGAATTTTACAAGACGTGCCTGTTTCAGAACTCTGAGCTGATGTGAGATCGCAGACTGCTGCATGTTAAGTATCTGAGCGATGTCACAGACACACAGTTCATTTTCAAGAAGGACGAAGAGGATTTTGACCCTGGTAGGGTCACCGAATATTTTGAACAGTTCAGCTACGTCGTAAAGGACGGAATCGTCAGGCATGTGGCTGAGGACTGAATTTACAGCTTCCTCGTGGATTTCTTCTGTTTCACAGCACATTTTTTCTTCCAAGTTGGGGTCATTCCTTTCGTAATTGGATATTGCAGGGAATTGCAGGGCTTTGCGGTCGCCCTGCACCT
>JAZUJY010000277.1:0-13629 GCA_045643005.1 Oscillospiraceae bacterium | reverse complement strand
TGTTCGTGGTCGTGAAAGAATCGCTACACCACTTCCTCTGTCCCAGCCTCACGACTTTCGACTTGTGGTTCGCTACACTTGGCGGTAAATACCTGTGGTCGGACTTTCACCGACTGGCTGTGTGTCATGCCCGACACACATCAAAAACAGGACTGCCAGCGCAATCCTGTTTAACTAATTTATTCTGTTAATTTACCTCAATGATCAATTGTAAAAAATAATCAGATACACATGAAAAATTATTTTTTCTCCTCATACTCAGCATCCAGCAGCTGACAGAAAACACCGTTTCCTTCTTTATAAATATCACAAATACCGGTAATAGCTATATTGGTTCCAATATCCGGATAATCATACGGATAAACATGGCTTTCCTTTAAGACAAACTCAATTCCCTGTGCACAGCATGCTGTTGCATCCTGTATGAGGACAGCAAAATATTCTTTTCCTGTCTGTTCATCTTTAAAATATGAAAAAGGACCTTCAGCGTGAATTATTTTTCCATTATATTCATCAGGGTTGTTGAGCATATCATACACCTGAGCATAAACCATTGTACTGTCAAGAACAGTCAGGTCAACATCGTATTCACCTGAAGTCTCCGGAATATCGGAAACATCTTCACTGGTTGTTTCAGGAGCCGTATTCTCTGCATTTATCTCAGCCTTTGCATCTTCTTTCTGAGTATCTTCTATGCTGACGATTTGCGACTCTTTTTGTTTTTCAACAATATTATCGATATTTGTTGTATCACCGCATGAACAAAGACATAAAGAAATTATTAAAGAAAAAGAAAAAGATAAAACTAATACTTTTTTCATTTTCTAACCCTCCCGGAAACCAAAGCGATCAAAGAAAAAACAAGAAATACAACTATATCAGCAGTAACTATCGTTGAACCTACCGGCGTTGAAAACAGAACGGAAAGAATGATCCCGAACGCAGAACAGATAACCGATATAACTGCCGAACTGATTATAACGCTTTTAAAGCTTTTAAACAATCTCATAGATGAAAGTGCCGGAAAGATAATAAGTGCAGATATCATAAGCGAACCAACAAGGTTCATTGCAAGAACTATGACAAGTGCAGTAACGATCGCAATAAGCAGATTGTAAACGCCGGCTTTTGTTCCTGTTGCCGTTGCAAAGTTTTCATCAAAGGTAACAGCAAATATCCTGTTATAGAACAGAAGAAATACCACCAGAACTACGACTGACATTGCAATGCACAGCCAGACTTCCGTTTTGGTAAGTGTAAGGATAGACATCGAACCGAACAAAGTACTGCATACATCAGCAGAAACATTTGCAGACTTGGAAAAAACATTTATCAGCATATAGCCTATGGCCAGAGCTCCAACGGAGATCATGGCGACTGCGGCATCTCCCTTTATTTTGGTGTTCTGCCCTGTTTTGAGAAGAAGTACAGCAGAAAGGACAGTAACCGGAATAATGATTATCATCTTGTTTGTAAGTCCTGCAACAATTGCCACTGCCATGGCACCGAAGGCAACATGTGAAAGACCGTCACCGATAAAGGAAAACCTTTTAAGCACAAGAGTAACGCCGAGAAGTGACGAACACAATGCTATAAGCAGGCCGACTATCAAAGCATAGCGTACAAAAGGATAACTGAAGTAAAACTTAAGTGTTTCAATAAGCTCCATTACATATCCTCCTCTGACGTATCCTCTAAAAATAGTTTTCCCGAATCACTTTCGAGATATTCTTCCCTGGTTCCGAAAAAATGTTTTTTTCTGTTTATCTGCAATACGTGTGTTGCGTATTTAACTGCATTAAGATCGTGGGAAATCATGATAATTGTTACCTTGTCATTTTGATTAAGATCTTTTATAAGCTCATACATCTCACGGGATGCCTTTGGATCAAGTCCTGTAACAGGCTCATCGAGAATAAGAAGCTTTCTTGCTGCACACAGAGCTCTTGCAAGAAGAACACGCTGCTGCTGTCCACCTGAAAGCTCACGGTAGCATCGTTTTGAAAGATTTGTGATCCCGAGCTTTTCCATAGTTTCAGATGCGAGCTTCTTTTCTTCCTTGTTGAAAAACATACGCATCCCACATCTGTTAAGACATCCTGACTGAACTATCTCTCGTACAGAAGCAGGAAAATCTCTCTGAACAGGTGTCTGCTGAGGCAGATATCCTATCATGTTTCGCTTTGTATCACCGCAAAATTCAAGACTGCCTCCAAGTGCAGGACAAAGTCCGAGGAGAGTTTTCATGAGTGTACTTTTACCTGCTCCGTTCTCACCGAGAATACAGAGATAATCTCCTTCGTTTACTGTAAAATTTATGTGTTCTGTTACCGCCGTCCCGTCATATCCGACAGAAAGCGATTTGCAAATTATCTGTTCCGGCATTGTATTATCTTCCTTTATTTTAAAGCTTTAAAAAATCAATTATTTAAGGAAGCTCTGATCGTTCTTAAATAATTTCTTCCTTTTATCAAGAAAAAACTGCTTTTAATTCCTCGTAGTTTTTCTCCATCAGTCCGAGATATGTTGTTCCGCTCTTTACCATATCAGAAGAAACAGACTGCATGGAGTTAAGTTCGATTATATTTTGATTTTTTGATTTTGTATTCTGGATTATGCTTTTTGCTATCACACGATCTGAATTTTCAAGAACAAATAGTGTATCTGCTTTTAATTCATCTGTCTTTCCTGCAAGAAATGAAATTGTTTCAAAGCTTGCATCTATTTCTGCCGAACAGCCCATAAAAGCTGCATAATAATCCAGATCATAATCGTCAGTAAAATATCTGAACGGAAATCTGTCAGCAAAAATAAGTGTTTTGTTATCAGAAGAAGCAAACAGTTCATTAAAATCATTATCGAGGTTTTCAAGTTTTTTATTGTATTGTTCGGTATTGCTTTTGTAGGTTTCTGCATTTTCAGGGTCAATAGTGCAAAGAGCACTGCAGATCTCATTGCAGAAGAGTCCGGCATTTTTTAAGGAAGTCCAGAAATGCTCATCATATTCTTCTTCCTCTTCTTCCTCTTCTTCCTCCTCTGCCATCATGCCTTCCTTAACTTCTTCAACCTTGGCAGAATCGCCCATTATTTCCATAAGATTTATTGATTTCATATTTTTGTTTACTGAATTTTTCAGAGCATCACTCACCCAGCTGTCTGACTCACCGCCTACATAAACAAAAAGATCACATTCTGATATTTTGATCATATCGTTTGCAGTCGGCTGGTAGTTATGAAGATCCGATCCCTTGTCCAGCAGATATGAAAGCTCTGCTTTGTCAGCAGCTGCTCCGAGTATCTCCTTTGTCCAGTCGTATTCGGGAAAGATAGTGCAGACTATTTTGGTCTTGTCACTGCCGTCACCTTTTTCAACTGTCAGATCATCACAAGATGTCAGTGTACCTGACATTATAAGTGCTGACATCATCAGCGGAAATATTTTCTTAAACATAGTAAAACCTCTCTTAAATAGTAGAAATAACTTCTGAAATAATACTCCCGAAATTCAAGTATCAATTCAGAAGTTCCACTTTTAAGGATATCAGAGTAAATTTAAAAAATCTGAACTCCGGAATAATGATTCTGCTCACTGCAAATGTCAGCAGCGCAGCAATTAATAGTTTTTCCTTTTCCGGAGCTGCAGTAAGGTTTCTTACAACTGTTTCAAAGAAATGAATGACTGAACATACGGGACAGTCATCTCCCGAACAGCTGTGATCTGTTTTATCTGCTATATAAACGGAGGTCCCAAGTACAACTACGCACAGAACCAGACTTATAAAAAATGCTGTAAATTTGTTTTTTGTGTAGTTGATACCGTTCTCCTCCTCTCAAATATCATTTGCAGTGTTCGCACTTTCCGGTAAGCATCGTATCACTATTTAAAACAAAAGAATCTTCTTTGAAAATATTTTCCTTGATTATTTTGCTTGTTTCTTCACTCAGATGAAAGATCTTACCACATTCAGAGCATTTCATGTGAAGATGATCCTTACATTTTTCCTCACACTGAAAAAAATATGCAAATTGTTTTTTTTCATCTATAAAGGTTTGCTTAACTATACCTTCGCCGACGAGTTTTCTGATAAGCCTGTAAACTGAGCTTTGTGCAGGTATATCATTATCATCCTGTTCTCTGCTTATCAGCTCATGGATCTCACTCACCGTCAGGGGTTCTTCGCTGTGAGCCTTTAAAAATTCGATCAGCTTCTGACGCCCTGCTGTATTGTATCCTGACATCAGCATTCCTCCAATTTGATAATCATTATCATTTATCAGCCTTTTCTATTATAATGGGCATACTTAAATTTGTCAAGTGCAAAATACTAATTTCTCATATTCCGGAGCTTCTTTTCTCATATCCGAAGCCTGAAAGCTTTACTTTAAACAAGAAAAAAGCCGGTAAAAACCGGCTCAAATACTATATATATTCAGATCTGTTTGTTCAGACATAACACGCCGCCTGCAGAAACGGGAGATATCCTCTGTGTTGTTACAGACTTACCCAAGAACATAATCATATGAGGGAAATTGTGTTTCCAAAGAGATAACTACAACAATATTTAAAACACCGATCAAAAAGCCTGCCAGTGTTTGTGTGTCTGTATACTTTTTTATTTTTTCAGAGGACTTGATATTTGCTGCCGCTATCCCTGTCAAAAGCAGAAATAATAAAATAACAAGCCCTATAAATCCGGTAAAATTTCCGCCTGCAGACTGTCTGCCATAATCTTTAATAACCCAGTTCAATGCTCTGACAGCGTAATTAGTTTTCCAGAAATATCCAAAGCATAAAATGGAAAACGGTAATGACATGACCCATTTCATAAGCACTATCTTTTTACGTTCACTTATCAGCAGCGCTGTATATATGATCGCAACGATCACACAGTATGGCAATATTGCTTCGGCACATGATGCACCAATAATTGTGAAAAAAAATATTGATGAAACTACATCAACTGCCATTGCTGCCGAACAGGTGATTATATTTATAATTTTTGAATTCATTTTTTTACCTCTATATTATTTTTTACATCAAAATGGTCCATTTCGTATGATCATTTTAACTTTATTAGTATTCTAACACATGAAATCATAAAAAACAAGACAAATATATAAAGATCAGTATAAAAAAACACACCTGCAGAAAAATTTTTTTGAAGGCGTGTTTTTTTATTGATCAAATACTATGTTTATCATTAAAAAGTACTTATTCCCTTTACTACATACTGCTTAAACCTTGCAAGATCAGCGATATTTTTCCGCTTCAATTCAATAATTCTTGAATTTTCATGTTCAATAAGGTATACTGTAAATGATAAAAGATGTTAGGAGAATACTATGCGAATACTGATAATCGAAGATGACAAGGAGCAGTGTGAGCTGCTGGAATACAAGCTTTCAAAGGAAGGAATAAGTACAGACCTCTGCCACGACGGAACAGATGCAGAATATTACCTCGAAAACAGTGAATACGATCTTGTACTGCTTGATAATATGCTTCCTCACAAAAGCGGCATAGAAATACTAAAGGAAATGAGAAACAAAGGAAATGATGTTCCTGTTATCATGGTGACAGCACTCGGAGAACTCAGTGACCGTATAAACGGACTTGATCATGGTGCGGATGACTATATAGTAAAGCCGTATGAATTTGACGAGCTGATGGCACATATACGCTGCAGGATGAGAAGACCCGGATATTCAAACAACACAGAAATACTATCCTACGGAGATATTTCCTTCAACTGTACGGAAAAAACACTTTCAGGTCCTGCGGGGAAATTTGATCTGTCTGTGAAGGAAGCTGAACTTATCGAGATGTTTTTACGAAATCCGGGCAGCGTTCTCGCAAGACAGTCAATAATGTCAAGAGTATGGGGTGCTGACAGTGACATCGAGGAAGGAAACATAGACAACTATATATATTTTGTCAGACGGCGACTGAAAAATGTAAAGAGCTGCGTCAGTGTTCAGACTGTACGCGGCGTCGGTTACAGACTCTGCAGCGAGGAAAAATAATGTACAAAAAAGTTCATTTTAAGCTAACACTTCTTTTCACAGCTGTATGTTCACTTATACTTCTGGTCATGTCGTGCCTGTATACATATCTGAATTACAACAGTATTTACAGAACGGCATTTTCAAAATTTCAGAATGAGATGAACACCATCAGCTCGAATTTTTCTGACAACTTTTATTTTTCACATGACAACATAAGAAGTATCGAGCACAACTACAACTGCTCGGTCTATATCTATGAAAATGATGAACCTGCATTTTATACACAGCAGAAAAATAACAGTAAATATGACATAGTACTGGATGCTGTTCTTGAAAAAAATGAAGAAGAGATATCAAAACTGAAAAATGCTTTTAAACTCAGACACAGTGAAATGGTCATCAAAGTAAACAGAGAAAAATATTTTTCAGGGATCATTTCTGTTCCCGGAGAATTCGGAAATACGATGATCTATGTTATAAACAGACCGGAAAAAGAGATATCTGAATTCTACAGGCTTTGCTTAAAGCTTACAATACTTTTTTTATGCAGCATAGCTGTCTTTTTTGTTTTCTCATTCTTTTTTACAGGTAAGCTTCTCATGCCGCTCAAAAAATCGCAGGAAGCTCAGATGTACTTTATATCTGCAGCATCCCATGAAATAAAAAATCCTGTAAATACGATCATATCAGCTCTTGACGCAGTAAAGAACAGTGATGACGAACATCGTGAAAAGTTTATTTCAACAGCGGTAAAAGAAGGAAAACGTCTGACTGCTCTGACAGAAGACCTCATGACTCTTGTCAGAACAAGTGATACAAACTTTAAGCTTTCACTTGAAGAAACAGCTCTGGATACGCTTCTCCTCGACTGTCACAGTGCATTTCTTGCCTCTGCCGGAAAGAAAAAGATCACTCTTGATCTGATACTGCCGGATGATCCGCCTGCCAAAGTAAATGTCGATCCCGGAAGAATAAAACAGATCTTTTCAATTTTACTGAACAACGCTGTTGAATATACCCCCGAAAACGGAAAAATAACTGTCACATACCTGGTAAACAGCAATGAACACTGTATTTCTGTCGAAGACAACGGAAAAGGAATTTCAGAAGAGGACAAGCTTCATATTTTTGACAGATTTTACAGAGCAGACAGGGCTCGCGAAAACAAATCACATTTTGGTCTCGGTCTTTCTATAGCAAAGGAGCTGACAGATCTCCACCATGGTAAGATCTCAGTCGAAAACAGTGCATCCGGAGGAGCAATTTTTAAAGTGACACTTATAAAGAGCGATCATGAAACAGAACGAAAAAAGAATAAATCAAAACAGAAAAAATCATGAAACAGCCTGCACAGAGCATAAAACGGAACGAAAAAGCCCGGCCTTTTCGTTCCGTTTTTTAACATAATTTGATGTGCACTGTTTTGATATATCAATCGATCTCCATATCCACATAAGAAAATGAAGAATACATATCAGCTCTGTTTGTCGGATCTTTAAGAAATTTCACAGTATCTTCAGCAGCTTCAGAAACTGTTTTTTTATCTTCCAGTATCAGACTGATCTCACAATATATACAAATGATCTTATCATTTTCCAGATAAACTGGTTCATCGAGTGATCTGACATATTTTTCAAATTCGGCGATCTGATCGGAATCAAGAGATACAAATCTCAAAACTGTTCTTTCACTGCTTTCATTCTTATAATATATTTTTTTCGGATCTTTATCTTTATTCTTTTCATAATACCATTTTAATGTTTCAGTATTGACAGATAGTCCGTCTGTGATATTTTTCTGATTCTCATTTTCAAGCACACTTTTGATAAATCTCAATGCCTCCTTTTGATTCTTTCCATTTTTACATATTCCGATATTACCTTCAGGAATAAAGGTTTTTTTATCCGGATTAATTCCATATCTGAATGTAACACTCGTTTTGTCTTTATTTTTGTCAACAGAAGCTGTCATCATGAGCTCATTTTCTATGGAATTTATCATTCCAACAGTAAATGAACCTTTGTCACCGTCAGGATCACTCAACTCCAGACAGGCTGAATCCAGGAAGCGAAAAGCAAATGAATACGGTTTTATATGTTCCGTGAGATCATTAAAGCTCTGAGCAAAAAAAACATCCTCTTTTTCTTTTGGCATAAACTGCATATTGTAAAGTGAATTATTAAATGTTGCACAGCCCAAAGACTTCCATTTATTTTCTGAGTTTATCCTTGCCGTTTTTAAACAAGCTTCATAATATTTTTCTATTTCAGCTCTGTCCGGATCTTTTCTTTTGAAAATCTGTGTGCCATCTGAAATGACACCTGTTAAAGGTTCTATTCCTTCAAATCCCGTCAGAGTTTCCGCCCCGTCATTTTTATCAAAATATTTCTGTGCTTCATCTGAAAGAGAATAAAAATCCTTTATTTTATTTATTTGTTCACTTTTCCCACCTATTGCAGGAAATGAAAAATACGATGATACACTGTACAATCCTTTTTCACTGCGGTTCCATTTAACGACATTGTCAAGAAGCGGTTCATCAGCACTCCAGCTTTCTTCATATTCCGAAAGATCAAGAAGCAGATCGTTTTCACGAAGTTCGTCTATATTTATCCCGTCAAGAAAAACAATATCAGGCGCATCCGGGCCTTTGAGATATGAAATGAGATCATTTTTCAAACCGTTTTTTTCTTCAGAAAAAGATTTTTGATAATCCACCTGAATATTTTGGTTTTCAATCGAAAAATCATTTACATACTGATCAGGCATTCTGTTGCCGGAAAGATTCACTATCTTTAAAGATGAAGTCACAGCGTTGTCTATTTCACAGTCAAATCTGTATTTTCTCAGTTCACCGTTTTCAAAAAGAATCACTAATACTCCGTTTCCGGGAACACAAAACGAAACAGCTTTATTTTTTTGGGAACCAAGCTTGTACTTTTTACTGTCTATTATCTGCTCAACATGGTTCTGTTTATCCTTATACGTAAAAACTCCGTCAGAGCATAAAAAATAATACATTCCGTTTTTATCCTCAGTCATATATAAGTATTCAGATTTGTCAACAATATCAAAAAATGATTTCAGCGCTTCAGGATAATCAGTTTTTTCCCTGCCTGATGCATCATAAACCAGTACTCCTTTATCATAAGTGACCACATACATATAATCTCCGAGAATATACATTCCGGTCACGTATTCTCCGACTTTTGAAACAGCAGTTACAGTATTGCAGGAATCCATAACATAAAGAGTATCTTTATAAATGAAATACAGTTTTTTCAGATCCTTGCTGATAACTGCGTATCTTATGATATTTTTATAATCTATCTCATCATACGGAGCATAAATCATGCTGAAATCAGGAAACGTTATAGTTTCATTTATTATAGTGGCATATAAATTTTTTCCTGTGTAAGTATCAACAACGGCAACAAAAAATACATTGTCTCTGCCGGTAATTACTCCGATCGGATCAAACCCCGAGAGTGTATACATTCTGTCTGTTGCTCTTTTGATATTTCCGTCTTCAGAAACCATGTATTTCATTCCGTCCTGCCACAGGTACAGCTCTTTTCCGTTTGATGTATCATAAAAATTTGAATGATTCGTATCGTTATACAGTGTCATGATCAGTTCCTCACTGTAACTGCCTTTTTCATCTATACTATCTTCAAATCTGAAAGGATCCTCATTACACCCTGTAAACGACAAAACCATTGAAAAAACCATAAGAGAAGCAAGCATTTTTTTCATTATTTTCATTATTTTCATTTTTTTCATATCATCATCTCCGTTTTTTACGCTAAGGAAGCGCTGGTCCATTTTTTCCATGATTATATAATATCACCCTTATCTCTAAAATACATCAAAAAACTTATAATATTATTCAGGTCAAAAAAAAATCAACAGATATCAGAAAAATACCTGTTGAATAAAAAATCATTTTTTGACCAGCTCATCAAAAGATTCCCTCAGTTCCAGTATCAGTTCATGCAGCAGTGCATCTGTTTTGAATGGTCTGAAAAAATGATATTTCAGATCCAGTTCTTCACGTTTCTGTCGTATTTCATACTTAAGCATTTCATATTTCATTATAACTGCATGTTCATTTGCAAATTGTCTGAGTTTAAGGACAAGCTGCGTTGCTGATACAACGTCTACTATAAACACTCCGAAAAACAGTCCGATAAAAAATGAAAATGCAAGATTTTCCGAAAGCCAGTAAAGCGCCTTTAAAATATGCGGATGAATAAGGAAATAGTATATGGCGCCAAGCACTGACCAGTAAAATGAAAATTTCGGGCAGATGATTCCCTGAATATTCCCCCACTCTTTTCTGTAGTCCCAGAGTCTGACTTTATAAACATTCAAGCAAACTATCCCTGCAAGGTATTCTATCGCTGTCATACAAACCGCCATGATGAAAAACAAAAACAGTTTATTTGCAATATAGCTGTTAAAAATATTATGGTCTTCCAGCAAAGCTATCGTATACAGAATACACAGGCCGCTTCCGTATATAGGAAGATACGGACCTGTACAAAATCCCGGATTTATCCACTTTTTGTTTCTGTTGGCTTTTGAAAAAAACCTTCGGTAAAACAACTCAAGTATCCATCCGCCAAGCGATCCTATGAAAAACAGAAAGGCTAAGATCAACTGATAATTCATATATTTTCTCTCCTTAAGCACATTTTGCAGGACGTGATATTTATTTCTATATGTAATTAGAAAAATACACTCTTCACCCACTGCCTTTTTTATTCTTTACTTGCCTATGTTACGAATACATTCTATCATCATCCAGATCAACATTACTATCATGTAAAAATCAATCATATTCATAAGTATAATTGATTTTCCCGGATGTGTCAACACCGGAATTACTGTCAGAAGGTTTAACATCCCTGCTTATGTTTCCTGAACCATCATAGCTGCAGGTTACTTCCCTGCAGCTATGTTCATTTCTGTTTTCTTCTGTTGATACAAGTCTCATAAGCTCATCATTATACCTTCAATCCTGTTTTTTCTTTTACATACGCCCGGATATCATCGTATATCGTTTTACTCTACGCAGAAGTCAGATCAAACTCATCTGTAATCGTTTCTATCTCAATTGAAAGCAAATTTTTGAGTCGGGACAATGGTATAGCCGTCTCATCATTCACAACTTTCAAAACTTTTTTGTAAATCATTACAATACATATTGTATTTTGTAAATATATTTGTTATAATTATATATATATAAGTCTCTTTATAGGGATATTCAAAACAGGATCATTTTTATTCAGAAAAGGGGTATTTATATGAAAAAGTACATTATAATGAAGGCACCGTACACTGAAGATCTTTCTCAGGCGGAAAAAATGATGAATGATATGGCTGAAAAGGGATGGGATGTAGTCAGTACAACATTAAACGAAACTGTTATACTGATCACATTTTCACGGGATGAATGATCTCACTGTTTAACTTAAAGCGAAGATGAATAAATACTCTGCAGTTTATTCATCTTCGCCTTTTTTATGCTGTAAGCAGCTGCTGTCATGAGATCAGCAAATAAGTATAGGCAAAAGTATATTTTTTGTACTATATTATAATATATATCATATAGTGTTTTGATACTTTTTCCCGATTTTTTTTAAAAAATGTGTAATTTTTTGTTTCTTATGCGGTCAACAACTACAGAGGCCTCTAAATTAAAAATGAAATTTAGAATTTAAGGAGAAAAAAATATGAAAAAAAGAATCTCTGCACTATTGCTGGCTCTGTCAGTAATTTCATTGACAGGATGTTATTCTGATGATACGGATGACAGCAGCACAACGATTGAAAACAGTTCAACAGCTGTAACTGACATTTCCGGTACTGACACCTGCTCTGACATAAATACCGCTGCAGGCACTGAAACAAGCAACAAAACCGAAGTTTGCACTGACACTAATTCTGATACGGGCTGTAACGCTGACACAAACACTTCACAAAAGGAAACAAATTCCGCCGTTATTTCAATTCAGACAGTTAATCAGTCTGAAGATGCGCTCAATTTTATTTTGGAGCCGATCTCAAAGGTCGTTTGTGAACAGATCGCTTCGTGGTATCCGGATGAGGAAATAGAATTCCCTCCTGCTCCATACTACGAGGACTGCATAATAAACGTGAAGGACAAAAACGGAAATGTCACGCTTGCTGATGTTGAAGGAAAAGTCAAGGTCAGAGGAAACTGGACATCATTGTACATGAAAAAACCTCTGAAAATAAAATTTGATAAGAAACAGTCCATGCTGGGACTCAACGATAATGCAAAAATGAAAAACTGGATCCTTTTAGCCGAATACAAGGATGCCTCCATGCTCAGAAACAAAGCTGCTTTTTCTCTTGCAAAGGAGATCTATTCAGCTGAAGGTCTGTATACACCTGATTCAGAATTTGCAGAGGTGGAAGTAAACGGAGAGTATCAGGGACTATATCTCCTCACAGAGATGCAGCAGATAAATCCTAACAGAGTAAATATCACAGAAACTCCCAAAGACTACACCGGAACTGACATAGGCTATCTGCTTGAAATGGACGGATACTTTATAAGCGAACCTGAGCTTCAGAGCTTTCACGTTGACTATGCAGACAACGCACCTCTTGTTCCTTACGACGGAAAAGGCGGAAGCGGAAGAACAATACAGTGTCTGCCAAACTCAGAATCTGATGAGACCGGAGATATAGGTTTCACCATAACAAATACACTCAATTCACAGGAACAGCATGATTTTATAGCAAACTTCACAAACTGTGTCTACAGAATAATGTATGAAGCAGCTTACAACAATAAGGCTTACTGCTTCAACGAAGATTATTCACAGATCGCAGAGACAAAAGATATTTCACCTGAAGAAGCTGTAAACAGAGTAGTTGATGTAAAATCCCTTGCAGACACATATATTTTAAATGAAATAGTATGCAATGCTGACATCTACTGGTCAAGCTTCTATATGGATGTTGACTTTGGAAAGGACGGCAATAAAAAGCTTACATTTGAGGCTCCATGGGACTTTGACTCTGCTCTTGGAAACAAAGACCGCTGTCTTGACGGAACAGGATTTTATGCTGCCAATATTGTACCTGACGTAAACGGAGGAACAGCCGGCGGCGGAGCATATGACACAATAAATCCATGGCTCGCAGTTCTTGCAAATACAGACTGGTTCCAGGAAACAGTAAGAACAAAATGGACTGAGCTGTACGACAGCGGAGCATTCAGCAAGGTCACAAAAAGCCTGGAAAAAGACAGCGATGATTATAAAGCTGCTTTCGAAAAGAACTACAGCAAATGGAACAATATAATTAACAACGAAGAATTTGCAAACGAACTTTCTTCAGAAGCAGCAAAATGCAAAACTGAAAAAGAAGCTGCAGATTTCCTTGTAAAATGGATCAACAGCAGAATAGATTTTCTGAATTCCGAATGGCATAAATAATCCATTACTTCCTTAACAAAAAACCGACGAATGCCATTTATTCGCCGGTTTTTTTCAAAGCTCTGTGTTGTTCAAAGCTCTGCTTTTAACAAGCAGAGGCAATTCGAAGAATTGCTTTCGTTCAGTAGGAGATTGAACTCCTACTGAA
>JAZUJY010000276.1:0-7225 GCA_045643005.1 Oscillospiraceae bacterium | reverse complement strand
ATACTGTTTTATTATACGGCAGGTTTTCTGACTTTTGATGATGCAGACAGCTTATAATAAGCCGCTTGTTCGTCAAATACAGGAATGGTGGTTGTTCAGGATTCAAACCTGATTTCCTTTTCATCTACTCAGCTTACAACTTTTCAAACCGTATTTTTTCACCTAGCTATTATATCACGCTTCGGTCAAAATGTCAACCACTGTTCTTATGCTTTTCTAATTCGGGTATTGGAATTGGAATGATTGTAATAATTCTTGTGAATTGCGCAGCAATTTCAAATACAAGTCCAGTGCAGGGCACACATATCAATTTTGTGCTGTCGGGAATTCTCCTGACAGCACTTTTCGTTTATCGCTTCAACTGTAAAACCTTGCTTTGCAGATACAGCAATGGCTGCCAAAACTTATTCCCAAGCTCCTTGATCTCGTCAATAACTATTTTCAAATTACTCAGAATCGCAGAATTGATGTTAGTCAAAATGACTGTATAGCGTAATTGGCGAAATAGCGTGATTTTGATTTTTTGAAATATTTTGTCAGGATCATGTCGATCATACCATTTTTGCAGTCCTCGATCATCGCAGTGAATTCCTCTCTGCCCTTTGTCGAGGTTGCACTGATGCCTTCATCTGCGTACACTCTGACCATTTTCCATTCCGGCTTGGAATTGATGTACTCTGTATAGTGCTGAATCTGGCTCTCATAACTGGATGCCTGTCACAAGAGAGAAACAGAGCATTGCCTATCTTCGGCAGTGCTCTGTTTTTTTGTTTAACGAAAAGAGAAAGGCTGCGTAACCGCTCAGGTTACGCAGCCTTATCTTCAAATCATAAAAACTTCTTTATGAGTACCCGTCTTTTTACGGGGGCGATCAATATTTGCATTTATTAAACTATATTATCCGGAAAATCAGATTATTTTTATTCCAAGCAGAAGTGAAAGGTCAACAGCCTGGACTGATGATACTTTAGCACCTTTTAATTCGGAAAATGAATCCGAAACTATGATCCCGTCAATTTTACATTCGTGAAGATCAACATCCTTAAGTGAAGTTTTGAAAAATTCAGCTGCTGTAAAATCAACTTCTTTGAGAACAGGTCTTTTAAAAGTTATATGCATCATATTTGACTGTCTGAAATTACTTGACATTATTTTTACATCATCAAGAAGTGATTCTGAAAAATTTGAAAAGCTCAGATTGCAGTCAGAAACTGAAAGTGATCTCAATGTAGTATTTTCAAATTCGGCTCCTGTAAGTTTGCTCTTTGAAAGCTTGTCATTTTTCCAGTATGAATCTTTAAAATCGCAGTTTGAAAGATCGCAGGAAATAAACTCACAGTCATAAAATTCTGCCTTGTTAAAAGTACAGTTTTTAAAAATACATTTTCTGAAAATAACATTTTCAAAGCTTATTCCCGTAAAATCAAGCTCTTCAGCTTCGTCATCAGAAAATTCAACATCCTTGATGGTATCGTCGTTTTCGTATGCATTTAAAAGATAATTGCTTATCATGTAAAAGACCTCCGCGGGGTTATAGTATGATTTTAGTATATCATCAGAAAGGATAATTGTCAATTTAAGATAACAGCCTCTGCGTTTTTATTGGTTTTTAATCGTTGATAAATGAAAGATCAAATACGTCATTATCATACTGGCCATATGAAAGATAAGGCTTTTTAAGTCTGTTTTCTGAGCAGATAAAGCAAAGCTGGATATCGGCAGACTCACCGGCTTCAAGATTTATATAATTTTTGGTTCCGTTATGTTGTTCGTCAGTATCATACGAGAACCATAATCCAAAAAACGTGTCGATATTATAGCTGCAATCATCAATTGAATCCATAAAATAGACTTCTTCTTTGTTGTAACCTGAAGGAATGTCCGTATCCTCTTCCATAAAGACGATTTCAGAACCATCAGCTGTCATATAATTAAGGGTACCGTTAATACAGATTTCAGCATATTCATCTGATTCATTTGTGACTGTAATATTTGTTTTTACAATATGATAAGGCATATCAACAGTACATATTTGCTCGTCAAGGGTGGTAATACCATCGCCCATCTTATACCATGTTCTGGTGTTTGAGATAAGATTTCCGTTTTCGTCCATGAGCTCACTGAAATCTATTGGATCACCGCTTTTGTCAGTAGATATCCCTTCGAAACTGTCTGTTATTTCTGCACTGTTTAATGTATAGGAGTATGGCTCAGAGTCACGAGAGAATATGATTTTTTCTCCCTTTTTGTAAATGTTTTTATTTTCGATACCATATAGTTCATTTTCATCTTCATAAGAGGATTCTGAAGTATCTTCTTCCTGGACTTCTCCATAAATACCGCAGTGTTCTTCGCAGTCATTCTGGTCTGTAGGATAAAGCTCGACTCCGTCTATTATTTTGTACAGTTCTTCATTTGAAAGCCCGTTTGAAATATAAAGCTGAAGAACATAACGTGTATTGGTAAATGATATCCATACTTCACGTCCGAAACAATTCGGATCATCTTGTTCTTCTTCGTAGGATGCACGATAGTTTATCATTGCAGTTTTGCCGTCTGATTCATAGTTTTCACAATTAGAGGAAAATTTAAATGAAAGACTGACAGTATCCATTTCTTCAGGGATTACGTAATATGCAGGAGTTATAGCTGCTCCTGTTTCGTGATCGTGATATTTAAATCCGTAGTATGCATCCTGTACAAGACCTTCCGGAAGATATCCAAATCTCCACATCATATACTTGTTTTCATCTGACACTTCTGAAACAGAATTATCATTGTTTTTAATCTCCTTTCCCGGTGAGATGGTAAGTGTGTTCTGATAGTTGTTTGTTTTTTCTATTTTTGCAATATGACTTCTGTAAGCATAAACGGATACCGGTACAGCTACAGCAGTAATGATCGCAGCAATTGCAGCTACAAGTACTTTTCTGCTGATATGTTTTCCTGATGTTGTATTATTCTGTGTTTTGAATTTTTTCATAATTTTTTCTACCTCTTCTTTTGAAAGCGGCTTTTCATCTGATATATTTTTATTTTCAACATGATTTAAAAGCCTAATTAATTCATCATTCATACTTATGTTCCTCCTTGATGAATTGAACAGGAATGTTTTTTGATATTTTTTTCTTTGCACGGGAAACTCTGTTGTAGATGACAGCCTTGCTTTTATTTGATTTTTTTGCTACCTCTTCAAACGATTCCTCATAAATAAACAATCTTGTAAAAATCATTTTATCCTCCTCATTCAGGTCCGAGATCAGTTCATTAAAAAACTCGTTTATGTCTCTGTCGATAAAAATATTTTTTGTATCTGCAACGGGGAGCTCGTCAATGTCTGCAATAGGCACAGCTTTTTTTATTTTTTTCAGTCTGTCAAGCGCAGTATATTTTGCTACACTTACTGCCCAGTTTTTAAAGGTGGTTAATTTTTCATCAAATAAATCGGCTTTTTCCCATATTTTCATAATTGAATCAAATATACATTCTTCCGAATCCTCAGGATATAAGTAAAGTATTCGACTGACGGCTGCTTTTATTGCACCGCCGTAATTTTCAAGAACGAAATGCAGAGCGTCCTCATTTTTTCGTATAAGCTGCTGTTTAAGATTTTTTTCTGTTATTTTCAAGTTGGTACCTCCTTGCCATTTTTTCTCCTTTCAATAATATATACGATTTAAAAATATGGTTTCTATCAGTTTGAAAAAAATTTTTTTCTGAAGTAATAATAATAAAGAGATCACACACAATCTTTAGGATTATATCATATAAAACACAGGAATACAAGTTGATTATTAAAATAATATTTTTAAAGAACAAAAAAATACGGATGTGATTACCGGTTTGGAAAATACACTAACTGCAAGTGCCGTATGTATGGCTTTTCATATACATTATCAATTGATATTACCAAATAAATATGCTATACTTATATTAATGGGATTTTAGTATTCCGGCAGAAAATTATGACTGCCGTAAAGTTTGAACAGGAGGCATATTGATGAAATCAAAAAGAATTTTAGCTGCAGTTACAGCATTTGTACTTGCAGGAGGTTTTGTAAATTCGGGTACTTTTTCTGAAATAAAAAATATAGGGATCACATCTGCAAAAGCAGCAACAGGAGCTGAGTATTTTACATTTGATAAAACAAGAGGAATAATAGAAAATTATAAGGGTACTGATAAAAATGTCGTTATCCCGTCCGAGATAGACGGAGTTACGGTTGAAAAAATAGGAAAAGAAGCTTTTTCGTACTGCAATATAATAGAAACAGTCGTTCTTCCGGATACTGTAACATATATAAATGAGAAAGCTTTTTACGGCTGTTCAAATCTTGAAAGCATTGTGATTCCAATGTCGGTTGAACTTCTTGATGCGGATGCATTTTCAGACTGTAAATCACTTAAAAGTGTAAAGCTTCCTGTTAATATGGTTTATTTTTTGGGTCCGATTTTTGATGGATGCGAAAGTCTTACAGATATATTTGCCCCCTGTGATATGAAAAGCGGCGAAAGTTTATGGAAAGCCGGATGCGACGCAGTTGTTACATATTATCATGTATCAAACGCCTATTCAACATGCAGCTGCATAGACAATAAAGAAATCTGGGACATTGGCGAAGATGATGTAAGTATTTGTTCATACTGCGGCGATGATGCATATACACTGATCATTCCTTCAAAAATAAACGGAGAAGTCATGACAAATATAGGAAGCCGTGCACTGTCAGAACTCAATTCTTTAAGATGGGTAAAAATATCAGACGGTATAACAGCTATTGACGATGAAGCATTTTTCAAATGTCCTTCTTTGGAAAATATTATGCTTCCCGGAAGTGTAAAAAGTATAGGAACAAATGCTTTTTACGACTGTCTTGCTCTTAAAAATGTAAATATTCCGGCTTCAGTCGAAAATATAGAACCCGGAGCTTTTAACAACTGCAGTATTTCAGCGTTTGCAGTTGACAGTGAAAACAGTTCATACTGTACTGTTGACGGAGTACTTTTTAATAAGGACAAAACAGTTCTCCTGCAGTTCCCGTCAGCTTCTGAAAAGACAACCTATGAAATTCCGGAAACAGTAACAACGATTGCTGACTGTGCATTTTACGGCTGTTCAAATCTTGAAAGCATCACGATACCGGCTTCAGTAACATATATCGGTGAGCACGCATTTTATAACTGTTCTGCTCTTGGCAGCATAAAGCTTCCGAAAAATATTTCTTCAATAAAGAAAAGCACCTTCGCAGGCTGTTCATCTCTTACTGAAATTACAGTTCCGAATGCAGTATCAGGTATCGGCGAATATGCTTTTTCAAGATGCAGTCTGCTTGAAAATGTTACTCTTCCATACGGTCTGAAATCAATTGGCGAATATGCTTTTTCAAATTGCTCCGAACTTGATTATCTTACTGTTCCTGATACAGTTGAAAATATAGGAATTTCGGCTTTTGAAAAATGTAATACAATGATCACTCTCCCATGTTCTTTGAAGTCAACAGAATATATCTGGAAAAGACCGGGAGATAATATTTATATCAAAAACACACATATCTCATCAGAAAATTCAGAAAAATGTGCCTGTGAAGAAAATGAACTGTGGAGCTTTGACGCAACCTCACAGAAGATAATCTCCTATAAAGGAAACGGAGAAAAAACAGTAAATATCCCGTCACAGATCGGTAATGCTACAGTTACTGGTATTGCTTCAAATGCTTTTTCAGGTACTGACTGCACAGCTGAAAGCATTACAATTCCTGATACAGTAAAAGAAATTGACAGTCAGGCATTCAGCGGATGTTCTTCATTAAAAAGTTTAACGATTCCCGACACCGTAACAAGTATAGGGGACAGCGCATGCTATAACTGCAGCAATCTGAAAACAGTATATTATGGCGGAACCGCATCAGCATTCAGGACTCTTATCGGGAAAAACAATTCAGTACTTGAGAAAGCAACTCTGTTTTCCAGACACAGATATGCAGAATCTGCAGCCCTTGCCCTTGACGGTACACTAAAGGTACTGATAAGATTCAATGGCGATATTTCTGAGTCAGACGGCTATACGATCAACGGTGAAAAACTTTCCACCAAGGACAAAACAGCAGTCTACGCTGTTCCTGCAAAGGACTTTTTAAAGGATATAGTAATTAAGGATAACGGAACTGTTCTTAACTCATTTACTATTACAGATATTCTTACAAAATACAAATCAATGAGTGAAACAAAAAGACTTGCAGATGCTCTGGAAAAATACTGCATTGCTGCAAACGAATATTTCTTCAGCAAAGATATGACAAACCGCTACTACACTCAATATTCTCAAATCATGTCATTAATAAAAAGTCATGATGTAAACATGGGTGAATCATACTACGGCTCAACACTTCTCCTGAAATCAGATACGATCCTTCGCCACTACTATACAACAAATGTTGCCGGTTCAACGCAGAAAGGCAATCTTTATTATATTGAAGAATCAGTTCCCGCACATCTCTTTTCAAACAAAGATAAATACTGCGTAAACGACTATATTTACAAGGCATTAAGTAATAATAAAACAAGCGATAAACTGAAAAATCTTTGCGCTGCACTTTATAATTACGGAGAAGCTGCAAAGGAATATTCAAATAAATAATTTTGGCTGTTCGTCGTTTGTAGTGGGTAACGAATAAGCAGGGTAAGTAGTATGAACGTATTTGAAAGCATTATTACAGGTTTAAATGAAGCTGTCGAATATGAAAAGGGCAATCTGCCTGCAAAGAAAACAACCATTACCATTGAACCTTTACCTGAAATGACTGCCGATGACATAAAGAATATAACAACACAGAGCTTTGAAGAAATAAAATTGATCTTACACAGGCAATGTAGATATTAACAATGATGGTATAATCAACTTTTTTGATTTGATTCGTTTAAAAAGATTAGTATTAGATCATTCATGAAAAAAATCTCTCTTGAAAATTAATTAAGCACTTCATCATTATTTGGTGAAGTGCTTTGTTTATACTCTACAAAATTACGTTAATAGGGTTGTATTTATTTTTTTTTTTCTGATATAATTATTATGGAATATTTGAAATAATAAACCTGAATTATTCATCGTGACATAAGAATTATCTTCTAAGCCACATAATTACGTATTTTAAAAAGTTTTTCTGGTTTCACCTAATAAGTGAAGCCAGGGTATAGAAAAAGAGCTTCAAATTTGTTATAATTGAAA
>JAZUJY010000275.1:0-3043 GCA_045643005.1 Oscillospiraceae bacterium | reverse complement strand
CGAAATAAAGGTATTGATTCATTTATAAATGGAATAGAGGCGGATATCCTTCCCATCAAGAATGCGATATCCACCTCTATTAACTCCGGCTTTGTAGAAGGATGCAATTGCCGATATAAATCGATAAAACGCACAATGTTCAGGCAAGCAGGCCGAGAACATTTGTTCCACAAATTTTATGCCGAATCTATTATAACAACACAGAGGATATCCCCCGCCTCTGTGTTGTTATATTGTCCGCACTTTGCGTAAGAACCGCTTTGATGAGCGGCTGTTTTTATTAATAATTTCCGGATGTATCGGGCATGAGTTTGAATTTGATGTCAAAATATGATATTTTATCATCGCCTTCATTTCGTGTGACCTTGGCAGATACAGTATCCCCGGCTTTTTTGTTTCCGATAGCAGCCATAAATGACGTATAGTCGGTAACTTTTTTTCCTTCAGTTTCAGTGATAACGTCTCCGGCCTTTATTCCGGTTTTGCTTATGTCACAGCTTTCATCCACAGATTCGATAATAAGTCCTGCTGGGATGCCCTGTTTTTGGGCCGCTTCATCATCTATTCCGATAAATGAGATCCCGACCTTTATTCTGCCGTCTATATATCCTTTTGAGATCAGCTCTTCTATAATGGGCTTTGCAGCGTTGATCGAAATAGCAAAGCCGATCCCTTCATAGCTTGAACTGATATATTTTGAAGATGTTATACCTATGACCTGACCATACATGTTTACAAGTGCACCGCCTGAATTTCCCGGACTGATGGCAGCATCGGTCTGTATACAGTCCATTTCGCGTCCGGTTTGTTCAGATTTTACTTTTCTGTTTACTCCGGAAACATATCCGCCGGATATGCTTCCAGAAAGACCTCCCGGATTTCCAATAGCTGCAACAGGTTCTCCCTTGATCACCTCATCAGAGTTGCCGAAAACAGCAGGAGTAAGCTTAGCTTTCGGTTCTATTTTGATCACAGCCAGATCGGTTTTGGCGTCGTGTCCTGTTTCCGCTGCTTCATATACAGTATTGTCATCAAGCTTAACAGAAAGATATTTTGCTGATGTGATAACATGTGAGTTTGTCACTATATATCCGTCTTCGGACAGGATTATTCCCGAACCGCTTCCGACCGCCTTGGATTTTGAAAGATCGTTGTATGTGGTTATTTCTACAACTGAAGGTCCTGCAATTTTGGCGACACCTGCGATCGTATATCTGCCGCTTGCATCTGTCAGGATATCATCAGCACCTGCGGGTTTTCCATTAAGTCCGAGATGTACTGTTGTATGGGTTTCCGGATAGTAGTAACCGCTGCCTGTTCCGTACATCTTTGAGATCACGCAGTAAACTGAAAATGCAGCTGTAAGAAGAAGCAGACATATCATAAAAATGAGGATCGGAGATGTGTGCTTTTCTTTTCTTCCGTTTACAGGTACCGGCTCTGAAAATTTTTGTGTATCAGATTCGATTATGTTTAACTGTGGGTTCAGTTCGTCTGCGACAGATTTTTCAAAATCCGATAAATTATCATTTTTTTTCATTGGATAACCTCAGTTTTCTGAATATGTATTATTCGTCGTTATCGGAACCGTCGTCAAAAAGTTCAAATTTGTAGCCGACTCCCCAGACAGTTTTAAGTGCCCACATATTTGAAATGCCGTCAAGCTTTTCCCTGAGCCTTTTTATGTGAACATCGATCGTTCTGGAGTCACCGTAGTATTCAAATCCCCATACTTCATCAAGAAGCTGGTCTCTTGTATATACCCTGTTCGGATTTGAGGCGAGGTAGAACAGAAGCTCAAGCTCCTTCGGAGGTGTATCCTTGATGGTGCCGTTGACTTTTAACTCGTATCTGGTCATGTTTACAGAGAGTTTGTCGTATGTGACTTCACGTGTTTCCACGTCTCCTGACGACTGGTTGACTCTTCTGTATACAGCTTTGATCCTTGCCATTACCTCTTTGACGTCAAATGGCTTTACTATATAGTCATCTGCTCCGAGTTCAAGTCCGAGGACCTTGTCAAATGTTTCGTTTTTGCTTGTTATTATGATAAGCGGAATGTTTGATTTCTTTCTGATATCTCTGCATATCTGCCAGCCGTCTGTTTTGATCATAACGTCAAGAAGAATAATATCCGGCTTGAGTGCGTTGAATTTTAACATTGCCTCATCACTGTCATGGGAAAGGATAACTCCGCATCCTTCTCCTTCAAGGGCACTTTTCAACAGGCTGCAGCTGTTTTTGTCATCATCTATTATCAGTACTTTTTCAAATGCCATGTTAACATCATCCTTTTATTTAAAAAAATCTTAAATTTTTTATGATGAATATATTTCTTATTTTATTATACAATATTAACGAATTATGTACAAGGTTTTAATATGAATAAAATGTTACAAAAGAATTAATAAAATAATAATTCTGCTATACACTCAGTCAAAATTTCATACGTTTTTAATATTGAATTCTTACAATCATTATATTGGATGATAAACTAAATCTGTGCAAATCTCCAAAGTTTCCGAAAATAGTACGAAAACACTTGATTTTTTATATTATCTTGATAAAATATAAATTAGCACTCAAAGATAACGAGTGCTAAGATTATTAATTTAAACAATAATAAATATTAAAATATATCAAGGAGGAAATATATTATGAAAATCAAACCATTGGCAGACAGAGTTGTCATCAAGCTTACAGAAGCAGAAGAAACAACCAAGAGCGGTATTATTCTTACAGGTGCTGCAAAGGAAAAACCACAGGTTTCAGAAGTAATAGCAGTCGGCCCCGGCGGAATAGTTGACGGAAATAAAGTTGAGATGTATGTTAAACCCGGTGATAAGGTTCTTACAAGCAGATACGGCGGAAATGAAGTTAAGGTTGACGGAGTTGAATATACTATTATCAAGCAGGAAGATATTCTTGCAATAGTAGAATAAAATCTTATAAAATATAAATAAAAGGAGCCAACTATAATTTTGTCAATAGAAAAATGAAAAAATTTCTGAGAAAATTTTAAAAAATGCTTTTTGGAGATTTG
>JAZUJY010000274.1:0-13753 GCA_045643005.1 Oscillospiraceae bacterium | reverse complement strand
GAATTTTCGTCAGACTGCATAAAAACGACGCAGGCATACTGTCGTATGTCAAGGAGTTTTTGTGCAGGATGGCGGAAATTATGCAAGCAGACTGTACGTCAAGTCGTCAGACGTGATTTAATCAGTGGTTCCTTAATATTTTTGAAATGTCAGATAGTCAGTAAATTATATCATATTTTATAAAAATCTGCAATAAAAAACACAGAGGATATCCCCCGCCTCTGCTTGATGAAAGCAGAGCTTTGAAATATTTCAGTTCTGAAAATGATACTGCGGACAAGATATCATTTTTTTAAGACCTAATAAGTAATTGTATTTGAGCAGTTAATCTGCTATAATTAACTTATAGACAGAATAAAAATAACAACAAAACGAAATAATAAGAAAGGAGAATTTTTTTGCAATACATTTTAACTTTTCTTGAAGGGGTTATATCTTTTATTTCACCTTGTATGCTTCCGATGATACCGGTATACCTGACTTATTTCGGAGGCAAAAACAACGAAAAGAAAAAGGCAATTCCGGGAGCGGTAAGCTTCGTCATCGGATTTTCGCTTGTTTTTTGTATTCTCGGAGTACTCGCAGGTACAGTCGGCGGATTTCTGAACAGGCATCAGATGATTGTAAATATCATTTCCGGTGCATTTGTTATTTTTTTCGGACTGTCTTACCTTGAAATAATTCCTTTGAAATTTTTAAAAGGGATCAATAAAAAGCATGATGCTGACAGTGTATTATCTGCATTTATTTTCGGGATGATATTTTCTGTCAACTTAACGCCCTGCGTCGGTGCTTTTTTAGGATCAGCACTTATGATGGCTGCTTCAGTCGGAGAAAAATTTCAGGGACTTATGCTTCTTTTTGTTTACTCTATGGGACTTGGTATTCCGTTTATCATCTCAGCTGTACTGATCGACAAACTGAAGGGTGCATTTTCTTTTATAAAAAAGCATTATAAGATCATCAATACAGTCTGTGGAATATTTCTGATCATCATAGGGTTTATAATGATGTTTGGGTTGTTTAACAAGTATTTGTCGTTATTATAAGAGGTGAAATTTATGAAAAAAGTAGTTATAATAGTTGTTACCATCGTATTTATATGGTTTCTTGTTTTAGGTATTATTATTTTTCCGAAACTGGTTGTATTTTTTGATGATCTGTCATCTTCTGATTCTTCTGAGTCAAATAGAACAAACACCATAAGTGCAAATGATTTTTCAGTTTACGATGTATATAACAATAAAGTTTATTTGTCTGATTTTACGGGCAAGCCCACAGTAGTTAATTTCTGGGCTACCTGGTGCGGATACTGTGTAAGAGAGCTGCCTTATTTTGAAAACAGTTATAAAAAATATGGCGACAAAGTTAATTTTTTAATGGTGAATATGACTGACGGAGACAGGGAAACATTAAGTAAAGCTACTGACTTTGTAAAAAAATATGCTTATACTTTTCCTGCGTATTATGACAGAGATCGTAGTGCACACAATGCTTATTCGGTTCGCAGTATTCCGATAACTTTGTTTCTTGACAAGGATGGAAATCTTATCAAAACACAATACGGAGCTATGGACAGCTCCGAATTGGAATTTTATATAGAAGATCTTATAGAAAAAAATGAAAATGAGGTGTGATCCAGCATGAAAGAGCTTATAATAACAAATGATAATTTCCAGGATGAGGTTTTAAATTCAAAACTTCCTGTAATGCTTGACTTCAGTGCTATCTGGTGCGGTCCGTGTCAAATGATCGCACCGGTTATTGAAAAGATAGCAAAAGAATACAAAGGAAAGGTCAAGGTCGGAAACATCGATGTGGATGAAAGTCCGGAGCTGGCCGGCAGGTTCAACGTTGCAAGTATTCCGACTATTATCGTAATAAAAGAAGGAAAGGTTATTGATCGCAGAGTTGGATACTGTACAAAAGAAGAACTTGTAAAGATGCTTGATATTTGATGCTCCAACGCTTTGCAACAAATAAACTTTGATAATCTGATAAATAATAATTAAAGAAAAAACAGGTGATCACTTCAAAGTATAAGTGATCACCTGTTTTATATATTCATTTAAAATATTTTTTTACTGTTTAATGACAAAGAGGATATCCCTGCCTCTATAGCCGGCATACAATTTCCGGCTGTTTGGTCAGCGATCCTACGAAAATTTAGTAACATTTAATATCCAGTTTATCCCATTGATTATTTCGTTCCTGATCAACTGTCTCTGAGCCTCGTGATCAATCTGTTCATCAGATATAAATTCATCCAAAGGCTTTTTCAGTATTATGAGTCCATAGCAATTATCAGGTTCAGTTTCAATATCAAAACCGATTTCCGATATTGTGGATTTTTGTTCTGCAATTAATTTAAACCATTCTTTATTTCTGAATAATTCTTTCTTTTCCTTAAAACAATCTAAGATCACGCAAAGCTGAGGACTGTTAAAATCCTTTAGTTTCTGCTCTGTATTATCGATGACTGCTCCTGCAAACATTCCGGGTCTCCAGGTATTTGTAAATTTAATTCCTATTCTTCCTTCATTAGTCAGTTTCTGAAAATGTGGTTTGAAATCCGTAAGATATTTGTCTATTCCCGGGCATTCTTTATCCCAGTCAGTGTCATAACATATATCATAAAAAATGGGTTTCAATTTATTTTCTAATTCTTGTATGTTGTTATTTTGTTTGCTGTAGTTTTTTACAATATTCCCGCTCATTTTTTAACTCCTTCCCATCATATTCATAACTGTATCAATGTTGATTTACACACTTGTGAATTTTACTGTCAAAAAGAAATTTACCCCGCTTTTAAGCTTTTCAAATATTGTTTGTTTTCATACATCTTTGAATCCGCTTCAGTTAAAAGCTTGTCCAGATCGTAACCTTTTTCTCCGTATGCTATTCCGCATGAAATAACTATTTCGAAATCAAGACCCTCCTGATTTAATTTGGAAACTGCTTCTTCCCATTCTTTTTTTAGTTTATCGGTTTCCTCTGTTGTTATGTTTTCAGCAATCAGCATAAATTCATCTCCGCCGAGCCTGAATCCCTTTATATTACTTTTTTGAACTGAGATAAGACTCTGTGCTGCTTTTATAATAAGCATATCACCTTTTTCATGACCGTAAGTATCATTAAGTTTCTTCAGATTATTTACATCCATATTAAATATCGAAATAGAATCAAGATTTCTGTAATGATTTTTTATTAATTCAAGATATTTGCCCTTGTTATACAGTCCGGTCATAAAATCGTGTTCTTTTTCATAAAGAACTTTATTGATATAAGCCTGTTCTATGGTTACATCTTCAAGCCAGATAATATATCCGAACAGTTTTTTATTATATATAAAAAAGTCTGCTTTGATCTTAATAGATTTATTGTCGTTTGTGGTTCGTACAATTTCAATTGTATCATGTGTATTTTGTACCTGATCTATAAGAGATGAAATATAATCGAGCCACTCTTCCCCGACATCTATTGTTTTGTCAAGCTTGAGATCTGACAGAACAGGAAACCATTCTTTTGCAATTGCATTTGCTCCGAGAAAATGCTTTCTTCTGTCAACAGCCATACATCCGATCCCGCTTTTTTTAATCAGCGAATCAATGATAGTTTCATCAAAATTATAAATAAGTCCTCTTGCTTCAATAACAAGAAGCGCAATCTGGAACGTTATATATGAAACAGGAGTAAGCTCGTATTCTTCACTCACCATTCTTCCGATAAAAAACGCCATCATTGCTAAAAATACCATTATCGCCAGAATAAGCATGATCTTAATTGAAGCATCCTTCTTTTTCTTTATGCCGTAAATAATTATGATAACATCAAGAACTATATATATAAAAAACGTTATATAGAACAATGTATGAACAGGTCCGTAGCTTTTAACCAGAAATGCGATATTGTTACTTTTTTCAAATGATACAGATTTGTAAAATAAGTCGTGATCTCTGCTTGAAAATTCTGCTGTCAGAATAAGACCGTTTGTGACGAACACTATAAGCGGAATAATCTTTTTATATTTTATTTTGCAAATATCCATTATAATAAACAGCATCAAAGGATTTAACAAACATGCTCCAATATAAATAAGATTGTTGCAGACCAATGCTTCGTCAAGATTGTTTGAATGCGCAAGCCACAAATTTCCAAGGTTGCTGAGCGGAACGACTGAATATAAAATCGGAATCGGCAAACCTGAAAACTTCCCTTTTTTACAAAAATATATTAAAGACAACACACATGAAAGTGCAGCAGTAATATAGTAATAAATCATATATGATCCCCCCGAGATAACTTATTAAAAATAAGTCTATCCACAAACACATTATGTGTAAAAAACCCAAATCATAACCATATAAATATTAATATATTTATACTTATATTTTAACATAAAAAATATAATCAGTCAATTCGTAAAACGATATTTCTTAACTTTTCTTGTTCAAAGTTCTATATAACACAGTATATTCTATTAATGAAATGGGTATATTAAACAAAAAAGACCTGTGTTATTTATACAGGCCTTTTTTTCATAAATCTTATCAATTAATTCTGACGTAAATCAAGAATGATATTTGAATTTCCTCTTACAACTCTGTTGTCTGAATTTGCCGGTGAACTTTCACTTTTCTTCTGAGAATCACTGTACAGTGAATCAGCATAATTCAAAGCACTTTTAATTGTTGCACCTTTGTGTGATTTTAAATAATTCATCATATACTGAAGATAATCTTCTCCTCCTGCTACTCCGTATTTAAATCCTATAACGCATTTAACACCAAGTTCATAAGTTGCATCTACCATACTTATTCCATAAGTATCATCAACTGCAGCACCGTCACAGGTACAGAAATATACAAGCTGTACATTATTTGCAGTTTCGGGTTTTATTATATCGCTAATCATAACGCAGTTACTGTTTGCTTGTGGATTGGCAGCAGGGATTATCCAGCTTCCGTCTACATCAGTTTTTATTCCGCCTGCATTTGCATGACCATGAAATATGATCACTGATGCATTCTCTGAATCTGCTTTTATAGTATCTTTATCTGCATTATATCTGTAAACTGCATCATATCCTAGTTCTTTGAAAGAAGCTGTAATATCCTTACCCTGTTCTATATCAGAATCACTGATTCTTGTTGTAACAATCTGATAAGTCATTCCTTTTCCAACCGGTTCAAAATACCATATGCCTTCATCACCGCATTCACTATTTTTAAATGTCTGAATTTCCGTTCCGGAAGATGTGGAAGCATCTGCCGGTCTTAACAGTATATCACCGTTACTCAGCCATGAACATATCTGAAATCCGTCATCTTCAGACTTGATCATAAATCTTTGCTCTTCATAGTTTACGCTGTTTGAAGAAAAAATATTTAAACCCGTGCCGGCGGAACAAGCCTCTTTTTTACCGCTTAGATCAAAAGCTTTTTTATTTTCTGAAATATGCATCGGTTCTATTGTATAATAGCTTTCTCCATTTGTTTCTTCATGGAAACTAACTTTATAACGCTGATTTAAACCGGCATGGTACGAATACTGAACAACTTTTGTGTAATTCGTTTTTTCGTTATTGTATATATCAAGATATCTGCCGCTGTTTTTATTCTTTATATAGTAAATTCCATCTTCAATTGTTTTAACAGCTTTGATAGTTTTCTCAGTATCCGCTCCTGCTGCTGGTAGAAATTTTCCATTGATCCTGATATTTGATAAAGCTGCCGTATCCTTGCATACATATTGTTTATAATAAGCAAGATCTGCTATATCAACTATTCCGTTTGCATCAATATCAGCTGATTCTGTAAGTATATCATCAAACTCAGTTTCTCCAAGTAAATATAAGGAAAGATATGAAAGATCAGTCAGATCAGTTACATGATCATCATTAAGATCTCCGTAGATATAACAATTTTCGCAAGAACTGAAATACTTATCATAAACATCATTATTTTCGATACCGGGATCTGAAATTATTTCGTATAAATTTTCAGAATATTTATTTTCAGTCAGCAGTTTTTCAATTCGGTCAGCATCTTCTTCATTTCCGGTTATAATCTTTTCGATACTTAAGTCTGAATCTTTATCCTGAAAAAAAGGTCTGAAAAATAATAACTCACAATCGCTTAAAGAATTGATTTTCTGAACATTTAAAAAATCATCAAGTTCCTTTACTTCATTATACGCCGCCCCTTTTGTACTTGCAGCTTCCGATTCATAAGAAAAAAGATCAGTAGAAATAAAATCTTCTGCTGCCAAAGAAATTATACCCGAATTTAATACAAATACAGATGTTATTATCGGTAATGTTTTTTTAATTATTTTCATAAAATCCTCCGTTTTGAATTACAAACATTGATTTTGTCATTTGCCATCTCTTTTAGTTTAACATATATCCATTTATTATGCAATATATATCTTTAGTAATAAAACTGTTTAAATATTTGTTGATATTGCATATTTTTTATATAATTATTTTTTTGTTTTTTTACTTGACTCGAGTTGATATAAATGTTATAATCTATCTTACACGCTCAAAATAATTCATATGTCCGCTGATGTTGATAAATAAAGAAATACAACGACTGTGAATGTTTACTGATGCAAAGAACACAGTATATTTTTATTAATGAGGAGATGATCATTAAAAATTATTTTTTTTAACTTAGATCAATAAATTTACTGTTTAGTTTTTCTATTATTTAAATTCTGTTAATTTTCTTTTTTAAGAAAAACAAACGAAAAGCAAGTGTAAAACCGATAGTTTGTGAGTATTAAACGGAGGATTTATTTATGGAAAATAACTTTGATGAAAATTTTGATAATGTTGATCCTGAAAAAGAAATGGAAATAGAAAATAACATGAGAAAAAAGATAAACATTCCGGTTATTTGTTTTGATTTTTCCTGTTATTTCTCTGATCAGACTTCAAAACAGCCTTCAGGCAAAGTCATAAACGCTGTTATTAAAATTCTTGAGGAAATCGATGAAATTAATGAAGAGGCTTTATTTAACAGCTTCGGAACGCAATGCGCTCTTATTTATTTTGAAAAAGGCTCTCCGAAAAGAGAACGTTTTAGATTACTTCTAAAACAGGCTAATGTTCTGCTCCAGTACTTTAATATAAAATATATTCCGGGATATCAGGTGTATTTTAAAGCGAATTGTATTTATAACAATGAAATAGTTCAGCGTATAGAAAAGGATGGTAAGTTCATTATGTCAGCCACTGTAAAAAACAACTATGATAGTGTAGAAAATTATAAAAAGAATTACTATAAAAATGAGGATTAATTGAACGGAGGATCAACATGAGTATACTTAACAACAAAAACGAAAGCGAAAACAATAATTCAAAAGAAGCTTCAGCAGAGACAGACATTTACACTGCTTTGGATTTCAGCAATCTTCTAACCGAAAAACAGCTTGAAGCTTTTCCCCATAACATAGTCATGAACACAATTACCGATCTGCTCGAAAAAATATCATGTATGAATATTTATGCAAAAACCTGTTTCGATCTCGACTACGCATCAGATTTGAATTATAATGAAAAAGACGGATTAATTTTCGTTAAGCTCAGAGACAGACTCGGTGCTCTGCTTAATTATTTCAATATAAAATACATTCCCGGATACGAAATGAGATTCAGAGGTCAGCCTTATATGCTCGACCTGCTTCTTGTGGATATCAGCAAAAATAATAAAAAAATAATTACTCTTGACGTCAACTTTGACTTTTTAGGTCACTATCAAAGAGTTTTCCTTGAAAAAAGAGACTAAAGTTCAAATTTTACAGATAATAAATACATTATTTATTTACATATATTGAAAAAAGGAACCCGTTCACTACTGCTTGCAGCGGCGAACGAGTTCCTTTTTTTAGTTTTATCTTTTGATTCTGGCTGTCTTTATTAATTACTGAAAATCAGAAATTTATCCTATTGATATATTTCTGAGTACATCTTTATCATGACAAATATACTGTTTGAAATACGCAAGGTCTGCGATGTCAACTTTTCCGCTTTTGTCAATATCAGCAGCTATCAACTGTTCAGCAGACAGTTCTGCACTTCCGAGAAGGTAAAGTGACAAGAAGGAAAGGTCTGTCAGATCAGCACATTTATCTCCGTTTAGATCACCATAATAAATATGATTAATTATTTTTTCTGATTTTTTTGTTTCTGAGTTTTGTGATGCAGTATTGGAAGCAGAAGTTGAAGATACTGTTGTAGTCTGAGCTTCTTTATTTCCGTTTGATACTGTTTTGTATACAGGTTCTGCAGTAAGTGAATCGTTAAGTGTAACTTCAACAGGATTTTCCGTCAGTGTCTTACCGTTTGAAAGCTTCCATCCGACAACTTCATAGCCTTCTTTTGGATATGCCTTTAATCTTATCGGATAATCACTGAAATATCTGCAGGAGAAAGAACCATCTGTAAGAATTGTTCCGACTTTCATTGAACCCTTTTCTGAACTGTTATTAACAGTAAGCTGATTGTTTCTGCCGGACAGATTAAGAGTTGATCTCATGGCATTAACTATGTTTGTATATCTGTTGCTGAAAAATTCTCTTACTGTATTTACTTCACCTGAAAAATTATCTCTGCCGTAGAAATGTTTAACCGTATCAGAAGCCACTTCTCTGTACTCTGATGAATATTTATCGATAAGAGCATTTACTCTGTCATTGCTGAAATTATATCCTGCAGTTTCCATAAATGCCAGTTCAAACTTCTTTTTGAACCTGTCGTTCTGAATCAGACGTTTAAACAGCTCAGCGATAAATGAATTATCCTCCATTAGCTGGTTGAATGTATTAGAATCAGCAGGGATATGACCGTACATATTTGCACTGTATTCAGTATCAAACATGCTGAAGCGCCATCTTCCGTCCATATACTGATTTTCATCGTCTATCTTTGAGGATTTCCACATGCAGACATTGTTTCCGCCCCAGTCCTTGTTTCCAAAGTATATGTTTGCACTCATATAATCTGCGAAACAGTCAACATCAACCTTTGTCTTAAGTTCCTCATATGCATTATCATTTCTGAAATCAACTGATTTTACCCAGTTCCAGAGATTATGGAAATCTCTCAGATCTTCTTCAGTACCCTCTTTTAGCTGCTGATTTTTGATAATTACTACATTTTTCTTACCTACATCAAGATGAGAGTCAATATAGTCTTCGCTTACCTTTTCAGTTATTTCCATATGTCCGTAGAATTTGCCATTGATGAATACAACACATGGTTCCATACCCTGTGTCAGGAAATTTCTGTCGCTTACAAGTGTCTGATTCAGCTTGTCTCTGAATCTTGTTGAACCGTTGTCATTTCCGGCATTTCTTAAAAGAAAGCTGTCAAATTCCTTTATTGGTTTTTCCTTAGCTTCACTTATTACATTTCCTGAGAACAGGTCATATTTAAACTTGGAAGCACCATAATCACTTCTTGCATATACACTTAAACTCTTCTGGTCAAATCTTCTTGTATATCCGCCGTGAACTCTTATTCCGACATTTTGTTCATAAGAATAATTTCCTCCGTCGAAAAGCTGAAGATTTGCAGGTCTTTCCCATTCACGACCGGAATTGTCATAATTTGTGAAGATACCATTCTGAGGATCATACAGATTAGATGAATCAGTTACAATTGAAATTACCTTCATGTTCTGATAATATGATTTTGTACCCTTTAGTCCCATGAAATAAACACCGCAAACAGGTTCACTAACGTTTCCTTCATTGTCAACAGCAATAGCACGAACTATACGTGTAGTCGGTTCACCATTTGAATTGTTGTTATTATTAGTATTTTGCTGTTCATTCGATTTTCTCGATGTAAAATTGTTATCACTGTAATCCACCCAGACGAGAACAGATGAATCGCCTGAAGAAATTCTCGGAGACGCGCTCATCTGACCAAGAAGTTCATCACCTGAAAGAGCTCTTGAATAAACACGTGCTACAGAAATTGCACCGTCAAATTTTCTTCCGGTTTCAGTATCAATTCCTACACCTATCGGCTGATTTCCCTGTGCGACATTGTTTGATACAGTAGTTGTATTCATCAGCTGTCCGTCTATATAAATTGAGATTTTGCCTTTGTCATATACTCCGGCGATCTGATGCCAGTTGCCCACCCAGTTCTGAGGAAAATCACAAACTACTGATTGCCATCCGTCCTGAAATATGAAAAATTCCAGACCAGCACCGTTATAAAATGTCTTCAGACAAATCTGAAGATCTCCTTTTGAAAGAAATACATTATTTCCTTCAGTTGAATTTGGCCTGACGATTGCTTCAAAAGTAAATGATTTGTTCTCTCCTGTAAGTGCAGAATTAATTTGATCAGTATTATTAATAATGGAATGTCCTGAAAAAGCTTTTCCGCCGTTACAGGTTCTGTCAGAAGAATCATTAATAATGTCAGAACCGTAAGCAGTTACTTGATTTCCTTTATTGTCTGTAAAAGTCCATTCATTGCTGTTATTATTTTGCTGTTGGTTTTGATTATTATCATTGTGCTTTTTAGAAATACTTAAAGAACCGGTATATTCTTTCGAGGAAGTAGTTGGTGTTGAGGAATCAAGTGTATAATATATTTTTGTTCCTGCAGCTGCTGAAATATTTAAATCAAAATCGTTTTCATAAAAACCACTTTCAGCATGAAGCTTTGGTGCTTCCACGACTTTTTTTATCATCTGTGAACTGTTGTTCTCTCTTCCTGGAGACATTGAAAGAACAGCAAATGTGTCTGCCCCGTCCGTTCTTCTTCCGTAAGATGTATCAGCATCGAGATTTCCAAAGGATATCTGATCAATTATATTACCGTCAGGAGAAGAAAGCGAAATAGTTTCGCCGTCAGTTGATATTCCGAATGAACCTGTATATTCTCCGTCAAGTTTAAATTCTTTTGAATCCAGGTAAACGACATTCCGCGAGCCTGCTCTTAATATACTGCCGTCGGGAAATTGAAATTTGAACGGATTTTCTGCGTTGTCTGATAATCCGTATCCGCTTATATCAATATCGTTTCCGGTAGGATTGTAAAGTTCAATAAAATCATAAAATTTTCCATCTTTTGATGCTATTGATGTGTTTTTTGCGCAAACTTCATTGATCAGAACTTTTTCGTAATCGGCTTTTAAGCTTATTTGCGGATACTGAGCTGATATTGCTGCAGTCAACACTGCGCAGCTTACAGCTGCTGCGATTTTTCTGTTTTTATTCATTTTTTCCTCCATAATAACCAATTGTATCTGTTTAAAAAATACATCTGATCAAATATTAAAAAGATATACTTAAAGTAATTTTGTCTCTGTTTTATCACTTCAAAAATTAAAGCACCTTGTTTTTGTCTGAATCCCGGTGCATGGTTAATCTTGACCATAAATACTTTAAAACAAATACTTTTTTATTTCTGATCGTTTTGTTATATGAATTTTATCTGATTTTTTTCTGAATGACTGAGCAATATATTTACAAAAAAAATAGAAAAAAATTGCTTTTATCTCTTTCGTTTTATCAACACGCGATTATATATTACAATAAATTAATAGATTAGTCAATATATTTTCGTCTATTTTACTATTCAAAAATAATGCACTTTTGGGCAATGTTATTCCTATCAGAGTATAATTCACAGGTGAAATGTGTATAATAACATATTTGTAAAAAGAATTTAACAAATTTCTCTTTATTTGTGTCATTGTGTTGTGATAACAGTGATTTTATGATTATTTTGTTATACAAGAATTTGTATTCATTTGTCATACTGTATTATATGCTGCAATAAAAATAATATATTTTCAAAATTTACAAAATTTTGAAATCAACTGTTGTCAAAAGTTTTGGTATAATATGTACAAATAAAAAATCTGTGAAATTTCAATCTTTTATTTAAATTCAGACAATTTTTTTTACATCTTTTTTTGCTAAAAAGCAGCATATGATAATTTTTATATTGTACTTTTTTCTAAAATTATCGTTTTTTCTAATTTTTGTTAATGAATACTCTTTTCAAGCCTAATATATTGTGCTATAATAATTATTGTTTTTATATTTTGAATAAAAAAATTTTTTTTCATGCAACAAACAGCAATTTTGTTTACACTTATTATTTGTCACAATCAAAATGTGAATAAATAATATAAATATATTACGGAGGCAATAATTATGAAAAAAAGAATTTTAATTGGTACTTTATCATTAGTCGGAGCTTTACTTTTTACATCATGTGGTGCAAATGCAGATATGAAAAAAATATATGAACCGACCAAAAATCAAACTGACAAAAATAATGATTACGATCCTGCATTACTTGGAGATTACAGCAGTTTTGTAAATTCTTCCTTCAGACCGGTATTACTTGAAACTGATGCTGATTCAAAAAATCCCGTTTATTCACCACTTTCAATCTATATGGCTTTGTCAATTGCAGCTGAAAGTGCTGCAGGTGATACACAAAAAGCATTTCTTGATGCACTTGGTGCGGATGATATCGAAGATCTTCGAAATACAAATGCTGAACTTTTTAAGGATCTTGCTTTTAATGACAAAGAAAACGGTGATCTTACACTTGCAAATTCTATCTGGTTCAATTCAGAAAGTTCTCATCAGGGTGATGATGCAGCAATCAGATCACTTTCAGAAAAATATAATGCAGCTGCATTTTATTTAAAATGTAATTCGGATCCTGATGCAGGAAAGAAAATCGGTGACTGGATAAGTGAAAAAACCAATAAAATGCTCAATCCGCAGATAGATACTTCAAAGGATGAAGTAATGAGAATAGTAAATGCAATTCACTTTAAAGAAAAATGGGAAACACAGTTTGAAAAAAGCAGTATTAAAACTGACAAATTTACAAATTCAGAAAATCAGTCCTCAGATGTTTCTTATCTTACCGGTTACTATATAACAAAAGCTGCAAAATGTGACGGATATACTTTATGTGAACTTAAGATGTTAGACGGATTTAAAATGACATTTGCACTTCCTGATGAAACGATCACTTTACAGGAACTTATGGAAAATGATGAGAAAATGAACAGTATTTTATCCGGAAAAGACAAAATGGCAACATACAATGTTAATCTGGAGATACCAAAGTTTGATATCAAATCTTCATTTGATCTTACAGGTACAGCTGCAGGTATGGGAGTCCCGATCGCCGGAGATTTTTCAACATTATTTAAAGATGAAGGTCCTGAAGAGATCGGAGAGATCATTCATGAAGCTACAATAAATATTGATGAAAACGGATGCGAAGCAGCTGCTTATACAGAACTCTTCCTTGAAGACAGTGCTTGTGCTCCTTCAGAAACCGATACTCTTGATTTTATCCTAAACAGACCTTTCTTCTTTAACGTATCTGATGAAAAAGGAGTTTCAGTTATCTGCGGTGCTGTAAATGATCCGAATGCTAAATAAAATATACTCTTTATAAATAAAAATAAGGTGCAGGAAACAGATCCTGCACCTTATTTTTATTTCTTTCTGTATTCAAGTTCGATATTATCTTTTTCATTTACTATTCCGTCAAAATTTGTATCACCACAGAAAACATGAAGATCTTTATATTTCATAAACTTATATAACAACACAGAGGATATCCCCCGCCTCTGCAGGCGGCGGGTTCTATCTGACCAAACAGTCGGAGTACAATCTCCGACTGAGCGGGAACCGATTCTGCGAATCGCCTCTGCTTGTTAAAAGCAGAGCTTTGAACACAACT
>JAZUJY010000273.1:0-2450 GCA_045643005.1 Oscillospiraceae bacterium | reverse complement strand
TGCCGTACTGGTCAACTGTAGCGATATTTTCGTCGCTTGAAGACCACATTTCGTTCCATTCACCTGAGCCCTCCGGATGTTCGAGAACTCTCGGCATCTGAGTTTCGCCAACGGCAAATTCAAAGCTGTACTTATCAAGTTTGAAGCGGCTTTTGTTTGCAGATGTTGTTGTAATAATTGATGTAGTCTGTTCAGAAGTCTCTGATAAAGCTGATGTTACATAAGTGAAAGAGCTTGTTGGTTCAATATTGCCTGTCGAAGTATGCTGTGCAGTATTCTTGTTGTTATCAACCAAAGCCGGAATTATATAAGTAATTATTCCAAATAGAAGTAAAATTAAAAGGAAAATAATAATCAACAGCAGATATAAAACATTATTATTTTTTCTTTCTGAATATTCGTAATTATTTTCATAGTCTATGCGATTAAATCTGGTGTCAGCATAATTTATGTTATCATAATCATTATATTCAAACTCAACAACATCATATAAATCATCGTCTTCCATAAAACCAAAATAAATTTTGATTTTATTTAGTATTGCAGCTAAAAAGTTACCTACGTTAGCTGCAGCAGATTTTGTTTCCGAAACAAATATGTCTTTTTTTTGAGCAACATCTTCAGTTTTCATATAATCAGCAAATTGTCCGGTTTTATCGCCAACATAACGTCGAACAGATGATGCAGCATCAAATAACCCTTTTTCCCCCTTGGATTGAGAGTTTGCTTTTATATCAGCACTATCAGTTTTCAAATTCTGTGTAACAGAAATATCGTTATAAGTACTTGGAATTTCTGTACTTTTTCCGTAGACGATTTCATAATTTGTCATAAACATAATTTGTCACCACCAATACAAGTTACTTTAGGGCATCTCTAAAAACCCTATACAAAGAGGAGAAAAAGTAGTATAATAAAGATATGGAAAACAAACAATTAAGTTTCTTTGATACAGAGGACAAATACGAAAGATTAACAAAATTCGTCGTCAGACGTGCTTTGTGCGGTGTTGCCTTAGGTCTTGGATTTGGAGATAAGGTACTTGATTCAAGAACACTGTGGGATTTTGAAAACACTCTTGCTGAATCAGAGACAATGGATGAATTGTTCTGTATGTTTGATGAAATGCTTGAATCAGAAGGACTTATCACACATAAAGGAACAATTGTAGATGCAACATTTGTTGATGCACCAAAGCAGTATATGCAGACAGTGCATATTCAGGTGAAGAAATAGCAAACAAATTACCTGAAGGCTGTGAGAATCAAATCTGTGAAAAGGGAAAAAGAAATCATCCATTAACAGAAAAGCAAAGGGAATGCAACAGAGAAAAATCGATGGTTCGCTGCCGAATAGAACATATCTTCGGATTCATGACAAATTTAATGCATGGAATTACAATTCGCTCCATAGGAATTACACGAGCATGGTTTCAAATCGGAATCACAAATCTGATATACAATATCTGCAGGTATGAATTTTTAAAACGACATAAGATTTCAAGGGGATAACTGTGCCCATTTGAAGAAAATGGGTTAAAATAACTCTGATAATCGTGTAAATTATGACGTTTTTTCACGTAATTTCAGATCCCTTTAACGAGTTGCCTTTTTACATGGTGACTTTTTCTTTTTTAGGGAGCTTTTAGAGATGACTTTTAGTCTTTGAAAAATATTAGTATATCCATATGAACCACTTCAAAGAAATTCAAACATAGCATTTGAAGACATCCGGTTCTTCTTTTTATAGGAAGTGAATGTATTCCAAGAAGTTTCCAGCCTGATGCAGCTTCAGCATTAATAACTCTTTCATATTGCTGGTTTAATTTAAATGATTCTTTCCTTTTTACTAAAACATAATGCTCAATCTGAATTGTTTTGTATTGCATAATTATACCTCCTGAAAATTTATGGTTCGTCGATACCTCCGTTTGGAAGTTTGCATCTTGAAATACGTTTTAATCCTTTGATAAAGCCTTTATATGCTCCGTATTTCATTATGGAAATGCGCATATACTCCGAACAGCAAGGTTTATAAATACAAGCCTCTCTGATGAATGAAGGTGCATATTTCTGATAAATAGTTATAAAAGTTAAAAGCAGTTTCCTGATGCTGAAAAAGAGCCAGAGTCCTCCTGAAATAATACACAAGCATATAAAATTGACATCTGAAACAATATTTCGTTCAGAAATAAAAAATAAAGATAAAACAAGAAATGCTATAGATATTAAAAGAAGCAATACGTCTTTCCATACTTTTATTTTTGGACGAACGACAGCTTGGGGCTGATACTGATTCTGTATTTTAAACAGCAACATTTGTAATTCGGTATTACTGATTTCTTCACTTTGACTTTTGTTTTTGTAAGCTGAATATTTACATTTCATCATAGGTATTTATTCTTCCTTTGCTAATTACGTCTATTATTTATACTATTATAGCTTAATCTA